>JALZKQ010000083.1 GCA_030859165.1 Actinomycetota bacterium
GTTTACCAGGGTCCCCTGGTAAACCGCACCACCCATGGGTTGCAACCCATGGGGAGTGACAAGGTGCCATGGGGAGTTCGGTCGCAGACCCCTCGCACGGCGATCGGCAACGTCATCCCGGTGCAGCAGCTCAGCGACCGATGGAGACCAGCGGCCGCAGTCTCGGCCGCAACCGCTTCATCGTCGACTCGATGAACGGCCGAGCAGCCCGCACGCAGCCAGCAGTCGCACCGTCGCCATTGACGTGCAGGAAGATCCCCGAGCCACGCCGCTTCACCGGACGGGGACGGTTGAAGTCGATCACCAGCGACCAGGCGTACTGCCCGCCGTAGTCGGGCAGGTGCTCCGACGTCCCTGGCCGCAAGCCGCCCCGACGGATGTGTCGTCGCTGCTTGTAGAAGGCCGAGCGGTTGTCCTGTACCCAGTAGTCGCCCTGCCGTACGCCGTGGAAGGGCAGGGCGGTGCCACGGGGCCTCGGTGCGTTGCCGAACGTCTCGGTGATCTGGTACGTCCCGAGCGGAGTGGTGCCGGTTCCCCGCTCTCGGTCCGAGCCGGGCACGAGCCCGCCGTAGCCGGTACGCCCCGAGCGCGTCACGAGCACCTGTGTCCAGTCGCCGCCGCGGCTACGCCACAGCGCTACCACCGAATGGGTCGCTGCGGTGCCGTTGGACGTGATGACCTGGCGGGTGCCGGGGAGCAGCCGGACACTGACCCCGCCGAGCATGACTCGCCGAACCGCCTCGTCGGTCGATGCCTGCACGACCGGACCCACCGCTTCTGGTGCTGGTGGGACCGCGGTCGAGGGGACTGCGGCGCCGCTGAGCAGCATCGCCAGCGTGATCGCCAAAGTGCAGGATGCGCGACCCCGGGAGCTCCGTGAGTGTGGAGGGAACCACGCAACCACGTGGCAGCCGCGTTGGTCTCCGCGTCGAGTCAGCCGTCGGGCGGTCGGCACCCCGGTCACGACGGGGTCCGGTCGGACGTCGTTGACCACCCAGGCCCCGGAACAGCCGAGACGTAGTCGTGCGTCCTACGATCACGACATGCCCATCGCACCAGCCCGTCGCAGCAGCTTCGTGACAGCCTCCCTCGTCCTGCTCCTGCTCGCCTGCGCCCCGGTGGAGGAGGAGGAGCTACAGGACGAGCGCACTGCTGGCGCCACGGCATCGGCAGACGAATGTGCCGTCGACGACCTCGACGTGGTCACTGACGGCCGGCTGACGGTCGGGACGGACAGTCCTGCCTACGAGCCGTACTTCGTCGACGACGACCCGACCAACGGTGAGGGCTTCGAGTCCGCCGTCGCCTACGCGGTCGCCGACGAGATGGGCTTCGCCCCGGACGAGGTCGACTGGACCGTCGTGAAGTTCAACAACAGCTTCCAGCCCGGAGCCAAGCCGTTCGACTTCGACATCAACCAGATCTCGATCACCCCGGCACGGGCCCAGGCAGTCACCTTCTCCCAGGGCTACTACTCCGCGTCGCAGGCGATCATCTCGCTGAAGGACGGTCCGTACGCCGAGGTCACCTCGTTGGCCGAGCTGAAGGACGCCCGGCTCGGGGCGCAGATCGGGACCACGTCGCTGGAGGCGGTCCAGGCTGAGATCGATCCGGCCGCCGAGCCGCAGGTCTTCAACGACACCACCGCCGCCAAGCAGGCGCTCCTCAACGCACAGGTCGACGCGATCGTCGCCGACCTCCCGACCGCGTTCTACATCACCGCCGTGGAGATCCCGGCGGCCGTGGTCGTGGGGCAGTTCCAGGTCACGTCGGGCGAGACCGAGCAGTTCGGCCTGCTGCTGGAGAAGGACAACCCCCTGGTCGCCTGTGTGGACGCCGCCCTTTCCGCGCTGAAGGAGGACGGGACGCTCGAGCGGATCGAGCGCAGCTGGCTGTCCGACGCGGTGGACGTGCCGACCCTGTCGTGAGCAGCCCCGCCGGCTGGGCCGCCAGCGACACCCAGCTGGAGCGGATCGCCTGGCGCCGGCGTCGGGCCCGCCACCGCACTCTGGTCTCGGCCGTCTCGACCGCGGTCCTGATCGCCGTGCTCGTCGTGGTGGTGCTTACCTCACCCGGCTGGGACCGGGTCCAGGAGACGTACTTCGACCGGGAACAGGCCACGGCGTCCTTGCCGGCCGTCCTGCGCGGCTTCGCGGTGACCATCAAGGTCTTCCTGATCGCCGAGGTGCTGATCCTGGTCGTGGCTCTGGTGGTCGCGATCATCCGGGTGCTGCCGTTCCCGGGCCTGGCGCCGCTGAAGCTGCTGGCCGTCGTCTACACCGACGTCTCGCGCGGCACCCCCACGCTGCTCGTGGTCTACCTCGTCGGTTTCGGGTTGCCGGCGCTGGAGCTGCAGGGCATTCCCGGGGACCCGTTCTGGCTGGCCGTCATCGCGCTCACCTTCTCCTACGGCGGCTACGTGTCCGAGGTGTTCCGGGCCGGCATCACGTCGGTGCACCCGAGCCAGTGGGCCGGCGGCCGGTCGCTGGGCCTGTCGTACGGCCAGACGATGCGGCTGGTCGTGGTGCCGCAAGGCATCCGGCGGGTGCTGCCGCCGCTGGTCAACGACTTCGCCTCGTTGCAGAAGGACACCGCCCTGATCGCCGTGCTCGGCGTGGCGGAGGCGTTCCAGCGGGCTCAGATCGAGCAGCTCCGGGAGTTCAACTACACGCCGCTGGTGGTTGCCGCCGTCGGTTACATCGTCCTCACCGTCCCCTTCGCGCGGCTCACCGACCACCTCGCACTGCGTCTTGCGCGGCGGGATCAGGGGTTGACATGACGTTGCTGGCGGCTGAGCGGGTGCGCAAGCACTTCGGCGAGCACCAGGTGCTGACCGGTGTCGACCTGTCGGTCGAGGCGGGACAGGTCGTGTGCCTGATCGGCGCCAGCGGGTGCGGTAAGTCGACGCTGCTGCGCTGCCTGAACTTGCTGGAGACGCTCGACGACGGGACGATCTGGTTCGACGGGCGCGACATCAGCGACCCACGGGTGAACGCCGACGAGGTGCGGCGTGACATCGGCATGGTGTTCCAGGCGTACAACCTGTTCCCGCACCTGTCGGTGCTCGACAACGTCACGCTGGCGCCTCGGCGGCTACGCGGACTGTCCCGCGCGGCGGCGCAGGAGTACGCACACGAGGGCCTGGCCCGTTTCGGTCTCGCGGACAAGGCCGGGGCGCACCCGGACAGCCTGTCCGGGGGTCAGCAGCAGCGGGTCGCGCTGGTGCAGGCGATGGCGATGTCGCCGCGGGTGCTGCTGCTGGACGAGGTGACCTCGGCGCTGGACCCCGAGCTGGTGGGCGAGGTCCTCGACGCCGTCCGGGTGCTGGCCGGCGAGGGCCTGACCGTCGTGATGGCGACCCATGAGATGACGTTCGCGCGCGACGTCGCCGACCGGGTGGCCTACCTGCACGAGGGCATCGTGCTCGAGGAGGGGCCGGCAGCCTGCGTGCTCGGCGACCCGAGCCACGAGCGCACCCGGGCCTTCCTGAGCCGGTTCCTGCGCGGGTGAGTGACCTCCGTAGTCTCTGCCCGTGACCAAGACCGCTCTCATCACCGGTGTCGCCGGCCAGGACGGCTCCTATCTGGCCGAGCTGCTGCTGGCCAAGGGCTACACGGTGCACGGCCTGGTACGCGGGTCCTCGAGCTACAACCTCGGCCGCCTCGCGCACCTGAACCGCGACGTGCACGACGAGAACGCCCGGTTCTTCCTGCACCATGGCGACGTCACCGACGGGTCCCGGTTGATCACGTTGCTGAGCCGGGTCGCACCTGACGAGGTCTACAACCTGGCCGCGACCTCGCAGATCAGCCTGTCCTTCGCCGAGCCCGAGCTCACCGGCATGACCAGCGGGATCAGCGCCACCCGCCTGCTCGAGGCGATCCGGATGGTCGGTCTGCCCACCCGGTACTACCAGGCGTCCTCCTCGGCGATGTTCGGCGCCGCCGCCGTGCCGCAGGACGAGACGACGCCGCTGCAGCCGCTGTCGCCGTACGGTGCAGCGAAGGCGTACGCGTACTGGATGACCCGCAGCTACCGGGAGGCATACGGCCTGTACGCGGTGAACGGGATCGCCTTCAACCACGAGTCGCCCCGGCGCGACGAGTCGTTCGTGACCCGCAAGGTCGCCATGGGTGCGGCGGCCATCGCGGTGGGCCGGCAGGACTTCCTCTACCTCGGCAACCTCGACGCCGAGCGTGACTGGGGCTACGCCAAGGAGTACGTCGAGGGCATGTGGGCGATGCTGCAGGCCGACGAGCCCGACGACTACGTGCTCGCCACCGGCACGTCGTACTCGGTGCGCGACTTCCTCGGTTTCTGCTTCGCCGCGGTCGGCCTCGACTGGGAGAAGCACGTGAGGTTCAACGAACGTTACCTGCGTCCCACCGAGGTCGACTCGCTGGTGGGCGATGCGTCCAAGGCGGCGTGCGAGCTCGGGTGGAGGGCGCAGGTGACGACGCCCGAGCTGGCCCGCATCATGACCGAGGCCGAGGTGGCGGCGCACGCCTGACCGGCCGGGTTCAGAGCAGGTCGTCCCGGCCATGCGCGCGCCAGCGGTCGGCGCACTCGCGGATCCGCTGCGCGTGCTCGCGGGTGGTCACCAGCAGCGCGTCCGGCGTGTCGACCACGACGACGTCCTCGACGCCGAGCAGGGTCACCGCGCGCCCGTCACGGGTCACGACGAGCCCGGTGGCGTCGATCGCCTGGACGTCGTCGGCCGGGCCGAGGACGCGTACCCCGGCCCGGTCGGGCAGCAGCGCGGCCAGCGAGGCGAAGTCACCGATGTCGTCCCAGCCGAGTTCGGCCGGCACCACCGCCATGGAACCCGCCGCTGCCACTGGTTCGGCGACGGCGTGGTCCACGGCGATCCGGGTCAGCGTGGACCACACCCGCTCGAGGGCACCTGTGTCACCACGGGTCCAGGCGTCGGCGGCCAGCCGCAGGCCGTCGCTCAACCGCGGCTGCTGGTCGGCGAGGTGGCCGAGCAGGACGTCGGCGCGAGCGACGAAGATGCCGGCGTTCCAGCAGTACCGTCCCGTCGCGAGGTAGTCCGCCGCCGCCGCGGGGTCCGGCTTCTCGACGAAGCGCTCCACCCGCCGGGCGTCGCGTGCACCGTCGAGCCGCAACGACGCTCCGCTCTCGATCCACCCGTACGCGCTGGAGGCGGTCGTTGCGGTGATCCCGATGGCGGCGATCGCGCCCGAGCCGGCCACCACGACCGCCTGGGAGAGCGCCGCCGCGAAGGCTTCGTCGGCGGTGATCACGTGGTCCGCCGGCAGTGACGCGATCACTGCGTCAGGTTCCTGCGCGTGGATCAGCCGCGTGGCCAGGCCGATGGCGGCCATCGAGTCCCGCGCCGACGGCTCGTGGACGAGGCGGCCGGGGGCCAGGCCGGGCAGCTGCTGGGCCACGGCCCCGGCGTGTGTACGACCGGTGACGACGGTGACATGCTCCGGACCGCACAGTGGAACCGCCCGGTCCCAGGCCTGCTGCAGCAGGCTGCGCCCGGAGTCGGTGAGATCCAGCAGGAACTTCGGGCGGGCCGAGCGTGACAGCGGCCACAGTCGCGAGCCCGCCCCGCCGGCCGGGATGACCACGTGCAGGCCGGGGATCATCGCGGTTCTCGCGCGGCGAGGGAGGTCGGCGTCTGGGCTACCACCGCGCGGCCGTCCCCGCCTACGCAGATCGGTGCCTGGCAGGCGCTGACGAACGCCGACTCACCCCGCGCCAGCACCAGGCAGTCCAGCTCGCCGACGACCCGGACCGTCCCCTCCAGGCACAACACGACCCGCGGCGCTCTGTGTACGAAACGTACGTCCGGTCCACCGAGTTGGAGGACGTGCAGCTCGAACTCCTCAACCGGCGGCGCGAGCAGCACGTCGCCCTCGGCGCCGGACTCCGACGGCGCCCAGTGCGGCGTCGGCATCGGGGTGAAGCTGGCCGTCTCGAGCAGCTCGGGGATGTCGACGTGCTTGGGGGTCAGGCCGGCGCGTAGCACGTTGTCCGATGCGGCCATGATCTCGATGCCGAACCCTGCGGTGTGGGCGTGGATGACGCCCGCGCCGATGAACATCGCCTCACCGGGTGCGAGCACCACGTGGTTGAGCAGCAGGGTGACCAGGACGCTCGGGTCTTCGGGGTAGCCGTCGATCAGCGAGGGAACGGCGGCATACACCCGTAGCGACTCCCGGGACACGTCGTGCGCCAGCCGGGTCGGGGGCCGCCCGGCCGGCTGCTGCGCGTGGGCAGACGCCTCGGCTCGCAGGCACGCCGTACGCAGCTCGGCGAGCAGCCCGGCGGCGTCGCGCGACCGGATCGCGAGCCACCGGGCGACCACGTCCCGCAGCGTCTGGAACGGTGTTCTCGTGTACTCGAGCATGTCTGCCACCGGGTCCAACCAGTCCAGCGACAGGCCACGCAGAACGGCCGCGGAGCTCGCGGTGTCCCGGAAGCCGGCCATGCCCTCGAAGCGGGTCAGGGCGTACAGCAGCTCTGGCTTGTGGGACGTGTCCTGGTACGTGCGCTCCCGTGCGGTCAGCGGCACGCCGGCGGCGTCCTGCTCCGCGTAGCGGCGCCGTGCCCACTGCCCGGGCGGGTGCACCTGCAGCGACAGGGTGTCGCGGGCGGCCAGCAGCTTCAGCAGGAAGGGCAACCGGTCGCCGAACACGGTGCGCACGGCTGCTCCGAGGTGCCGCACGGGATCAGCGGCGATCAGCGTGTCGAGTCGCTGCCCGTGCGGAGCCTGCCCGCACGGGTGCTGAACCAACGACGGGTCGGCGGGATGGGCCCCGATCCAGATCTCCGCAGCGGGCCCGTCCCCGAGGTCCCGGCCGCTCAGCTGCGCGATGTGCGTCCTCGACCCCCACGCGTAGTGCCGGATCGGGTTGGTCAGCCGGTACATCGTCATGGACCGTCCGCCCTCCGCGATGTCCGACACCTCCGTACGGGTCCGGCCAGCAGCCTAGGTCATGGGACGTGCCGGTCGAGGTCCTCGCGGTCTGCGCAGTCAGCCCACTTGACTTCGAGGCTTACCGTGGCACTGACGATGGACCTGGCGATGGGATCATTCCGTGCACGAGCTCTCGATCACCCAGAGCGTCGTCGACGCGGTGAGTGAGCACGCCGCCGGCGCGCAGGTCGCGAGCGTGCGCCTGCGGGTCGGAAAGCTGTCCGGGGTCGTCCCTGACGCCATGAGGTTCTGCTTCGAGCTGGTCACCGAGGGCACCAGCCTGCAGGGCGCCGAGCTCGTCATCGACGAGCCTCCCGGCACCGGACACTGCCGCAGGTGCGGCTGCGACCTCACCCTGACCGACCTCATCCTGCTGTGCCCCTGTGGCAGCGCAGACGTCGACGTGGTCTCCGGGCGGGAGCTGACCGTGCAATCGTTCGAGGTGGCCCAAGAGGTGGCCCAAGAGGTGGCCCAAGAGGTGGCCCAAGAGGTGGCCCAAGAGGTGGCCCAAGAGGTGACCGGAGAGGTGAACTGACATGTGCGCAACGTGTGGGTGCGGCAACGACGAGGGGACGCGTGTCTCCACGATGCACGCCCACGACCACGGTGACCACGGGCACCACCACACCCACGAGCAGGGCAGCGCAGCCCCGGATGACACCCAGACCCGGACCCTCGAGCTCGACATCCTGGCCAAGAACGACGCGCTCGCGGCCACCAACCGCCACTGGCTGGAACAGCGCCGGATCATCGCCCTGAACCTGATGAGCTCTCCGGGATCGGGCAAGACGACACTCCTGGTACGCACGCTCACAGACCTGGGCACACAGGTATCGGTCGCGGTGATCGAAGGCGATCAGGAGACCCTGCTGGACGCCGACCGCATCCACGCCACCGGGGCCCCGGTCGTGCAGGTCAACACCGGTGCCGGCTGCCACCTCGACGCGGACATGATGCGCAAGGCGCTGGGGAGCCTCGAGCTGCAGTCCGGGTCGCTGCTGTTCGTGGAGAACGTCGGCAACCTCGTCTGCCCGGCGATGTTCGACCTGGGCGAGACGGCCAAGGTCGTCGTCATCTCGGTCACCGAGGGCGACGACAAGCCGCTGAAGTACCCGCAGATGTTCGCCGGTGCCGACCTGCTCGTGATCAACAAGTGCGACCTGTTGCCGTACGTCGACTTCGACGTCGCGGCCTGCACCGAGCATGCCCGCCGGGTCAACCCGGGCCTCGACGTCGTCGTCATCTCGGCCACGACAGGCGAGGGTTTGAGCGCGTGGTACGCGTGGCTGCACGATCAGGGACCGGGGGACAGTGTGGATCACACATATTGACACGCTCTCCGCGCCGAGCGTAGAAGTGACGCAGACCACACAAGTGGATCGACCGCCGGTTCCGGTGCTTGGAACCGCTGAGTTCCGGGAAGCGGCGAGGATGCTTACAGAGGCAGCTATCAAGGCCGAAGAGACCCTGATCCACGTGCTGTGGATCAACGCCGGACTCAGTTGCGACGGGGACTCCGTCGCGCTGACCGCGGCGACCCAGCCCACCATCGAGGAGATCGCCCTCGGCGCGCTGCCCGGCCTGCCTCAAGTGGCGGTCCACTGGCCGCTGATCGACTTCGAGTGCGGCCCCAACGGTGGGGCGGACGACTTCCTCGAGTGGTTCTTCAAGGCCGACCGCGGCGAGCTCGAGCCGTTCGTGCTCGTGGTGGAGGGATCGATCCCCAACGAAGCCATCAAGGAGGAGGGCTACTGGTGCGGGTTCGGCAACAACCCCGCCACCGGCCAGCCGATGACGACCAGCGAGTGGCTGGACCGGCTCGCTCCCAAGGCGACGGCGATCATCGCGGCCGGCACCTGCGCGACGTACGGCGGCATCCACGCGATGGCCGGCAACCCGACCGGCGCGATGGGGGTGCCGGACTACCTGGGCTGGGACTGGAAGTCCAAGGCCGGGATCCCGATCGTGTGCGTGCCCGGCTGCCCGGTCCAGCCCGACAACCTGTCGGAGACCATCACATACATGCTGTACATGGCCACCGGCCAGGCGCCGATGATCCCGCTCGACGACGCGCTGCGACCGACCTGGCTGTTCGGCGCCACGGTGCACGAGGGCTGTGACCGGGCCGGCTACTACGAGCAGGGCGACTTCGCCACCGAGTACGGCTCGCCGAAGTGCATCGTCAAGCTCGGCTGCTGGGGACCGGTCGTGAAGTGCAACGTGCCCAAGCGGGGCTGGATGAACGGGGTCGGCGGCTGTCCCAACGTCGGCGGCATCTGCATCGGCTGCACCATGCCGGGCTTCCCCGACAAGTTCATGCCGTTCATGGACGAGCCACCCGGCAGCAAGATGTCCACTGCGGCGTCCGGCCTGTACGGCAAGGCGATCCGCAACCTTCGCCACATCACGACCCAGACGGTCGACAAGGAGCCGAAGTGGCGGTCCAGAGGCCGCCAGCTCACCACCGGCGCCAGACGAACCTGGTAGATCCTGCCCTTCATGTCTCGGGCGACGCTCAGGCGGCCGTCCCGCGGCACCCTTCGCCAACGCAGAGAGGCGACGTCATGACGTCGACAATCCCCAGCCCCACCCACAAGGGCAGCAGCAGCAAGGACGGCCTCGTCGAGATGGCGTGGGATCCGATCACGCGTATCGTCGGCAGCCTCGGCATCTACACCAAGATCGACTTCAAGGCCAAGGTCGTGGCCGAGTGCCACAGCACGTCGTCGATCTTTCGTGGCTACTCGATCTTCATGAAGGGCAAGGACCCGCGCGACGCGCACTTCATCACCAGCCGTATCTGCGGCATCTGCGGCGACAACCACGCCACCTGCTCCTGCTACGCGCAGAACATGGCGTACGGCGTGAGGCCGCCGCACCTCGGGGAGTGGATCGTCAACCTCGGCGAGGCTGCGGAGTACATGTTCGACCACAACATCTTCCAGGAGAACCTGGTCGGGGTGGACTACTGCGAGAAGATGGTCGCCGAGACCAACCCCGGCGTCCTGGAGCAGGCGAACCGGACCGAGTGTCCGCACGCCGCCGACCACGGCTACAAGACGATCGGCGACATCATGAGGTCGCTGAACCCGTTCACCGGCGAGTTCTACCGCGAGGCGCTGCAGGTCAGCCGCACCACCCGCGAGATGTTCTGTCTGATGGAGGGTCGGCACGTCCACCCGTCGACGCTCTACCCCGGGGGCGTGGGCACGGTCGCGACCATCCAGCTGATGACCGACTACATGAGCCGGCTGATGCGCTACGTCGAGTTCATGAAGAAGGTCGTGCCGATGCACGACGACCTCTTCGACTTCTTCTACGACGCACTGCCGGGGTATGAGCAGGTCGGCAACCGGCGGATCCTGCTCGCGTGCTGGGGATCCTTCCAGGACCCCGAGCACTGCAACTTCGAGTACAAGGACATGACCGACTGGGGTCGCAAGATGTACGTGACCCCGGGGATCGTGGTCGACGGCAAGCTGGTGACCACCGACCTCGTCGAGATCAACCTGGGCATCCGGATCCTGCTCGGGTCGTCGTACTACGACGACTGGGAGGACCAGGAGACGTTCGTGACCCACGACCCGCTGGGCAACCCGGTGGACCGGCGGCACCCGTGGAACCAGCACACCAACCCCAAGCCGCAAAAGCGCGACCTCGACGACAAGTACAGCTGGGTGATGTCGCCCCGCTGGTACGACGGCAAGGACTACCTCGCGCTGGACACCGGCGGCGGCCCGCTGGCCCGGCTGTGGGTCACGGCGCTCGCCGGCCTGGTGGACATCGGGTACGTGCAGTCGACCGGCAGCAGCGTGAAGATCAACCTGCCGAAGACCGCGCTGAAGGGTCCGGTCGAGCTGGAGTGGAAGATCCCGCAGTGGAGCAACACGCTGGAACGCAACCGGGCGCGCACATACTTCCAGGCCTACGCCGCGGCCAGCGCGCTGCACTTCGCCGAGAAGGCACTGGTCGAGATCCGGGCCGGACGTACCAAGACGTGGGAGAAGTTCGAGGTCCCGGAGGAGGCGATCGGCTGCGGGTTCACCGAGGCCGTGCGCGGCGTGCTGAGCCACCACCTGGTGATCAAGGACGGCAAGATCGCCAACTACCACCCGTACCCGCCGACGCCGTGGAACGCCAACCCGCGTGACTCCTACGGCACCCCGGGTCCCTACGAGGACGCCGTGCAGGGCCAGCCGATCTTCGAGGAGAACGACCGGGAGCACTTCAAGGGCATCGACATCATGCGGACGGTGCGCAGTTTCGACCCTTGCCTGCCGTGCGGCGTGCACATGTACCTCGGTGAGGGCAAGACGCTGGAAGCCCTGCATTCCCCGACCCAGTCCGTCACCGGCGAGTAGAGCGCCATGGGGCCGACTGAACACACAAGGGGGGACCCCACAGAGAACGGCGAGGAGGCCGGATGGGAGCCGCCGGACCGCCTACGGGCTACCGGCGACCGCATCGAGACGCTGCTGGAGGCCAGCGCGGCTGGTGGTGGTGCGGCACGCGCGCGTGCCGAGGAACTCGTGGGGTGCGTGTCCGACCTCTACGGCGCGGGGCTCGGCCGGGTCCTGGAGATCCTCGACGAGTCCGGCCGGCTGGACGAGCAGCTGTTGGCCGCGCTCGCAGGTGACGACCTGGTGGCGAGCCTGCTGCTGGTGCACGACCTGCACCCCTACGACGTCGAGACACGCGTACGCCAGGCACTGGACACCGTCCGGCCGTACCTCGGCACGCATGGTGGCGACGTCGAGCTGCTGGGCGTCCAGGACGACGGCGTGGTGCGGCTGCGGTTGCTCGGCAGCTGCGACGGTTGCCCGTCCTCGTCGGTGACCCTGCAGCTCGCGGTCGAGGGGGCCGTCGAGGCCGCTGCGCCGGAAATGACGCGCATCGAGGTCGAGGAGAGCCAGGGCGCCGCAGCAGATGGCCAGGTGAGCGGCCCCGTCATCTCCATCGACTCGTTGCGGTCGCGGATCGACGGCTCCGGGGGAGCCGGACCTGGGACCTGGGTGGCCGTCCCCGAGCTGGAGTCGCTGGCACCCGGCGAGCTGGCCGGGTTCGAGCTGGACGACCTCAGCGTGTGCGCCTGCCGCATCGGCAACGACGTCTTCTGCTTCCGTGACCGCTGTGCGCACTGCGCGGGCAGCCTCGCAGGCGGGGTCGTCGAACGCCGACTGGGCGACCCGGTCGGCACCGGGGTGCTGCGCTGCCCGGCGTGCCGCTCGCACTACGACGTGCGCCGCGCCGGCGCCGGCCTCGACGGCCTCGAGGAGCACCTGGAGCCGTTGCCGGTACTCGTGCGCGACGGCGTCACCTCGATCGCGGTGCCGTCGGCGGTGGCGTCGTGAGCGAGGTGCCGATGTCGCTCCTGCGTCGGATCGCGGCTCGTCCCCCGCCGCCACCGGCCGGGGAGACCTGCGAGATGTGCGCGGTCCCGATCGCCGAGGCGCACCAGCACTGCGTCGACGTGAACGCCCGCTCGCTGATGTGCACGTGCCGCGCCTGCTACCTGCTGTTCACGGCGGAGGGCGCGCACCTGCGCTACCGGGCGGTGCCCGACCGCTACCTCGCCTTCCCGGACTTCCGGCTCGGCCCCGGCCAGTGGGACCAGATGGAGATCCCGGTCGGGCTCGCCTTCTTCTTCCACAACTCGGTGCTCGACCGCACGATCGCCTTCTACCCGGGCCCGGCGGGCGCGACGGAGTCCGAGCTGCCGTTGGACGCGTGGAGCTCGGTGGCGGCGGAGAACCCCGAGCTGAACCTGCTGGCACCGGACGTGGAGGCCCTGCTGGTGCGGACCCCCGGCCGGGGCAGTGGAGACGTCAGCTGCCACCTGGTGCCGATCGACGCCTGCTACGAGCTGGTCGGTCAGCTGCGTTCGGTCTGGCGCGGCTTCGACGGCGGCAAGGACGCCCGGGACCGGATCGACGCGTTCTTCGCGATGGTCGCCAGCCGCAGCAAGCCGGCTCCCGCGCGCGACGAGGTCACGCCGGAGGGTGCAGCGCGATGAGCGAGCTGTCCTTCTCCGTCGTCGACCTGTTCGCCGAGCCCTACGCGGTGGCTCCGCAGCTGACGGCCCGCCTGCGGATCGAGGAGGCCACCGGCGCCACCATCCATGCCATGGCGCTGCGTGCCCAGGTGCGCATCGAGCCGCAGCGCCGGTCGTACACCCCGGAGGAGGAGCGCGGGATGCTGGCCCTGTTCGGCACCCGCGAGCGGTGGTACGACACGCTCAAGCCATTCATGTGGATGCAGTCCAGCGCCATGGTGCAGGGGTTCGCCAACGTCACCGAGGTGGATCTGGCACTGCCGTGCACCTACGACTTCGACGTCACCGCCTCGAAGTACCTCCACGCCCTGCGCGACGGTGCGGTTAGCGTCGTGCTGCTGTTCTCCGGCACCGTGTTCACCCGTGGCGAGCGCGGATTCGGCGTCGAGCAGATCCCGTGGGACCGCGAGGCGCGCTACGACATGCCGATCGCCGTCTGGCGCGAGCTGATCGACCACTACTTCCCGAACACCGGCTGGCTGCGGCTGGACCGCGACGTGATCGAGACGCTCGCCGCGTACAAGTCCGAGCACGGCCTGACGACCTGGGAGGAGACGCTGCGCACGCTGCTTCCCGACTCGGATCGGTCGCTGTCATGAGCGTCGAGCATGCGCGCGCCGTTGCCGATGCAGTGTTGTACGAGGGCTACCTGCTCTACCCGTACCGCGCGAGCTCCAGCAAGAACCAGTCACGATGGCAGTTCGGTGTCCTCGGGCCGCCGGGAGCGGTCGAGGCCGGGTGTGGCGAGGACCCGGTGCTGGCGTCGGAGTTCCTGATCGCCCCGCTCGAGCCTGCGGTCGCACCCACGGTCACGCTGCATCTGCGGTTCCTCCAGCTGCAGAAGCGCTCTGCCCTGCAGGTCGCAGCGGGGGGCGAGCTCGAGGAGGTCCCCGAGCTGGTCGTCGGCGCGTCGCGCTGGCTGAGCTGGGACGAGGCGGTCGAGCGCGAGCTGACCCTCGGGCCGTGGCCGCTCGACGAGCTCGCCGCGGCCCGTGTCGAGCCGGTCCACGTGCCGGCCGGCGAGGACATCGAGCCGGTCCGGGACGAGGCCGGCGTAGAGGTCGGGCGACTCGTCCGCAGCCGTCGCTCCCTGCACGGCCAGGTGCGCGTCCGTGCCGAGGTCGTGGACGGCGGGCGCAACCTCGTCCGCCTGTCGGTCGGTGTCGAGAATGTCGCCACCGGTGCGGCGGGCGACAAGGAGTCCGCGATCAGTGCCTCCTTCATCGGCGCGCACCTGTTGCTGGGCCTCGAGCGGGCCGAGTTCGTGTCGATGACGGACCCACCGGACGAGGCGGCGGGTGCTGCGGCCGCCTGCGAGCAGCACCGGTGCTGGCCGGTGCTGGCCGGTCCGGAGGGCGACAGATCGCTGTTGCTGGTGTCTCCGATCATCCTCTACGACCACCCGGAGCTGGCGCCGCAGAGCGCGGGTGCTCTGTACGACTCAACCGAGATCGACGAGATCCTGACGTTGCGGGTGATGACGCTCACCGATGACGAGAAGGCGGCGGCCCGGGCGACCGACCCTCGGGCGGCCGAGATCATCGACCGCTGCGACGCGCTGACGCCGCAGGAGATGCAGCAGATGCATGGCATCCTGCGGGACCCGCATGCGCTGGAGCAGGCCATGGCCGACATCGATGTGACCGGCTCCGTCGATCTGACCACCTCCCACGGCTTCGACGACGAGGTGCCCTGGTGGGATCCCGCCGTTGACGGCAGCGTGTCACCGGACACCGACGAGGTGCTGATCAACGGCGTCCGGGTCTGTGCCGGCAGCATCGTGCGGGTCCACCCGTCGCGGCGTGCCGACGCGCAGGACCTGTTCTTCGCCGGGCAGGTCGCCCGGGTGACCGCCGTGCACTCCGACGTCGACGGCGAGACGCACGTGGCCGTCGTCCTGGTCGACGACCCGGCAGCCGACCTGCACGACTGGTACGGACGCTACCTGTACTTCGCCCCCGACGAGCTCGAGCCCATCCCCGGGTCCGGGTCGTCGTCGGCACGCCCAGGCACCAGAGAGGAGAGTCGATCATGAAGACCGTAGGAGTCATTGCGACCACCGTCACCGGCGTGGTCACCGCGCTCGCTGCCGTGTTGCTCGTGCGCACGATCCCTGACATCAAGCGCTATCTGGAGATGCGCCGCATGTAGTAGGCGCCGACAAGGAGGAACCATGACCGACGTACCAGGTGAGCAGCTCGACGAGGAACCACAGGGCGAGCGCGGCCCCACGGGCTCGCGCGACACCGGCTCCGACGAACCATCGGGCGGGCCTGTCGACCGCCCGGCCGGCGGCTCCGACGAGCAGTCCGACACCACCGTGTCACCGCAGGAGAGCGACGACGACGCACCGAACTTGCAGACACCGTAGGCACCGCCAGACCCACCAGCACGCTTGGAGACCCATGATGACCACAGGTGACGACGGCGGGGCAGCGATCCCGCCGTACGAGGGGCGCAAGACCGAGGCCGACGCGGAGCAGGAGACGCACAAGGACGGCGCGCGAACCGGCGGGGCGACCGCGCCGGTCAGCGACAACGAGATGAAGGCTGACGACCCGGCGGACACCGCGCGCGGCGCTGTCGCGTCGCCCAGCGACGAACAGCCCGCAAAGGACACACCCGACGGCGACTCCCCGGAGGCGACGACGGGCCCCGCACACCACCCGGGCACCACCAAAGGAGAGGACCAGACCTGAGGTGAAGACCCGTGTCCTGGTCGCCGGCATTGGCAACATCTTCTTTCGCGACGACGGGTTCGGTCCGGCAGTCACGGCGGCGATGCTGTCATCGGATGCTGCGTCGACGGGCGTCGGCGGCGCGCTGCCCGAAGGCGTCCGCGTCGTCGACTACGGCATCCGCGGCATGCACCTGACGTACGACCTGCTGGCGGGAGTCGAGGCGCTGGTCCTCGTCGACGCGGTCCCCGGTGGCGCGGGGAACACCGCGGACCGGGCGCCCGGCAGCCTCACCGTGCTCGAGGTCGGCCCGGAGGATCTCGGCGAGGGCGAGTTCGACGCCCATGGGATGCAGCCGGTGTCGGTGCTGGCCAGCCTCGGCACGATGGGCGGCGAGCTGCCGCCGACGTTCGTGGTCGGCTGCGTACCGGCGGACGTTTCGGAGGGCATCGGGCTCAGCGCCCCGGTGGCTGCCGCCGTCGACCAAGCGATGGGCGTCGTCACGGACCTGATACGCAGACTCGTCGCCGGACCGGTCGCTGCGATGCCGGCCGGCGAGCGTGGAGGGGGTGACTGATCATGTGCCTCGGGATCCCCGGACGGGTCGTGGAGAAGGTCGAGGGCTACGGCGGTCAGCTCGCGCTCATCGACGTCATGGGCACTCAGCGCCGCGTCAACATCGGGATGCTCGAGGACGCCGACCAGGATGAGCTCGCAGCCGGTGACTGGGTGTTGATCCACATGGGCTTCGTCGTCGAGCGGGTGGACCAGTCGGGTGCCGACAAGGCGCTTGCCGGGCTGGAGATGATGGGCCGCCCCCGGGACACCCGCGTGCGCCGACGCTTCGTGGTGCACGGGGTCGTGCAGGGTGTGGGCTTCCGACCCTTCGTCTACGTCAGCGCGAGCGAGCTCGGGCTAACCGGGTCGGTCGCAAACGACGCCGAGGGCGTGGTCATCGAGGTCGAGGGTGATCCGGCGGCGCTCGACGAGCTCGCCCGACGACTGCGCGAACAGCCGCCGCCGCTGGCGCTCGTCAGCTCCGTCGAGACCGAAGAGCTCGAGGTCAGCGGCGGGACCGGCTTCGAGATCGGGGCCTCGCACGGGGCGCAGCGCCCCCGGACCCTGGCGTCTCCCGACGTCGCCACCTGCGAGGACTGTCTGCGCGAGCTGGTCGACCCCGACGACCGCCGACACCGGCATCCGTTCATCACCTGCACGAACTGCGGGCCCCGCTTCACGATCATCCACCGGTTGCCGTACGACCGGTCCGCGACCACCATGGCCGGGTTCGACATGTGCCCGGCCTGCCGTGCCGAGTACGCCGAGCCCGCCGACCGCCGGTTCCACGCACAGCCGGTGGCCTGCCACGACTGCGGGCCGAGGCTGGAACTCATCGTCCCGGGGGACGACCCAGCCTCCGGCGACGAGGCGCTGCGAGGAGCGCGAGCCGCGCTGCGCAGCGGGGGCATCGTCGCCGTCAAGGGTCTCGGCGGCTACCACCTGGCCTGCGACGCGAGCAACGAGCCGGCCGTGGCAGAGCTGCGACGGCGCAAGCGCAGGGGCGACAAGCCGTTCGCGGTGATGGTGGCCGACCTCGCGGTGGCGGCCGAGCTGGTGACGGTCGACGCGACCGAGCAGGCGCTGCTGACTGGCACCCGCCGCCCAGTGGTGCTGCTGGCCAGGCGCGTCGAGGCGGACCGGATGATCGGTGCCTCGGTGGCTCCCGGCAACCCCGACCTCGGGGTGATGCTGCCGTACACGCCGCTGCACACGTTGCTGTTCGGGCTCGACGGTGACGAGCCGGGGCCTCGCACGCTGGTGATGACATCGGGCAACCTGGGTGGCGAACCGATCGTCAGCGACGACGCCGACGCGTTGACCAGACTGGCACCGCTGGCCGACGCGTGGCTGCGCCACGACCGGCCGATCGCGGTGCCCTGCGACGACTCCGTCGTCCGGGTCGTCGACGGGGTCGAGCTCGCGGTACGGCGCTCACGCGGTTACGCGCCGCTGCCGATCGCGTTGCCGTTCGAGGTGCCTGCCACGTTGGCCGTCGGGGCCGACATGAAGAGCACCTGTTGCGTCGCCGAGGGCAGGTACGCCTGGCTGAGCCAGCACGTCGGCGACATGGACGACCTGGCGACCGTGCAGACGTTCGGCGCTGCCGAGGAACACCTGGAGCTGCTGACCGGGGTCGCGCCCGTCCAGCTGGTCGCCGACGCGCACCCCGGCTACCGCTCGAGCGCCTGGGCTCGCGCCCACAGCGGCGGGCGGCCGGTGCAGACGGTGCAGCACCACCACGCGCACGTCGCCGCGGTCATGGGTGAGCACGGCATGGACGGCAGCGAGCCGGTGATCGGCATCTCCTTCGACGGCACCGGCTACGGTCCCGACGGTGCCGTGTGGGGCGGTGAGGTGCTGATCGGTGACTACAAGGGCTTCCAGCGGTTCGCCCACCTTGCGTACGTGCCGCTCGCGGGTGGTGACGTCAGCGTGCAGCGGCCGTACCGGATGGCGCTGTCGCACCTGAGGGCTGCCGGGGTCGAGTGGGACGAGGGGTTGCCGTGTGTGGCGGCATGTCCGCCGGCCGAGCGCGACGTCCTCGCGCACCAGCTCGACACTGGGTTCGGGTGCGTGCCGACCTCCAGCATGGGCCGCCTGTTCGACGCCGTCGCCTCCCTGGTCGGGCTCCGACATGTCGTCGACTACGAAGCCCAGGCGGCCATCGAGCTGGAGGGCCTGGTACGCGGAGCCGGGCGGGTCGACGGATACCGGTTCGGCCTCCCCGCCGCCGGTATCGCTGAGCAGCAGCCCGTACGCTTCGACGCCGCGCCGGTGATACGCGAGATCGTGGCCGACCTGCACGCGGGCACCGCCGCCGCCATCGTCGCCGCGCGCTTGCATGCCGGGCTCGGCGACCTCGTCGGCGACCTGGCGGCCCGGGCCCGGGAGCGGACCGGCCTGGGCACGGTGGTGCTCGGCGGCGGTGTGTTCCAGAATGTCGTGCTGCTGCGTAGGGTTCGCACCGCACTGCAGGACGAGGGCTTCACGGTGCTGGTGCCCTCACAGCTACCACCCAACGACGGTGGACTGGCCCTCGGGCAGGTCCTCGTCGCCGCCGGCGGATGACGAACACGGTCGAGATCGAGGGAGAAGCTCATGTGTCTGGCAGTACCGGGACGAGTCGTCAGCATGGCCGAGCGCGACCAGACGCTGATGGCCCAGGTCGACTTCGGCGGGGTGACCAAGGACGTCTGCCTGCAGTACATCCCCGACGTCGTCGTCGGTGAGTACGTGGTGGTGCACGTCGGCTTCGCGATCCAGCGCCTCGACGAGGCGTCCGCGCAGGAGACGCTGGCCAACTTCGAGAAGCTCGGCATCCTGGAGGAGGAGTTCGGCGACGGGTTCGAGCTCGCCGCCAGGCAAGCCGGCGTGGACCTGCCTGCGCCGGCGTATGCAAAGTCGGAGGGGATCTGATGAAGTACCTGGACGAGTTCAGCAATCCCGACCTTGCCCATCGACTGCTGGAGGAGATACACGCCGCCACGACCCGCCCGTGGGCGATCATGGAGGTCTGTGGGGGACAGACCCACTCGATCATCCGGCACGGGATCGACCAGTTGCTGCCCGACGAGGTCGAGATGATCCACGGTCCGGGTTGTCCGGTGTGCGTGACGCCGTTGGAGATCATCGACAGGGCGCTGGCGATCGCGGCCCGGCCGGACGTGATCTTCTGCTCGTTCGGCGACATGCTCCGCGTCCCGGGCAGCGACCGGGACCTGTTCCGCATCAAGAGCGAGGGTGGCGACGTACGTGTCGTCTACTCGCCGCTGGACGCGCTCGAGCTCGCCCGCCAGAACCCCGACCGGCAGGTCGTCTTCTTCGGCATCGGGTTCGAGACCACCGCACCAGCCAACGCCATGACCGTCTACCAGGCCAAGCGACTGGGGATCGCGAACTTCTCGCTGCTGGTGTCGCACGTGCTCGTGCCACCGGCGGTCGCCGCGATCATGGAGTCACCCACCTGCCGGGTGCAGGCGTTCCTGGCGGCCGGTCACGTGTGCAGCGTGATGGGGACCCACGAGTACCCTCCGCTGGCCGACAAGTACAAGGTGCCGATCGTGGTGACCGGGTTCGAGCCGCTGGACATCCTCGAGGGCATCCGGCGCACCGTGCTGCAGCTGGAGTCCGGTCGCCACGAGCTCGAGAACGCGTACCCGCGGGCGGTCAAGGCTGACGGCAACCAGCCGGCGATGCAGATGTTGAACGACGTGTTCGAGGTGACCGATCGTGCCTGGCGCGGCATCGGCATGATCCCCGGCAGCGGCTGGAAGTTGTCGGACAGGTACACCGACTTCGACGCCGAGAAGCGGTTCGCGGTCACCGACATCCACACCGAGGAGTCGTCACTCTGCCGGTCGGGCGAGGTGCTGCAAGGTCTGATCAAGCCGCACGAGTGCGAGGCGTTCGGCCGCGAGTGCACACCACGCAACCCGCTCGGCGCGACGATGGTGTCCTCGGAGGGTGCGTGCGCCGCGTACTACCTCTACCGTCGCCTCGACGTGGTGCAGGCCGTCAGTGGCTGAACCCGCCTGGCTTCCCGACCCAGCTCCCGCGACGATCGACATGGACAGCTGGGTGTGCCCGGCGCCGCTGCGCGACTCCCCCGCGATCGTGATGGGTCACGGGGGTGGTGGCGCGATGTCCGCGGAGCTTGTCGAGCACCTTTTCCTGCCGGCGTTCGGGTCCGCGGCGCAGGCGGAGATGGGTGACTCCGCCGTCGTCGAGGTGGCGGGGGCGCGGCTCGCGTTCTCGACTGACTCGTTCGTGGTGAAGCCCATGTTCTTCCCCGGCGGCTCGATCGGCGACCTGGCTGTCAACGGCACCGTCAACGACCTCGCGATGGCCGGTGCGGTGCCGATGGTGCTGTCGACGGCATTCATCCTCGAGGAGGGCACCGCGCTGGCCGAGATCGGCCGGATCGCCGAGGCGGTCGGCGCGGCAGCACGTACCGCGGGCGTCAAGCTGGTCACCGGAGACACCAAGGTCGTCGACAGGGGCAGCGGCGACGGGGTGTACATCAACACCGCCGGGATCGGGCTGATCCCCGACGGGGTCGACATCCGCCCGGATCGCGCCGAAACCGGCGACGTGGTGATCGTCAGCGGCGACATCGGGGTGCACGGCATCGCGGTGATGAGCTGCCGGGAGGGACTGGAGTTCGGCACCACCATCGCCAGTGACTGCGCAGCGTTGCACGGGCTGGTCGCGGCGATGCTGGCCACCGGTGCCGACATCCACGTGCTCCGCGACCCCACCCGGGGCGGTGTGGCTGCGTCGCTGAACGAGATCGCCAAGTCCGCGAAGGTAGGCGTCACGCTCGTCGAACGGGACCTGCCCATCCCGCAGGCCGTCCGCGACGCCTGCGGGCTGCTGGGGCTCGACCCGCTCTACGTCGCCAACGAGGGCAAGCTGCTGGCGATCGTGGCGCCCGAGGACGCCGACCAGGTGCTGGTCGCGATGCAGCAGCACGAGCTCGGGCACGGGGCACGGGTGATCGGGACCTGCGTCCCCGAGCATCCCGGCATGCTGGTCACCAGGACCGCACTGGGCGGCACCCGCGTCGTCGACCTGCCGATCGGTGAGCAGCTGCCGAGGATCTGCTGAGTGGCCGTCTCGGGCACCACGCTGTTCGCCCGCTACGCCTATCCGCCCAACGAGCTCGGGTACTGCGGCCCCGGTGACGCATCCGTGTTGCTGGGGCGGGACTCGCCCGGCAGCTCTCGCGGCGCCGAGCAGGCCATCGCTCGGCACGCCCGGCAGTTCGAGGGTGCCTGGCCGTACCTGGAGATCATCGCCTCCGCGGCGCAGATCGCTGACCCGCTGGACGTTCGCGTGGTCGAGGCGTACTGGATCGGAAACGACCTGCTGGACGCCGTAGACCCCGACACCCTGGTGGCGCGGCTACAGGAGCGGTTCGTGGGCCAGGCCGGCGCGAGCTGGGTCCCGGGTCCCCCGCACCACAGCTTCCACGTGTTCGCCGTCTATCCGTGGGTCGGGCTGTTGAAGCGCGGGGCCGGCCTCGATGGTGGAGGCAACGGCGTGGCGCTGTCGGTGCTGGAGCAGTGCCGGATCCGGTGGGGTGAGGTGGTCGCCGTCGAGGGCGAGCGGGCGCGGGTCCGGTCCCGGCCGCTGGTCCTGCGTGACGGGCTGCTCGGGCTGGGGCCGCTGCGGGAGGAGACCGCGGCCTGGTCGGTCGACGGCAGCTCGCTGCTGAGCGTGGCGGCCGTCGGTGGGCCGGCGCCGGTCTGCGTGGGGGACCGGGTGGCGATGCATTGGGACTGGGTGTGCGACGTCCTGACCGCCGGACAGGTCGAGCAGCTGCAAGCGCGTACCGCCGACCAGCTGGAGCGCACCAACGCGGCGCTGGCGCAGCGGTAGCAACGGCGACTGGCCGTTCAGGCGACGTCGGTGTCGGTGGGATGGAGGTGTGGCGGCGGGTGTGGCGGGGCGCCGAGGCGCTGCTCGCTCCGGCGCCGGAGATGACCGTCCAGTCCCCGTTCGAACCGCGATACGACGTGTCGCCGGGTGTCAGGGATCCGCGTGCCGTCTGCGGTGTGGAACACCGCACCGCCGTGGCCGTCTGCGGTGGCAACGAGGTGACCCCGGTGTAGCACGGTGTGACACGTCGCGCACAGACCGATGAGGTTGTCCATGTCGGTCCGTCCGCCGAGCAGCCACGGCACGATGTGGTGGATCTGCAGATTGCGGTGGTCGCAGCCGGGACACGTGCTCGGTCGACAAGCCTGTGGACACACTCCCGCGGGAGCGTATCCACAGGATCGCCCACTCAGCAGCGCCGCGACCCGCTCTGCCATGCCGCCATCCGAACCGTCCACCCGTCCTGGCTATGTCCCGTACTCGCTGACGAGGCGTCCGGTCGTCGCGTGCACCGCGCCGCGGCCGGGGTATCGCGCAACCCGAGCGAGTCCGCTGGCACTACTGATCAGTCAGCGCCTGCTCGTACATGGCGTCCAGCGCCGTGAGCTCGTCCAGCGTCTCCTTGGCTTCGGCTGCGTCGATCTTCTCCATCGCGAAGCCGACGTGCACGAGCACCCAGTCCCCGACGTGTGCACCGTCCGGGCCGTCGAGACCGATCAGCGCCACGGACACCTCACGTCGCACCCCTTCGAGCTCGACCGTCGCGCGCTGCTGGGCGACGTCGCTGATCTCGACGATCTGACCGGGGATGCCGAGGCACATGCCGAACTCTCCTTGCTGAGGCAGGGTGGGCCCACTGTAGCCCGGCTGGCGTCCGCGGTAGCCGAGGCTGAGAGCCTGGTGGCTGCAGCACCGTAGGGTTGGCGTATGCGGGTCGCGTTCGTGGGCAAGGGTGGTGCCGGCAAGTCCTCACTGGCTGGGACGTTCGCCCGCGTACTCGCTGGTACGGGGCAGAACGTGCTCGCGCTCGACTCCGACCCGATGCCCGGACTGGCCTTCTCGCTGGGAGTCGAGCAGACCGACACCGGCCTGCCCGACGACGCTGTCGAGGAGTACGTCGAGGAGGGCCGTCGCCGCTTTCGGCTGCGCGAGGGTCTCACGGGAACCGGGGCGGTGGAGCAGTACGCCGTGCGCGGCCCGGACGGGGTGCACCTCATCCAGCTCGGGAAGGCACGCGGGCCGCGATGGGACAACACGCGCCAGCACTTCGGCTACCAGCGGGTGCTGGACGATCTGCCCGGGGACTCCTGGAGCGTCGTCGGCGACCTCCCGGGCGGAACCCGGCAACCGTTCCTCACCTGGGGTCGTTTCGCGCAGACGTTCCTCGTCGTCGTCGAACCGACGCCTGCCTCGTTGCTGACCGGCCGCCGGCTGGCGAGGCTGGCGGCCACCGCATCGGCGCCACGCGTCGTGGCCGTGGCCAACAAGGTGCGCGAGCCAGGCGACGCGGCATGGGTCGGCGAGCGCACCGGACTGGACGTGCTCGGCGCCGTGCCGTTCGACCCCAGGCTCGGCGAGATCGACCGCTCGGGCCGAGCCGTCCTCGACGTCGACCCTGCCGGAGCGACGGCCATGGCGGTACGGTCCCTGGTGGACGCCCTACGCACCGAGAAGGAGCCAGCATGAAGATCGCCGTGGTCGGGAAAGGGGGGTCCGGCAAGACGACGACCTGCGCGATCCTGGCGCGCACGCTGTCGCGCTCCGGCCGGGCCACGCTCGCGCTGGACTGCGACAGCAACCCCAACCTCGGCATCTCACTGGGCATCGGGGAGGACGCCACGGAGCGCCTCGTCTCGGTGCGCGACGCGGTCGACGCCGGCGAGGAGGAGCACGCCTCCAGTGCCGACGACCTGGTGGAACGCTTCGGCGTGGACGCACCGGACGGTGTCCGGCTCGCGGTGGTCAGTGCCATCCAGAACCCCGAGCCGGGGTGCCCCTGCTGCGGCATCTCACCCGAGCAGCTGCTCGGGCAGCTCGCCCGTCCCGACCGGATGGTCGTCGCCGACTTCGAGGCGGGACTCGGCACGATCTTGCGCCTGGACGGCACCCCGATCGACGTGGTGCTCGTGGTGGTCGAACCCACCGCGAAATCGCTCGAGGTGGGCCGACGGGCAGCAGAGTCCGTCCGGGAGACGGGAGCAGGTCGGGTCGTCGTCACCGCCAACCGGATCCGTGACGAGGGAGACGCGGCGCGGGTGCGCCTGGCCTTCCCTGGGCTCGAACCGGTCCTGGTGCCCGATGACCCAGCGATCGTGGCCGCCGAGCGACAGGGGGTCGCGCCGCTCGATGCAAGCCCCGATGCTCCTGGCGTGCTGGCCCTGGCCGGCATCGCCGAGCGCCTGCAGTGAACCCTGCTGAGCGCTCGCCTCAGTCGACGAAGATCGCGGTGCGGCGCTGGGCGGCGTCGAGCGCATCAAGCACCTCGCCAATCGTCCGCTGAACCTCCGGCGCGACCGTGGAGAGGCCGACGGCACCGGTGCGGTCAGCGGCGGCGACCACCGCGTCGTACGGCAGCACGCCGGCCAGCTCGATCTGCTCGGCTGCCAAGGCGTCACGGAAGTAGGCCACGTCCTCGGGCGTACGCGCCTTGTTGCCGACGGCCAGCACACCGGGGATGCCGAGCTCGGCCGCGAGTGTTGCGGTGCGGGCCGCAGTCAGCACGGACTTGCGGGTCGGCTCGCACACCACGAGGAGAAGGTCAGCGTGGGCCAGCGTCCCCCCCGACCGGCTGAGGTGCTCCAGACCCGCCTCCATGTCCACCAGGGTGGTGTCGACGTCCTGCAGCGCATCGGCCAGCAGACTGCGAACAGTCGCATGGCCGCTGCACGTACACCCGGCGCCTGCGGCGGCCACCTTGATGGCCGACAACAGCGTGGGCCCGGCCGGTGTCGGCCGGCCGTACTCGGCGATGAGCTCCGTGGCCACAGCCGTACCGCCGGCCCCCACGACGGCGGAGCGGGGCAGGACGGGGACCGCCTCGGTGTCGGCGAGCGAGAGACCGAGCGACATCCCGAGGTTCGGGTTGGAGTCGGTGTCGATGGCGACGACCTGCTTGCCCCGCTCGTGGTACGCCCGGGCGAGAAGCCCTGAGACGGTCGTCTTGCCGACACCGCCCTTGCCCACGACTCCGAGCTTGAGCCTGAGCTGTCCTGCCACGGCAGTCATGTCTGTGTCCTCCCGGTCCGGTGACGGTACTGGCGCAAATCATCTACCAGGGGCACACTGCCATCAACAGGCAATGCCGTCGACAGGCAGGAGTTGCGGATGGTCGTCCTCTGGCTCATGAGCGCCGTCGGACTGCTGGTGGTGGCACCCGTGGTGGTCGCGTTGGCCAGTTATGTGATCCGTCCGGCCCTGGAGTGCGCACGCTACGCCGACGACATCCTGGTGCACGGCGTCGGCATCACCGCGGCCGTCGAACCGGTGCCTGCACTGGTCACCACCCGCGAGCTGGTCGGTCAGGTCACCGGGAACGCCGTCGCCTACGTGGGCGCGCTCCGCCGCCTCACAGCCCAGCCCTGAGGAGCTCACCGTGTCCGCAGCTGCCATCGTCGCCCTCGTCGTGACGGGCGTTCTCGTCGCCGCCCTCGCCTTCTACCTCCTCTGGGTCGTGGTGATCCTGCGGCGGCTGACCGACACCCTGGGCAAGGTTGTCTTCGGCGTCGATGCCATCGCCCACCGCGTCCAGCCGGTCGAGGGCATCGTCGGCGAGATCAACCAGGACCTCATCGGGGTCGCCGATGCCCTGGAGGCTCTCGCCGACGACCTCGACCCGCAAACCTCCACCCGCGTCCCCGCGTCATGACGATCCCCCAGCAGAGGAGCAGCTGATGGCTGTCGAGTTCCGGTGCCAGGACGTCGGCGTCGCCTGCAAGAACGTCGCCACCGCCGAGAGCGCGGACGAGCTGGTCGCCGCGGTCGCTGCTCACGCCAGAGCCAAGCACGGCGTCGAGCTCAACCAGACCCTGATCGACTACGCGGTCACCAAGGTCCGGCCCACGGGTGGGTGAGCAGCCGATAGGCCAGACGTCGTCCGCCGAGCCGTCGGACCCCTCGCTGGCCGCACTCGGTCCGCTGCTCGACCGGCTCGAGGAGTTGCTCGCCGACATCGAGGCATTGGACGAGCAGGTACGCGACCGCGTCTTCGAGCTGCTCGACGGCGTGGACGCGGTGCACAGGCTGGCCGTCACCAGGCTGGCCGATGCCGTCGGGGTCGACCTCGGGCCGCTGCGCCGCAGCGACCCCGCCGTCGATTGGCTGTTCGAGGCGTACGGCGTAGGGGTCGACGACGTCGACAGCGCATCGGCGGCACTCGAACAGGTGCGCCCCTACCTGCACGAGCACGGCGGCGAGGTCGAGGTGCTGGGCGTGCAGCACGGAGTGGTCCGGGTCCACCTGCTCGGCGCCTGCTCCGGCTGCACAGCGGCTGCCGAGACCCTGCGCCACGGGGTGGAGGAGGCCCTGCGGGAGAACCTGCCCGGCTTCGTGGCGATGGAGGTCGAGCCCGACGACGCAGCCGCACCGCATCCGCCGCCGTCGCAGGTCCTGCTGCAGATCACCCCGCGGCCGGCCTGATCGGGTGGCGGTTCAGGACACCGCTGCACCGTGCAGGACGAGCAGCCGCCGCACCTCGTCGACGACGACCGGCACCGCTCGCCTCGTCCCCTCGGACAACCCATGGCGGGGCTCCGCGGTGTCGGTGGTCTGCACCCCGACGACGAGTGTCGTGGCGGGCAGCACGCCCAGCCCGAGCGCCACCATCAGGGCCCGCGCCGGTGTTGCGAGGTGCATGTCGGCGAGCTCGTCTCGGCGCCGGTCGGCGCTCAGGGTGCTGACATCCAGGATCTCCGGGCGCTGCACCACCACGCTGCCCGGCGCCCGGCCCAGGTCGACCGCGTCCACGATCAGCAGCAGGTCCGTCCCGGCCATCAGCTCCTGGACCAGGTGGATGCCGCCGATACCGACGTCGAGCACACGCACATCGGCTGGCAGCTCCTCGGCCAGCAGGGCCTGTGCCACCGCGGGACCCACGCCGTCGTCGGCCCGCAGCACGTTGCCGAAGCAGGCCACCACGGCATTCACGATGCAAGGATAGGCGTCGTGGCGCAGGTAGAGGACGAGACGCTGGCGGCGCGCCTCGCGCGCTATCCGGTCGACCAGTACCCGGTGCAGCACGCGACGACGCAGTTCCACCTCGGTTCGGCGCTGCTGCATGCCGGCGAGACGGGTCCCGCACGGCTGGCGTTGTCGGCTGCCCGCGAGGTGTTCGGGCGTGCCGGCATGCGCCTGGAGGAGGCCAAGGCAGCGGTGATGCTGGGCGTCGCCCTGCGGGCGGGCGGGCGGCTCGATGAGGCGGCAACCACGTTCGCCACGGCCGCGGTCGCGCTGGACGGACTGGAGCAACCGGCCGAGCAGGCGGCCGCCCTGTACAACCTGGGGTTGGTCCGGCAGGATTGCGCAGACCGGGAGGGGGCCCAGGCGGCGTGGAGCCGGGCCCGAGTGCTGTTCCTGTCGGCCGGTTGCGTGGCGCAGGCGGCTGCCGCCGCCCGCGACCACGGGGGCTCCCTGTTGACCGCGGGGGAGGTTGCGCCCGCCCTTGCCCTGCTGGAGCAGTCGCTGGCCCTCGCCGATCAGGCCGGCGACGAGCCGGGGGCGGGGGCGGCCGCCAACACCCTCGGCC
>JALZKQ010000024.1 GCA_030859165.1 Actinomycetota bacterium
CGACCTTGCCGCGAGGGACCGTGCCCTCGCCCACTTCGGTGGTGTGAACTTCGGCGGCACGACGCCGCTTGTGCTGGCGGTGAAGGTGCTGCGCGTGCTCGCTCGTCACCCGGGCGACGTCAAGGTCGCGGTCGCATGGGTACGCCGGCTGGTCGAGCGGTCCGGCGGAGGCCGTCGCGTCTGGTCTTCCCTGCGTCGCGGGGTCGTCACGCCGATGACCTACGTCGTGCACAACTTCATGGACGCCGCAGACGTCGCTCCCGCGTGGCGACTGATGCAAGCTGACCTGGTCGCGAGTGATCCGGCCGTCCGAGCCACTCAGGAGCGGCTGTCGGCATGCACCTACGCGATGGCGCACCCCGAGACCGGCGAGCTCGTCCCCGCATGCGTCCAGCATTCAGTCCTCGACCCGGGCGAGAACGAGCGGCTGCGTCGGCTCCTCCCGCTCACCGTCGTCGGGTCGGGCTCGCGGAGCGCTTGAAAGACCTCGTTGCACGACGCGGTGTCGTCCTCAGCGAGCGGCGACATCCAGGGGCGGTCGACCCGAGGCTACGGTGGCGTACATGTCGAGCGAACACGTGCACCACGTTCTTCCCGGTGTCGACCATCCCGCCAGTCCGGACGGTCCCCGACCCCCACGCCTGCTGATCTTCGACGTCAACGAGACGCTCTCGGACATGTCGCCCATGGCGAAACGGTTCGAGGACGTCGGCGCCCTCAGCCGACCTGGCGACCACCTGGTTCGCGGGGCTGCGGCGATCGGCCCGAGGGTGGCGATCCGGTCACGCACCGGCCAGCGCCGCCCGTAGCTGATCGAGCGTCGGCGCGCCCTGGTACCCGTCCGGTGTCAGGTACCTGCGACAGGAGAGCCCGACCTCGGAGCCGGGCTCGGCGAACACGTCGACTCCGTCGACCAGGATGCTCGGTGAGCCGTGGAACCGGGTGCGCTCAGCCTCCGCCGGAGTCTCGACAAGGTGGCGGGTCATGCGGATGTCGGCACGCTCAGCCGCAATGGCGCTCAGTCGCTCGTCCGCGACCTTCCAGTTCGGGCAGTCGTCGAAGTAGAGCAGCGTAATGTCCATGCCCGCGACGCTAGACCTTGATCCGCGGTGCAAGGTCAAGTCGTAGAGTGAGGTTATGCGTATCGGAGAAGCGGCCGAGGCCGCAGGCGTGCCAACGCCGACCATCCGCTTCTACGAGCGCAGAGGTCTGCTTCCCCAGCCGCGCCGGGGCCTCAATGGATACCGCGAGTACGACGCCTCAATACTCACTCGACTCGCGTTCATCCGCAGCGGACAGGCAGCCGGATTCACCCTGGTCGAGGTGGCCAGCATCCTCGATCTTCGCCGCGACGGCGCCGTACCGTGCGCCCACGTGCACTCCCTGCTCCTGACCAAGCTGGAGGACGCCAGGGCGCGGCAACGTGAACTCGCCGTACTCGAGGCGGAGCTCGAAGGGCTCATCAGCCGCAGTGACCGACTCGATCCGGCGGACTGCGCCGACGTTCAGATATGTCACATCATCGCGCCGGACGACTAGTGCAGCGGCGACATAGGGCCCTGCCCGGGGAGCACCGCGTGAGATGAGGCACAGGGTAGTGACCGCGCTCAAGCTCTACGTCGGCGCGGGTGCCCGGGACACGCGCCGCAGAGGCGGCCGGGATGCAGCGCTGCCACCCCTCATCCTCATGCTGCGTCTGATGTGAGACGCAGTGGTGAAGACGCCCTTCACCGGCACGCTCTGGCTCGCCGAAGCCGATTGGCCCATGATCGGGCCGGACAGGCACCGGCGTCGAGTCGCCGCGGGCAGGCACCTCGACGAGGAGAGGGGCAAGAGCTCGATCCGCAAGTAGATCCCACCGCAGTGCCATGGGCCCTTACCGCCTCCCGCCTGGCACTGGGGCCGCACTGGGGCCCGCACGCCAACGAAAAGCGGCGGCTGACGCCGCAAGACGCTATTCGCAGGTCAGCCGCCCTTGTCGGCGACGTCACGCGGACCTAGCCCAGGGCTAGTGACCGGGGCGCGTACTGCTAACCCGCAGGTATCGGCCGCCCACGATGCCGTGTCCGAAGCCGGCGCTGATCACCACGCAGTCAGCAGCAGGAAGCCGAGCAGCGCCTCGAACGGCACGACGAGCCGCAGCAGCAGGTCGTCGGGTCGGATGTCTCCCAGGCCCAGGCTCGCGAGGGCGACCAGGGACAGGTAGACCGAGGCCAGGAGGTCAGAGGAGGACGAGGAGGAGAGACCGGACGCGAACGTGAAGCCCTCCGGCATGTGCGGCAGGTAGATCAGCGCGAAGCCCAAGATCAGCAGCCACGTCCAGACCGCGGCGGTGACCAGCAGCGCCAACGGTCCGGCCAGCTCGGTGGAGCGGCGGCGCCGGTCGACCAGCTTCGTCAGCCGCCGCACCAGGACGAACAGCACGCGGGACAGCACGCCGAACCCGCGCGGGTGCCACAAAGTGGAAGACGTCGCGCAGTGCCACGATGATCAGCGCGACACCAGCGACGGTGGACAACCAGGTCATCCTGGGACCGTACCCACCGAGACAGGAGCAGGCATGGCCGGCGGGATCAGCTTGAGCCACGTTCGTGACGAGGCCCGGACCAGGCTGTGGCCGCTGCCGGTGGTCGCCCTCGTCCTGGCGGTGGCGCTCGGTATCGGTCTGCCCCGCCTCGACGCGGCCATCGACGACGACCTGCCGGGGTGGCTGACCGTCTACCTGTTCGGTGGCGGCGCGAGCGCGGCCAGGACCATCCTGGGCACCATCGCCACGTCGCTGATCAGCGTCACCTCGCTGACGTTCTCGTTGACCGTGGTCACGCTCCAGCTGGCCAGCAGCCAGTTCTCGCCGCGGCTGCTGCGCACCTTCACCCGCGACCGGTTCGTGCACGTGACGCTCGCGCTCTTCCTGGCCTCGTTCGTGTACGCGCTCACCGTGTTGCGTACGGTCCGCACCGCCGAGGAACGGGGCACGCCGTTCGTGCCGCAGCTGGCGGTGACGCTCGCCTTCATGCTGGCGATCGCCTCCGTGCTGGGCCTGGTCCTCTTCCTGGCGCACCTGACCAGGGACATCCGCGTCGAGACGATCCTGCGCAACGTGCACCAGGACGCCACCGGGACCATCGAGAACGTCTTGCGCTCTAGGAGCGAACCGGCCGTGGGCCCGTCGCCCCCGCGGCGACCAGCCGACGGTGTGGTCGCCCTGGTGGCGCCTGAGTCCGGATTCCTGATCGGTCTCGACGGGGCGCGCCTGTGCGCCGCTGCCCGCGACGTCGACGCCGTCGTGGTGATCGAGGTGCCGGTCGGCTCGGCGCTGGTGGCGAACACGCCACTGGGCGTGGCCTGGTCGCGTTCGTCGGAGGGGCTGGGCGACGACGACCGGGCGCGGTTGCAACGTGGCGTCGCACGCGGCCTGCAGACCGGCTTCGAACGCACCAGCCGCGAGGACGTCGGCTTCGGGATGCGCCAACTGGTGGACGTGGCCATCAGGGCGCTCTCACCCTCACTCAACGACCCGACCACCGCAGCCTACGCCCTGAACCACTCCGCCGCGCTGCTGTGCGAACTCCTGGGGCGCGAGCTCGACCCCCGGGTCGTCTCCGACGAGGAAGACACGCCCCGCGTGGTCCAGACCCAGTACTCGTTCGCCGACCTCCTCGAGCTGGCGATCTCCCAGCCGCGGCACTACGGCTCGGCGGACCCATTGGTCGCCGACGCGCTGCTTGACCTCCTAAACAAGGTCGCGTGGGTCGCGGACGACCCTGCCGATCTCGACGCCATCGAGTCGCAGCTCGCCCGCCTGCGCGCCGCCCTCGATCGTCATCCCTTCGACGAGGAGCAGCGCACCGCTCTCCGGGCGCGTGAGGAGGCGGTGTCGACGACGCTGACTCGCCCCCGCCGCACGCAGCACCACGACGACCCCCGGCCCCAGGAGTCCGGGGGAGCCGGCTAGGTCCGGCTAGGCGCCGTCGAAGCCGCTCACGAGTAGCACCACGACGCCCACCAGCGCCATCGCGACCCCGAGCGCCGCGCCGACCCACGCGGCGCGGCCCCTCGGTGGTCAAGCTTGTCGAGACCACGCAGTCCCCGACCCGGCGAGCCCCGGCAGCCGCAGGCCCACCAGCGCTCCCAGCACCGCCATCCCGGCCAGCTGCGCCGGGAGGATCCAGCTCTCGTCGCCACGCCGTCGAGCAGCGCGGCCGCCACCGGGAGGCTGAGCACCCCGGTCACGAGGAGCACCGTCACGGCGACGGACCGTTGCACGCCCCCACAGCGCCGGGGCGGCCAACCGCCAGCGTCTCGACTCAAGACCGGCGTCACCAACCTTCGGCTCTCATACATCTAGCGTCGCGTGTTTGAAGTCTTCTTGCGGTCCTTGGATCTGGTGAGGATGTCGTCGGCGTCCTTGGTCCACTCGAATGGTTCGCATCGGTCGTTCCAGCCGTCGATGAAGGTTTCGATGGCGGCGATGAGGTCCTTGACCGAGGTGAAGGTACCGCGCCGGATCGCTTGGCGGGGCGGGGCCACCGGCAGGTTCAACCGCCAACTCGGCTCCTACCTGCGTCCAGCCGTCCTTGTAGTCGACGAGGTTGGCTACCTGCCGCTGGACCGCGCCGAAGCGAACATGGTCTTCCAGCTCGTCTCCCGCCGCTACGAACGCGGCTCGATGATCATCACCAGCAACAAGTCCTTCACCGAGTGGGGCGGCGTCCTCGGCGACGACGTCCTGGCCACCGCCATCCTCGACCGGCTACTGCACCACTGCGACGTGCTGAGCATCAACGGCCCCAGCTACCGACTCGAAGACCGCCTCGACCTCGTCACCGGAGGTGAACCCATGCCATGATCAGCACGCCGAGACCGACACCTCAGGTCCTACACCAAGCGACATATGAGGTAGTACGTCGACAACCCCACGACGTACGTCGACACGAGCCCCGTGGCGGGCTTGACTGGGACGGCGCCGAGCGGCGTGTCCGGTCCACCGTGGAGTACCGATGAGGGCAGCCCCGTATCCCGAGGAGGTCGTGTGCGGGTCGCGCTGATGGTCACCTGCGTCAACGACGCCATGTTCCCGGAGACCGGGAAGGCGGTCGTGCGGCTGCTGCGTCGGCTCGGCGTCGAGGTCGACTTCCCACAGGCCCAGACGTGCTGCGCGCAGCCGATGGTCAACACCGGGTACCTCGACGAGGCGGTGCCGGTCGTCCGTACCTTCGTCGACGCCTTCGCCGGGTACGACGCCGTGGTCACGCCCTCCGGCTCCTGCGCCGGGTCGGCGCGCCACCAGCACTCGATCGTGGCTCGTCGGTCCGGGGACGCCGGCCTGGTGGCCGCGGTCGAGGAGGTCGCCCCCAGGGTCCACGAGCTCAGCGAGTTCCTGGTCGACGTGCTCGGCGTGACCGATGTGGGGGCGTACTTCCCGCACCGGGTCACCTACCACCCGACCTGCCACTCGCTGCGGATGCTCGCGGTCGGTGACCGGCCGCTGCAGCTGCTCCGGGCGGTCCGCGGGATCGACCTGGTGGAGCTGCCGGCTGCCGCCGAGTGCTGCGGCTTCGGGGGCACCTTCGCCGTCAAGAACGCAGACACGTCGGTCGCGATGGGTGCCGACAAGGCGCGGCACGTGCGCGACACCGGGGCGGAGGTGCTGGTGGCCGGCGACAACTCCTGCCTGATGCACGTCGGCGGGATGCTGTCCCGCCAGCGCAGCGGCGTGCGGGTGCTGCACCTGGCCGAGGTGCTGGCCGCGACCGAGGACGACCCCTCCGGCTCGGCCCCGGCGACCTCCCCGGCCACGACGCCCGTGCCAGAGGTGGGCGCATGAACCGCACGTTCGTCGGCATGCCCGCCTTTCCGCAGGCGGCGCGCGAGGCGCTGGCCGACACCCAGCTGCGCCACAACCTCGCCCATGCCACCAGCACCATCCGCGCCAAGCGGGCCGCCGTTGTCGGCGAGGTGGACGGGTGGGAGGAGCTGCGGCTCGCGGGTGCCGCCGTCAAGGACGCCGCGCTGCGGGACCTCGACGTCCAGCTCGAGCGGCTGGAGGCCAACCTCACCGCCCGCGGCGCCGTAGTGCACTGGGCCCGCGACGCCGCCGAGGCCAACGCGGTGGTGGCACGGGTGACCCGCGCCCACGGCGTCGACGAGGTGGTCAAGGTCAAGTCAATGGCGACCCAGGAGATCGGGCTGAACGAGGCGCTCGCCGCCGAGGGGATCGCGGCCTGGGAAACCGATCTCGCCGAGCTCATCGTGCAGCTCGGCGACGACCTGCCCAGCCACATCCTGGTGCCGGCCATCCACCGCAACCGCTCCGAGATCCGGGAGATCTTCCAGCGAGCGATGGGGCAGGCCGGTCGGCCGGCCCCCGCCGGCCTGACGGACGAGCCGGCCGTCCTCGCCGCGGCGGCCCGCGCACACCTGCGCGAGAAGTTCCTGCGCGCCAGGGTCGCGGTCTCCGGTGCCAACTTCGCCGTTGCCGACACGGGCACGCTCGTCGTGGTCGAGTCCGAGGGCAACGGCCGGATGTGCCTGACCCTGCCCGAGGTGCTCATCAGCGTGGTCGGCATCGAGAAGGTCGTCCCCACCTGGGAGCAGCTCGACCCGCTGCTGCGCCTGCTGCCGCGGTCCTCGACCGGCGAGCGGATGAACCCCTACACCTCGACCTGGACGGGCGTGACTCCCGGTGACGGACCGCAGGAGGTCCACGTCGTCCTGCTCGACAACGGCCGCACCCGCGCGCTGGCCGATCAGGTCGGGCGGCAGGCGCTGCGCTGCATCCGCTGCTCGGCGTGTCTCAACGTCTGCCCGGTCTACGAGCGCACCGGAGGACATGCCTACGGCTCGGTCTACCCGGGGCCGATCGGCGCCATCCTCAACCCGCTGATGCGCGGCACCGGCGACCCGCAGACCGACTCCCTGCCCTACGCCTCCTCCCTGTGTGGCGCCTGCTTCGAGGTCTGCCCGGTCCGGATCGACATCCCCGAGGTGCTGGTGCACCTGCGCTCGAAGGTCGTCGACGGCCACCGTGGCGACACCGTGCCGAAGGCCGAGGCGGTCGCGATGAAGGCGGCCGCGTGGTCCTTCTCCGACAGTCGTCGCCTGTCCTGGGTCGAGAAGGCCTCCGGCGTGGCCGGCCGCGTGCTGACCCGCCTCGGACGTACGACGATGCCGGGCGGCCGGCGCGCTGCCGGCCGGATCCCGGGACCCGGCGCCTCCGCCTGGACAGGTGCCCGCGACCTGCCGGCCCCGCCGCGGGAGTCCTTCCGCGCCTGGTGGAGCCGGACCGACGGCGGCCGCGACGGGGGAGCCGCCCGATGAGTGCGCGGGAGGAGATCCTCGGCCGGGTCCGTGCGGCCCTGGCCGATGTCGACCGCGACCTCGACCGTGCGACCGAGCTGCCACCCGCGCCCCGCGTGAGTCCGGCAGCCGACCTGGTCGGGCACTTCGCCGCGCGGGTCGAGCACTACCGGGCCGTGGTGGAGCGTTGCTCCGCGGCCGACCTCGAGGACGTCGTCGCCGCGGCGCTCCCGTCGGGCGCCACGGTCGTCGTCCCTCCGGGCCTCTCCTTCGAGGTCGCCGGCGCCGTGGTGGACCCCGAGGAGGACGGCGCACTGAGCGCCCTCGAGCTCGACCGGGTCGACGCGGTCGTCACGCAGGCTGCCGTCGGCATCGCCGAGACCGGCACCCTCGTCCTGGACCACGGTCCCGGGCAGGGACGCCGAGCCATCACCCTCATCCCCGACCTGCACATCTGCGTCATCCGCGCCGACCAGATCGTCCCGGACGTGCCGGACGCCCTCGACCGGCTGGACCCGGCCCGCCCGTCGACCTGGATCAGCGGACCATCAGCCACCAGCGACATCGAGCTCGACCGGGTCGAGGGCGTCCACGGACCCCGCGCTCTCCACGTCATGATCGTCCAATTCGATGCGCTGGATCCCTCGCTACTCGAAGCAGAGGGTGGTGGAGTCGCGACGTGAACGGGGCGCTGGACTTCCTCGACGACCGCCCCAATGTGGAACCCGGCCGCATCGGGGGCCTCGGGCTCTCGACCGGTGCGGATGTGCTCATCGAGGTGGCGGGAGAGAACCGGCGGCTGTCGGCGGTCGTGGCGGTCGGTGCAACCGGGCGGTCTGTTGCTGACGTGCCACCTGACAGCCTGGACGTCCGGCCAGTGCACTCGCACTGGCCCTTCCTCCTTTCGCAATGTTGCACACCCGCCGTGGGGACAAGTTTGGGCTGTACTCGACCCAGTCCGGGAACGGGCTGCGCACCGACGTGGCCGGACGTGGCCGTGGCCGAAAGTGCTTGTCGGCCAGGAAAAGGACCCTGCGCACCGATGACGCCGTGACGTGTGGAGTCGAGCACGGCGGTCTCAAGAGCACGGTGGACGGACACTTCGCTCCTTGATGGCAAAGAGCACAGGGGTGCCCCAGGATCCCATGCAGGCATCTCGGTGAGGGATTGGTCAGGTGGCTTCGGCGCGACCTCGTCGCCAGTAGCCCATGAATGCCACGTGCTGTCGGGGGACGTGGTGCTCGAGGACGAGGCTGCGTCGGATGTCGCGGATGGTTCCGGCTTCTCCTGCGATCCATGCGTAGAGCGTGGCGTGGTCGCGATCCGGCCTCTCTTGTGGCGTATCCCAGAGGATGTCGGTGTCGATGTCGACGTCGGGCAGGTCGCCCGAGGGTCCTGCCTCGAGGAAGTCGAGCGTTGACATCACCTCCTCGACAGTGCGCTTGAGCATCTGTCCGTGGTCGCGCTCTCCGCGCACCAGCCAGATGATCTGAACGCCCGGTGGTGCGGTGAGGTGTTGGATGTCGGCGGCGTCGGGCACCTCGATCAGGACGTCCCCGGTGTAGTGACGAGACAGTGTCTCGAGGATGGCTGCGATCGCCGGGCATGCGGTCTCGTCGGCCGCGAGCAGCAGGTGGACGGGATGTCTTGGCGTTGGCGTGGGCGGTCGCCATTCAATGCCGCTTGGGTCGGGGCAGTGCCGGTTCGGGCCAAGGATGGTGAGACGGTCGCCAGGTTTGGCCGCTGCAGCCCAGGTGGTCGCAGGCCCGCCGTGGCCGCCCTGGTTGAGGTGGAGGACGAAGTCGACGTCTACCTCGGGCGGGTCCTGGTGGAGGCGGGCGGCTCGGGCGGTGTAGGTGCGCATGTGTCCGCGGATGCTCGGGTCCAGGGTGAGCCACCGGCGGTACCAGTCCTCGTTCGCAGTGTCGATGTCGACAGGGGACAACGCGTCGGCGGCGGCGGGGACGATGATCTTCAGGCGCATGTCGCGGGTGCCGAGGGGCCCACCGTCAGCGAAGTTGCCCAGATCTCCGGTGAACGTGACGCGGGTGTAGTTGGGGGAGAGACGCCGCACCGCAGCCACCTCGACGTCGAAGGCGAGGTATGTGGGGATTCGGGTTCTGGTCGTGGTCACTGGGGTACCCCATCGAAAGTGGCGGCGCGGTCCTGGATGCAGTCCGACGGCATGTGATGCCGTCCGAGGGCGACGATTTTGCCGTCCTTCATGGCGACGAGCCGGTGAGCGTAGCGGGCGGCGAGGTTCAGATCATGCAGAACCATGACAATGGTGGTGCCGTGGCGTTGGTTGAGGTCGAGCAGCAGGTCGAGGACCTTGATCTGGTGGGCGAGGTCGAGGAAGGTCGTGGGCTCATCGAGCAGCAGGATGTCGGTCTGTTGAGCCAGGGCCATGGCGATCCAAACCCGCTGTCGTTGTCCGCCGGAGAGCTGGTCGACGGGGGTTTCGGCCAGGTCGGCGATGCCGGTGGCGTCCAGGGCGTCCTGGACGGCACGGTCGTCCTCGCGGGTCCATCGCCCGAACCAGCCCTGGTGGGGGTAGCGGACCAGCTCGAGAGCGGTGATGCCTTCGGCGGCGAGCGGTTGAGCTGCGCGATCTCGGTGAAGTTGACCCCGTCGGCTTCGGCATTGACCCAGGAAATGGCCACAACTCGCGTCGGCGGCGCCCCGATGGTGGTCTCACCGAACGCGTGCTCGATGGTCACCGGGAACGCTTGGGCGTCCACCGTGAGGGTTGCCGGGCCCGAGTCAGACTCGCCGACGGTGCCGGTCGAACACCCGGTTAGGGCTAGGAGCGTGGCCGTGGTGCCGGCCATCGCTAGCCGGTGGCAGAACAGCTGCATGAGCTTCTCCCTTGCCAAGCATGGAGCGAAGGTGAGGTATGGCTACCCTAATCTTGACGGTCAGGATGGCATGGGATTGACCACATGGCGAACAGGAGACCTCGTGGGACTAGCCTTCGCACCGGTCCTCACGACACCTGGCCGGACCCCGGCATGGAGGTGGACCAGAAGCCGGTGTCGTGCTCATCGGCGTCGGCGGTCTGTCGCTGGGGAGAAGTCCCTCTTCGGAGTCCTCAACATCGACATCGCCGAGGACCTCATCCACCTGCTCACCGGCGGTCTCATGGTCGCCGTTAGTTCGTCGGGTCGGACGCCGCCGTCCGCGCGGTGGTCGGGGGGCTGGGCGTCGTCTACCTGCTCGTCGGAGTGCTCGGATTCTTCGTTCCCGACCTGTTCGGGCTGCTGCCGCACGAGTACGAGACCGTGCTGGACAACCTGATCCACCTGACGCTCGGCGTGGTCCGCTGCGCGCAAGGCCCACTGACCAGAAGTCGAAGCGTCGGACCGCGTGGCCCGCGAACGGTGGCGGTTGTGTTCGGTGCCGCTCGAGCGACGTCGGACAGGGTTGGCGGCACTGCAGTCGAGGGAGAGCCTGCTCGGCCCTGTCATGGGCCGGACCTCTCTGCTGGCCGGTAGCGTCGCGGCGTGAGCACGCCCACCCGGGAGTCGCAGGGCTCCGTGCCGTTGGACTGGGCGCAGCGTCGGTTCCTGCTCGTGCTGGCGCTGCCGGCGTTCGGGCTCTCGCTCGCGTACACGCTGACGACGACGTACGTACCGGTGCTGCTGGAGGCCCTCTCGGGACCGGTCGTCACCGGTGCGATGGTCGGCGGCGAGGGTCTGCTGGCGATCTTCCTGCCGCTGCTGATCGGCTCCTGGTCGGACCGGCTCAACGTACGCCTGCCGTTCCTGCTGGTCGGCGCCCTGCTCGCCGTCGCCGCGCTGGTGCTGCTGCCGATCCGGCCCGGTTCGCTCGCCTGGGTCGGCATCTGCCTGGGCTTCTTCTTCGTTGCCTACTTCGTCTACTCCGTCCCCTACTACGCGCTGTATCCCGACCTGGTGCCGCGCGAGATGATGGGGCGCTCCCAGGGCGTGCAGGGCACGTTCCGCGCGGCCGCGCTGCTGTTGGCGCTGTCCGCTCGGCGGCCTGCTGCTCGCAGCCTGGCAGCCGCTGCCGTTCGTGATCGGAGCGGCTGCCATCGCGGTGGTGACGGTGGGCCTGATCGTGCTGGTGCGGCGGCGTCGGGGCCAGGCCGAGTCGCACCCCGCCCCTGAGCGGCGCAGACTGCGGGAGAGCTTCCAGCTGCTGCGTCGTGACCCGCGGATCCGGCGCTGGATGATCGCCAACACCTGCTGGGAGGCGGCGATCGGGTCGCTGCGGATCTTCGTCGTCCTGTACTTCACGGTGGGGCTCGGCCTGAGCCTCACGACCACGTCGGCGGCGCTGGCGCTGGTCGGGGTCGGCGCTCTAATCGCCGCACCGGTCGCCGGCAAGCTCGCCGACCGGTACGGCCCGCGACCGGTGATCCAGGGCGCCACCTGGGTGTTCGTCGCGGGCCTGCTGCCGACGCAGGTCACGTCGAGCAGCATCTACAGCGTGGCCATCGTCCCGGTCGCCTTCGCAGCGGTGGTCCTCATCACGCTGCCGTACACGCTTCTGGTCGAGCTGCTGCCACAGAACCGTGACCACGGGGTGGGAGCCGGCTGTTCCAGCTCAGCCGGGGCATCGGGATCGTGCTGGGTCCGCTGTGCGCCGGCCTCGCGGTCGAGATGCTGTCTGACGGCCCCGGGGTCTACGGCATCACCGACGGGTACTCGGCGATCTTCGGGGTGTCGGCGGCGTTCTTGCTGCTCAGCACGCTGTTCGTACGACGCTCGGACGCGCTCGGTGACAGGGTCGTGCAGCAGTGATCAGGGCCGCGACGTGAGCGCTCGCTGGACCTATGGACACGGGTGTGGACACTCGTCCCATCTGTACCGTCGATGCGTCATGTCCGCGTGCGGGTGCTGTTCCAGGTGGGTACGGCGGTATCGACGGTGCCGGTGTGGCTCGTGTGCAGGGTCAGTCGAGATCGTCCAGTGGTTGACCAACGACATGGTCGGCGAGGGCGTCCAGATCGAGGATCGGGGGCGCCGCCGGCCAGGATGGCCGCGTCCCTGGCCGCGATCTCTCGTCGGCGCTCGCGCTGCATGGCCCGGGTCACGACTGCAGCCCTGCTGCGTGCGTCGCCGTGCTCGACGAGTCGGTCGATGAACTCGACGATGTCATCCGGCAGCCGAACCGCGATCTGCCTGGTCTACCCACATGGGATGCGTACGCCGCCGAATGACGGTCCTCACGGGCGGCGTCTCTACTCGCCGGTCTGACCGTCGATCCGCTCGCGGATCAGGTCCGCATGGCCGTTGTGGCGGGCGTACTCCCCGATGAGCTTCTGCAGGTTCCATCGCAGGCTGTAGCCGTTGCCGGCGCCGACCGAGTCGAGGGTGGCGTGCTGGTGGATCCGCCCGTCGGCGAGCTGCTTCTCGCGCTCCCAGGCCGTCATCGACTCCCCCAGCATGGACGCATCCACGTCCATGTCCCACTCTGGGCCGCCGTCGGTGTACTCGCCCCACACCCACTGCAGATCTGTTCTCGGCCCGAGCGCCCACACGGCGTACGCGCGCTCCATCTCGGTGAGATGACGCACCAGTCCGAGCAGGGACAACGGCGACGGCGGCGCGGACCTGGTCACCAGCTGGTCGGCGTCGAGACCGGCGCACTTGGCTTGCAGCGCGTTGCGATGAAAGGCGAGCCAGCCCGTCAGAATGTTGCGCTCCGCGCCGTCCGATGGTTCTGGGACGCGCTCCATGTCGGGCACCCTACTGCCCAACTCCGACCAGGAGGGGGCTTGTAGCCGCCGCCCTCAGCCGTCGTAGTCGACCGTGATCGAGTCGCTGAGCGGGAACGACTGGCAGGTGAGCACGAACCCGGCGTCGACCTCGGCATCCTCCAGGGCGTAGTTGCGGCGCATGTCGACCTCGCCGGCGGTGACCTGCGCCCGGCAGGTGCCGCACACGCCGCCCTTGCACGCGAACGGCAGGTCCGAGCGACTGGCTTGCGCGGAGTCGAGCACCGGCATGGTCCGTGGCAGCGTCAGGGTGGTCGAGCGTCCGTCCAGGATCACCGTGACCTCGCTGCTGGGGCCCTCGATGCCGGCTTCCTCGTGCCGCACCGGCTCGGGTGGTACGTCGTCGACGTAGAACAGCTCGGCGTGCACGCGGTCCTTGTCGATGCCGAGGTCGGCGAGCACCGCCCGGGCCTCGGTGACCATCGCGAACGGCCCGCAGAGCCAGACGTGGTCGACGGCGTCCAGCGGCACCAGCAGCGCCAGGATGGTGCGCAACCGCTTGCCGTCGAGGCGACCGGAGAACAGCTCCACCTCGCGTGGCTCGCGCGACAGCACGTGCACCAGGTCGAACCGTGGCCCGTGGGCGTCCTTGAGGTCGGCCAGCTCCTCGGCGAACATCACCGAGCTGGTCCGGCGGTTGCCGTACAGCAGCGTGACATGGGCCCCGGGCTTCGCCAGCAGGGTCGCGGCGATGGACAGCACCGGGGTTATGCCGGACCCGGCGGCGACCAGGACGTGCCGGCCAGCAGTCCCGGGGGCGGGGGAGAAGGCCCCGGTCGGGGTCTGCACCTCGATCTCGTCGCCGACCCGCACCTCGTGCACGAGCCAGGCCGAGAACATTCCGCCCGGGACCTCCCGGACCCCGACGCGCAGGCGGGCGCCGGCGGGTGCGCAGATCGAGTACGAGCGCCGCTCCTCCCGGCCGTCGATGTGCTTGCGCAACGTCACCGACTGGCCCGGCGCGAACGCGTACGCGTCGCGCAGGGCGTCGGGCACGTCGAACGTCACGGCGACCGCGTCCTCGCACAGGCGGTCCACCGAGGCGACCCGCAAGGAGTGGAAGGTGGCCCGCCGGCGCCCGGTAGCCGGTTGCTCGACCGTGGACGCGGTCATCTCGGATCTCCCATGTCAGATCTCCTTGACGTGGTCGAACGGCTCGTCGCAGGCCAGGCAGCGGTACTGCGCCTTGCAGGCGGTGGACCCGAAGTACGAGGTCTCCCGAGTCTCCGGGCTGCCGCACCGGGGGCAGGTGACGCTGCGGGGCCCCGACGTCAGCGTCAGCGGGACCGGACCGGCCGCCGGGGGAGCAGCCGCGCCCGGTGGCGAGATGCCGGCGTCGCGCAGCTTGCGGCGGCCGTCGTCGCTGATCCAGTCGGTACTCCACGCCGGGTGCAGCACCGTGCGTACCTCGACCTGCTCGAAACCGGCGGCACGCAGCCTGAGCTGGAGGTCGGCGCGCATGGTGGCCATGGCCGGACAGCCGGAGTAGGTCGGCGTGATGGTGACGACCACGCGGGCGTCGTCGCGCACCTGCACGTCGCGCAGCACGCCGAGGTCGGCCAGGCTCAGCATCGGCATCTCCGGGTCGAGCACGGTGGCGGCCACCTCCCGGGCGCGCGACGAGGCGCTCACCACAGTCCGCTCGGGTGGGCGCGGGCGACCACCTGCAGCTCGGCGAGCAGCGGCCCCATCGCCTCGGTGTGCAGGCCGTGGCGCCCGTACCGGCCGGCCACCGCGGATGCGGTGGGGCCCTCCGGGGTGGCCAGGTCGGCGGCCGCGAGCACCTGGGACAGCACGTCGTTCAGCTCCTCGCGTACCGATGCGGGATCGACGCCGACCCCGTCGACGGCGAGGCGTCGCTCGACCGGGTGCGTGCCGAGCAGCTCCTCGACGTACGGCCAGACGGTGTGCAGCGCGGCAACGGTCCGGCGGCGAGACTCCGGCGTCCCCTGGGCCAGCGTCACGACCCAGCGCGCGGCGTAGTCGCGGTGGTAGGTGACCTCCTTGACCCCCTTCGCGGCGACGGCTGCGAGCACCGTGTCGCGCGAGGCCCGCAGTTGCTGCAGCAGCGCCAGCCGCCAGGCCGCGAAGACCAGCAGCCGCAGGCTCGACCTCGCGAAGTCGCCGTTGTCCAGCTCGACGAGACGGACGTTGCGAAACGCCATCTCCTCGCGGAAGAACGCCAGTGCGTCCTCGGCCGGGACCGGGGAGCCCGCCGGCAGCACCGGCACCACCGAGGGGTCGGCCGCCGCGCCGCGGGCCAGCAGCAGGCGGGCCTGCCCGAGCAGGTCGAGGCCGATGTTCGCGAGCGCGACCTCCTCCTCGAGTTCGGGAGCCCGGGTGCTCCACTGCGCCAGGCGCTGGGACATGACCAGCGCGTCGTCGGCGAGCATCAGGCAGTACGCCCCCAGGTCGGCGCCGTCGACGCCAACAGGCATCGTGGTGTCGACGCCGGCCAGCGGGTCGTCGAAGCCGGTGCCGAAGGCCCAACGGCTGTCGTGGTCGGCCTCGATCAGCGCCTCGTACGCGCCGTGGTCGCTCTGGTCGGTCATGTCACATGTGAGGGACGTCGTCGGGGATCTGGTAGAACGTCGCGTGCCGGTAGACCTTGTCGCCCGACGGCGCGAAGAACGGGTCCTTCTCGGCCGGGCTGGACGCCGCGATCAGGTCGGCGCGGACCGCCCAGATGCTGACGCCCTCGTTGCGCCGGGTGTAGACGTCGCGGGCGTGGCGCAGCGCCATCTCGTCGTCGGCGGCGTGCAGGGAGCCGACGTGCACGTGGTTGAGCCCGCGCTTGCCGCGGACGAACACCTCGTACAGCGGCCAGTCGGCGCGTACGGTGCGCTCCTGCGGCTGGGTCGGGACTCCCTGCATCGGGACCGCGCCGTGGCCGCCCTCGGCGGTGAACTCGCTGCTCACGTCGACACCTGCGCCTCGAGGGCGAAGGCGGTCGCCGCCTCGCGTACCCAGGCGCCCTCGTCGTGGGCTGCCTTGCGGTGCGCGACGCGCTGGGCGTTGCACGGCCCGTTGCCCTTGATGACGTCCATGAACTCGCTCCAGTCCGGCTCGCCGAAGTCGTGGTGGCCACGCTCGGCGTTCCACGCCAGGTCCGGGTCGGGGAAGGTCACCCCGAGCGCGTTGGCCTGCGGCACGGACATGTCGACGTAGCGCTGGCGCAGCTCGTCGTTGGTGTGCCGCTTGATCCCCCAGGCCATCGACTGCTCGGTGTTGGGGGAGTCGGCGTCGGGCGGGCCGAACATCATCAGCGACGGCCACCACCACCGGTCCACCGACTCCTGCACCATCGCCCGCTGCTCGTCGGTGCCCCGCATCATCGTCATCAGCAGCTCGTAGCCCTGGCGCTGGTGGAAGGACTCCTCCTTGCAGACGCGGATCATCGCGCGGGCGTACGGCCCGTACGAGCTGCGGCACAACGGCACCTGGTTGCAGATCGCGGCGCCGTCGACGAGCCACCCGATGGTGCCGACGTCGGCGTACGTCAGCGTCGGGTAGTTGAAGATGGAGGAGTACTTCTGCCCGCCGTGGACGAGCTTGTCGGTCATGTCGGCGCGGTCGGCTCCCAGGGTCTCGGCGGCGGAGTAGAGGTAGAGCCCGTGGCCGGCCTCGTCTTGCACCTTGGCCATCAGGATCGCCTTGCGCCGCAGCGAGGGTGCCCGGGTCAGCCAGTTGCCCTCGGGCTGCATGCCGATGATCTCGGAGTGGGCGTGCTGGGCGATCTGGCGGATCAGCGTTCTGCGGTAGCCCTCGGGCATCCAGTCCCGCGGCTCCACGCGCTGCTCGTGCGCGATGGTCTGGTCGAACCCGGCCAGCAGGCTCGCCTCGAGCGCGTCGTCGGTGCCTGCGTTGCTCAGCAGGTGGTCGGTCACGGTCACGGGGGACGTCTCCACAATGGATTACCGAACAGGGATTACCGAACGATCGGTCGGCTCAGGCCAATTCTGCCTCACCTCGACCAGGCGAGCAAGGGTGCACCGGCTGTTGCAGGACGACGGCGGGGCTGCCCGCCTCGGTGCCAGGATGTCGCCATGTCCTCGACTGCACGCGGATCCCGGCCGCCCGGCTCGGTCGGCCGTCCCGGTTACGACCGCGACACGCTGCTCGCGGTCGCGGTCGAGGTCTTCAACGAGCGTGGGTACGACGGCACCAGCATGGGTGACCTGGCCGTCCGCCTCGGACTCGGCAAGTCCTCGATCTACCACCACGTCGCCGGCAAGTCAGAGCTGCTGGCACGCGCGACCGACCGGGCCCTGGACGCCCTGTCCGCAGTCACCCAGGAGCCGGCCACGACGACCGGACCTGCCATCGCGCGGCTGGAGCACCTGGTGCGCCGCAGCGTCGAGGTGCTGGTCGCCGAGCTGCCGTACGTGACGCTGCTGCTGCGCGTACGGGGCAACACGCCGGTCGAGCGGCGCGCGCTGGAGCGGCGGCGCGAGCTCGACGCCCGGGTGGCCGATCTCGTGCGGCAGGCCCAGGGCGAGGGCAGCCTGCGGCCCGACGTCGACCCCGATCTGACGGCCCGGCTCGTCTTCGGCACCGTCAACTCCCTCGTCGAGTGGTACCGACCCGGACGCGGGCCACGGGTCGACGAGCTCGCCGATGCGGTGCTGGCCCACGTACTGGACGGTCTGCGGGTCACGCCTGTGCGGCGCTGACTCCGACTGCCACCAGCAACAGGGCGAGCGTAGGGGTGTCGCATGCGCAGAACTCGGCGCAGACTGGAGTCCCAGCATCCGTGAGGAGCTCGCTCATGACCGCTTCGTCGTACGGCTCGCCCACCCTGTTGCCGGTGCTGTCCCGTGGCCGGCACCGCAACGCGCGAAAGGGCGCGTGCTTCATGGAGATGGCTTCCTACCTCGCGGGTGAACGGTGGAGCGACCGTCCCCGATGCACGCACCCGCTGCTCGCGCAGGTGGCCCGCTCGGTCAACGACCACACCAGCGACGCGCACCGCAGTGAGCTCGCCCCGCTGATCCCGTCGGTGATCGGCGTGAACAGCGACGACGCGCGCCTCGACGCGAACATCGTGCGTCGCTGCGCCCAGGCGGCACTGCCCGTCGTCTCGGCGGAACGGCAGAACACCATGGCGGTGTCGCTGCTCACCGCGGAGGCCGTGCTGAACCGGCTGTCAGGGAGCCCGCCGGGCCAGCTGTCTCAGTCCAGCCGGTGGGCGTTGGAGCAGACACCGCTGGCTGCGAAGCGAGCACGACAGCTGGTCGACGAGATCGGCGTCTCCGTGAGCGGTTTTCGCCGACACGCCGCGCAGTACTGCGTCCAGGTCGCGGTGCGAGGCATCGCCGAGGCGTGCGTACCGGACCCGGACCAGCGGCTGCGCGACCTGCTCGCCGCGGTGATCGAGGACTGCGCGCCGGTGACAGGTCAGCCCGCCGATGTCCGTGAGCAGGACTGGGTCGACGCGTGCCGGCTCACCGGCGCCCGCTGACCCGCTCCGCCGCCGGATTGAGCGAGGGGGTCCCCCATGCTCAACCTATGGGCACAGGGGACCCCCTCGCTCATTCGCAAGGCTCGGACGGGCGCACCATAAGGCTCGGACGGGCGTAGCCTCACTGCATGCCGAGGGTGCTCGAGAGCTACGTCGGGGGCGGCTGGGTCACTCCCGCGGACCAGGGACAGCCGCTGCTGGACGCCGTCACCGGCCAGGAGGTCGCGCGCTTCTCGACGCAGCCGGCCGACGTGCCGGCAGCGCTCGCCCACGCGCGTGACGTCGGGGGTCCGGCGCTGCGCGCACTGACCTTCCACGAGCGGGCCGGCCTGCTCAAGGCGATGGCATTGACCCTGATGGAAGGCAAGCAGGAGTTCTACGAGCTCTCCACCCGCACCGGGGCCACCACGCGCGACTCCGCGGTGGACGTCGACGGCGGGATCGGCACCGTGCTCAGCTACGCGAGCAGGGCGCGCCGTGAGCTGCCCAACGACACGGTGCTGCTCGACGGGCAGCCGGAGCCGCTGGGCCGCGCCGGCACCTTCGTCGGCCAGCACGTCTACACCTCACGGCACGGCGTCGCGGTACAGGTCAACGCGTTCAACTTCCCGGTCTGGGGGATGCTGGAGAAGCTCGCTCCCGCGTTCGTCGCCGGGCTGCCCTCGCTGGTCAAGCCCGCAGCGCAGACCGCCTACCTCGCCGAGCTCGTGTTCCGCCGGATGATCGAGACGGGGTTGCTACCCGAGGGATCGCTGCAGCTGGTGGCTGCCGGCCCGGCCGGCCTCCTGGACCATCTCGGCCCGCAGGACATGGTCGGCTTCACCGGCTCCGGGAAGACGGCTGCGCGGCTGCGCGAGCACCCGTCGGTGCTGCACGGCGGTGTGCATCTCAACATCGAGGCCGACTCGCTCAACTGCTCGGTCCTGGGCCCTGATGCCGCGCCCGGCAGCCCGGAGTTCGACTTGTACGTCAAGCAGCTGGTCACCGAGATGACCGTCAAGGCCGGCCAGAAGTGCACCGCGATCCGGCGCGCGATCGTGCCGCGTCCAATCGCCGGCGACCTGGTCGAGGCCGTGCGCGAGCGGCTGGCCGGCACGGTCGTCGGCGACCCCGCGGACCCGGAGGTGCGGATGGGGGCGCTGGCCAGCCTCGAGCAGCGCGATGCGGTACGCCGCGCGGTGGCTCGGTTGCAGGGCAGCGCCGAGCTCGTCGTCGGCAACCCGGAGCGCTTCGAGCTGCGGGGCGCGGACCCCGAACGAGGCGCGTTCCTGCCACCGATGCTGCTGCGCTGCGACGACACCGCCGCGCAGGCCCCGCACGACGTGGAGGCGTTCGGTCCGGTCAGCACCGTGCTGGGCTACGACGGCCCCGAGGAGGCGGTACGGCTCGCGGCGCGTGCCCGGGGCAGCCTGGTGGGGTCGGTGGTCAGCCATGACCCTGACTTCGTGCGCACCGTCGTACTCGGGCTGGCCCCGTGGCACGGTCGGATCCTGGTGCTCGACCGTGACGACGCGAAGGAGTCCACGGGGCACGGTTCGCCGCTTCCGGTCCTGGTCCACGGTGGGCCTGGCCGGGCTGGTGGGGGCGAGGAGCTCGGCGGCATGCGTGCGGTGCGCCACCACATGCAGCGCAGCGCCGTGCAGGGGTCGCCGGACATGCTGTCGGCAGTCGGTCACCGCTGGGTCAAGGGCGCGGCCCAGCGCGACGACGGCGTGCACCCCTTCCGCAAGTCCCTGGCCGAGCTGCAAATCGGCGACACCGTCGCGGGCGGGCCGCGGGTGGTGACCCGCGCCGACATCGACCACTTCGCGGAGTTCACCGGTGACACGTTCTACGCCCACACCGACGAGGAGGCCGCCGCGGCCAACCCGCTGTTCGGCGGCATCGTCGCCCACGGCTACCTCGTGGTCGCGCTGGCGGCCGGGCTGTTCGTCGACCCTGCCCCGGGGCCGGTGCTCGCGAACTTCGGTGTCGACTCGCTGCGTTTCCTGACGCCGGTCAAGGTCGACGACGCCCTGAGCGTCACGCTGGTCGCCAAGCAGATCACCCCTCGTACGGGTGCCGACTACGGCGAGGTCCGCTGGGATGCCCTGGTGACCAACGCCGAGGGCGACCCCGTCGCGACGTACGACGTGCTGACGTTGGTCGCAAAGACGCTCCAGTCCTGATCGCGATGGACACCGGCGACTCTCCCGACGTACTGGCTGGGCGATGCGCGGAACTCATGTGGAGCCAGGACCGTGCCAGCCAGAGTCTCGGGATGCGCGTGGCCGACATCGGTGCCGGCCGGTCGCGGCTCACCATGGTCGTCACCGAGGCGATGGTCAACGGGCACGGCATCTGCCACGGCGGTCTGGTGGCCGCGCTGGCCGACAGCGCCTTCGCGTTCGCATGCAACACCTACGACGAGGTGACGGTGGCCGCCGGGTTCGACATCACCTTCCTTGCCCCGGTGAGGCTCGGCGACGAGCTGGTCGCGCAAGGCCGGGAGGTGGCACGCAACGGTCGCAACGGCTTGTACGACGTGACGGTGCGCCGCAGCGGGGGAGACGGGGCCGTGGTGGCGGAGTTCCGCGGCCGCAGCCGCGCCCTCGGGCGCCCGCTCCTGCCGACCGGCAGTTCTCAAGCGCGATCGGACGGCCCCGTCGGGTCGTGAACGCAGCCCCGGTGCCGCCTGAAGCACGGTGGCCGGTCCGCCCGGTGGCCAGCCGACCCCGCCGACTCCCGGCGTGTGCCTACTCCCGTTGTCGGTGCCGGTGGGGTCCGTGGCGTGGTGGTGGTTCGCGGAATCGGGGGTGGGTCCGTGGCTGCTGCTGGGGGTCGATGCTGGTTGGGGG
>JALZKQ010000033.1 GCA_030859165.1 Actinomycetota bacterium
GTGCAGGGCATGATGGTCGCTTGCAGCCTGCTGTATCGACTTGACGAAGAGGCGGTCACGCTGGAGGCCAAGAAGTAACCGTCCAAGCCTGCCGCGGAGTGCCTGGGCCCGAGTGCGCGCTGGACCCACCTGTGCCCCCTCCACCCCGATGGCCGTGCGTCGCTACGCTTGGGCAGCCGCTGCGACACTGCGTCTTAGTGGGCGGAGTGACGCCGTGGGACAACCGTTCGGCGGTCGGCGAATCGGTTTACAGCGAGTCGGCCGCACGACTGCTCGGCAGCGCGGCGAGACGGCAATCCCGTCGCTACTGTCCAACTCGCTTCGTGTGTCGTAGACCGGTTTCTTCGTCTAGCAACACCGCTGTCGTCGGGAACCTTCTAGCTTCGGTGCTGACGTGTATGCGGACGAACGTTCGATGCACGTCCTAAACTTCTTGCGGACTGTTTGCGGACTGCAGAGGGGTCACAACGCTCTGACCTGCACAAACAGGCCGATTCAGTAGTACCAGGGATAGTCCGACCAGTCCGGATCGCGCTTGTCCAGGAACGCGTCGCGCCCCTCGGCCGCCTCGTCGCTGGCGTACGCCAACCGGGTCGCCTCACCGGCGAACATCTGCTGGCCCACCAGGCCGTCGTCGATCAGGTTGAACGCGTACTTGAGCATCCGCTGCGCCGTCGGGCTCTTGGCGTTGACCTTGGCTGCCCACTGCAGGGCCACCTGCTCGAGCTCGACGTGCGGCACCACCGCGTTGACCATGCCCATGCGGTGGGCCTCGGCGGCGGAGTACGTGTCGCCGAGGAAGAAGACCTCGCGGGCGAGCTTCTGCCCGACCTGACGGGCGAGGTACGCCGAGCCGAAACCACCGTCGAAGCTCGCGACGTCGGCATCGGTCTGCTTGAACATGGCGTGCTCGGCCGAGGCCAGCGTCAGGTCGGCGACGACGTGCAGGCTGTGACCGCCGCCGGCAGCCCAGCCCGGTACCACGCAGATCACGACCTTGGGCATGAACCGGATCAGCCGCTGGCACTCCAGGATGTGCAGCCGGCCGAGTCGGGCCCGGTCGATGGTGTCCGCGGTGGGTCCGTCGGAGTACTGGTAGCCGTGCCGGCCCCGGATTCGCTGGTCGCCACCGGAGCAGAAGGCCCAGCCGCCGTCCCGCGGCGAGGGCCCGTTGCCGGTGAGCAGCACGCAGCCGACGTCGGCGGACGTCCGCGCGTGCTCGAGCACCCGCAGCAGCTCGTCGACGGTGTGCGGGCGGAACGCGTTGCGCACCTCCGGACGGTCGAAGGCGATCCGCACCGTGCCCTGGTCCACTGCGCGGTGATAGGTCAGGTCGGTCAGGTCCTCGAAGCCGTCGACGCCTCGCCAGGCGCTCGGATCGAAGGTGTCGGACACGACGGAAGTCATGGACGCACCCTGACACACCCCTCGAGATCCGAGTTGCTGGCCGCCCGGGCGCTCCGCGACGACTCGCAACTCGGATCTCGCCGCCCAGGGGTCAGCGCCGCCCAGGGGTCAGCGCAGCCAGGGGTCAGGGCAGCGAGGGTCAGCGCGCGGCGTCGCTGATGGAGACCGCGAGCGCCGCCAGGTGGGCCAGTCGGGCGAGCTCGGAGGACAGGATCTCCGGGCCGCCGCGACGGCCGAACACCACGCTGTCCTCCGGGCCGCCCACCGGGACCGCTGCCAGCACGGTGCTGTCCCACCCCGGCACCGACGGCAGGTGCTGGGCGCTGCGCAGGCCCACCCACTGCTCCGCATCCACCGGCACGTCCGGCGCGGTGTCGGTCGACGCCGTGACGACCACCCCACCGGGGGTCCGACGCAGACCGAGCGCCCAGTCGCACCGGAACGTCACCGGCACGAGCTCGACCAGGCGTTCGCGGGCCGAACCCGGGTCGCTGGTGAGCGACTCCACGGCCTCGAGATCCATCCGCAGGCTTGCCCCCGCTGCGTACCGCGAGATCCATACCACCCGCACACCGTCGAGCCGGTGGCAGGCGGAGACCACGGTGTCGGGCATGACGGTGGGCGGCATGTCGAGGAGCACGTCATCGACCGCGACCCCGTCGCGCCGGTGCTCGACGATCTCGATGGCTTCGATGTTGCCGCCGGCGGCACCGATGGCGCTCGCCAGGGCACCCAGGGATCCGGGGACGTCGGGCAACTCGACTCGCATCAGGAACGCCATGGGCTCATTCTCCTGGGTGGACCGGGCGCCGGCTCGTCACGGTCGCGGGTCAGGACGACGTCGGGCGTCGACTCGCCGACGCGGCAGGGCGGAGTCGAACGCCTCGTCCCAAGCGGCGATCTCCGATCGAAGCACCGAATTGTAGGTCCGCTCGATCTCCGGGGTCGGCCGGAGCGGGTCGACCAGTGCCCGCAACGCCTGCACGTTGTCCGCCTGATAGCCCTGCGACCACGTGTCGACGAACTCGAGGATCTCCGGGGCGACGTCGGTTCCGGTCCAGACACTGGCCCAGCACTCGTAGAACAGGCTCTCCAGCGCATACGTCACGACCAGCCCGCGCACCCAGCCCTGTCCGGAACACGCCATGACGAACGAGGTGTAGTCCATCGCGCGCGCCGAGGGCAGGAGGCGGCCGAGACCGTGTCGCTGCGCGAACTCCTCGCTGTCGGCGATCTCGTGGTCGACGCTCTGCGAGTTCGCGAACATCAGCTTGCTGGCGCGGACGTCGGGCGCGATCGTTCCCATCACCATCATGAAGCGCCGGTAGGTCCGCAAGAAGTGCGTGTTGATGAGCACGAAGCGCTCGAAGACCTCCATGGGCAGGGTGCCGTTCGCCGCCTGCTCGATCAGTGGATGACCGAGGGCGCGCTGCCAGTCCTGCGCCGCCTGCTCCCGCAGGTGCACCGTGAGACCGCCGTAGTCGGACACACCGTCATCGTCGCACCACGCGCGGTGAAACGGTGCGCGGACCTCGCCGCAGGACGGCGACCGGGGGATCCCGGCCCTCGTGGGGCCACCCAGGGGCCACCATGTGCATGGCGCACGAACATAGATGTATGCTGCATGCAGTTATCCTGAGGGCCGCAGAACCCGTGAGGACGCCATGCCCAAGACACCGCCCAGCTCCGAGGGACTCATCGAACAGGTCGTACGCCTGCAACGGATCATCCACCGGATCAAGGCGCAGCCGACCGGGGACGGTCCGCGAGACCGCTCCTCCCACGTCCTGCTGTTCACGATCTTTCGGCAGGGACCGCTGCGTATCGCGGACCTCGCGACGGCAGCGTACGTCGACGCATCCGTGGTGAGCCGGCAGGCCGCCGAGCTGGTCGCCGAGGGACTCCTGGTTCGCGCGCCGCATCCCGACGACGGGCGGTCCGCGGTGATGGCGCTGACCGACCAGGGGGAGCAGTTCGTGCAGACGATGCTCGTCCGCCGGCGCAGCTTCTTCGACCGGGCCGTGTCCGACTGGAGCGAGACGGAGCTGGCCACGTTCACCCGGCTGCTGGAGCGCTTCGTCGACGACACCGAGCAGACGTACGCCGCCACAGCGACACCTCAGGGGCCCTCGGCATGACACCGGACGCGAGTGGCACGTTCACCCATCGCCAGATCCTGACGATCCTGTCCGGCCTGATGCTCGGGATGTTCCTGGCCGCGCTCGACCAGACGGTGGTCAGCACCGCAATCCGTACGATCGCCGACGACCTGTCGGGCTTCGAGCTCCAGGCGTGGGCGACGACGGCTTTCCTCATCACCTCGACGATCACCACCCCGTTGTACGGCAAGCTCTCCGACATGTACGGTCGTCGGCCGTTCTACCTGGCAGCCATCGCGATCTTCGTCGTGGGTTCGATGCTGTGCGGCATGGCCTCCTCGATGTACGAGCTGGCGGCCTTCCGCGCCGTCCAGGGCATCGGCGCCGGTGGCTTGATGTCCTTGGCGCTCGCGATCCTGGGTGACATCGTGCCGCCGCGCGAGCGGGCGCGGTACCAGGGCATCTTCATGGCGGTCTTCGGCACCAGCAGCGTCGTCGGCCCGGTCGTGGGTGGCTTCTTTGCCGGCGCGGACAGCTTGCTCGGCTTCGCGGGCTGGCGCTGGATCTTCTACGTCAACGTGCCCATCGGCATCCTGGCGTTCATCGTGGTCAGCCGGGTGCTCCGGCTGCCGCACACGCGGCGCGAGCACCGCATCGACTGGCCGGGCGCCCTCGCCCTGGTCGTCGCACTGGTCCCCCTGCTCACCGTGGCCGAGCAGGGCCGTCACTGGGGCTGGACCTCGAGCCTCTCGATCACCGCGTACGTCTTGTCCATCGGCGGCCTGATCGCGTTTCTCCTTGCGGAGCGGGCGTACGGTGACGACGCCCTGCTGCCACTGCGCCTGTTCGGCAACCGGTCGTTCGGCATCGTCACGGCCAGCAGCCTGGCGCTCGGGGCGGGGATGTTCGGCACGATCGTGGTGCTACCGCTGTACCTGCAGGTCGTGAAGGGTTCCACGCCGACCGAGGCCGGGCTGCAGATGATCCCACTCATGGCCGGCATCATCGTGGCCGCCATGTCCTCGGGCATCGCGATCGGACGGACCGGACGCTACAAGGCCTTCCCGGTCATCGGCTCGGCGGTGATGGTGCTGGCGCTGCTGCTGTTCGGCTTCGTCGGCGCCGACACGCCGCTGTGGCAGACGATGATGGCGATGCTGACCTTCGGCGTCGGTCTCGGTCTCACCATGCAGCCGACGATCCTCGCGGTGCAGAACTCGGTGTCTCCGCGAGAGATGGGGGTGGCGACCTCCTCGGTCACGTTCTTCCGGCAGATGGGAGGCACGCTCGGTGCCGCCGTCTTCCTCTCGGTGCTGTTCAGCACCGTCGTCGGCAACATCGCCGGCGCCACTGCGCGGACGGCACGGTCCGCCGGTTACCAGCAGGCCCTTGCCGCCAACCCGGAGCAGGCCCGGATGCTCAGCAACGCCGGTGCCGACGCCCTCGAGGACAGCTCGTTCATCAACCGCCTCGACCCCATCCTCTCGGCCCCGTTCCGGACCGGCTTCTCGGAGTCGATGAACCTGATCTTCCTGGTCGCCGCCGGCGTGGTGTCTCTCGGCTTCCTGCTGCTGTTGCGGTTGCCCGAACTGCCCTTGCGGCTCACCTCGGGGGCCCAGACGATGGCCGCCGAGGAGGCGGCCGGCGCGGCTGCCGTGGCGGGCCCGCCGGGCACCGCAGTGGATCCGGCTCGCCGGGTCCTGCGTCGTAGCCTCATGAAGACCTTCGCCAACCCCCGCCAGCGAGTCGCGATCGTTCTCCTCGCGACCCTCGTGACCGTCAGTGGCTGCGGCGCTCAGCCATCCGAGGACACCGGTACGGCCACCGCCGACCCGAGCGAGTCCGGCGCCGCAGCGGAGGATCCCTCTCCCGGAGGCCGGGAGAGCCCGGGCACGTCGACCCCCCGTCCCGACGGCTCGACCGACCCGGACAGCCCGAATCCGGACAGCCCGAATCCGGACAACCCGCGTCCCGGCGAGGACGGCCCGCGTCCAGACGACCAGGGCGATGACGGTCGGATCCTCCCGCCGGAGGGCCCGGGCACCGAAGTCGTGTGGATCGAGGACTCGCTGTACGTCGTCGTCCGGGGCAGCTCGTCGTGTCCGCCGAGGGCCCGCAGCGTGGAGGTCGTGTCTGACACCGAGTGGATCATCGACGTGACGCCCCGCGTGGGCAAGAACGCCGTCTGCACGGCCGATCTGATCCCGCACCGGAGCCGGATCGCGGCTCCTGCGAACGCCGACCCCGATGCCGAGGTGATGGTGACGATCCGCAATGGCCACGAGCAATCCAAGCCGATCGAGGTCACCGTTCCGGACATCATCAACAAGTGAGGCGGAACCGACGCCGCAGGGGACGTCGCTAAGCGTTCACGTTTGGCCGTGAACCATTCCGGGCAGGAACAAACAAGACATATCGTGTGCCCTCGATCCGGGAGACCCCATGCCGATCACCCGCCGCCGTGTCCTGTCCGGCTTCCTCCTCGCCCCCGCCGCCTTCGCCGCCACCGAGCTGATCGCCCCCCGCGCCGCGCTCGCATACACCTGGACCCGCACGCTCGCCGAGGGCGCCAGCGGCTCCGATGTCATCGAGCTGCAGATCCGCGTCGGCGGGTGGGCGGCCGACAGCGCCCAACAGACCTTCGTCGCGGTGGACGGCGCCTTCGGTCCTGGTACCCGCGGGGCCGTCGTCCGTTTTCAGCGCGCCTACGGCCTCGCTGCCGACGGCGTGGCCGGCCCTGCCACCCAGTCGAAGCTCAACGCGCTGGAGAGCTCCGACGGCTCCACCGCGCACTTCGACTTCAGCGAGTTCCACTCCAAGGATGGCTCCGGGTTCAGCGGGGGCAGGGTCTCCGCGTCGACGGTTCAGGAGAACGTCCGTCGACTGATGTACAAGCTCGAGGCCGTCCGTGCCAAGGCCGGCAACCGCCCGATGACCATCAACTCCGGGTTCCGTTCGATCAACCACAACAGCAACGTGGGTGGCGCTTCGAACAGCCAGCACACGTACGGCATCGCCGCCGACATCGTAGTGTCGGGCGTCTCGGTGAGCGGGGTGATGGGGCACGCGAAGACCTCGGGCTTCTCCGGCATCCTGCGATACAGCACGTTCACCCACGTCGACAGCCGGGCCCAGTACGCCTACGGGGCGCAGGCGTTCTACTGGCAGAGCTGACCCTGCCTACGCCGACCCTGCTGCTCACGTCTGCGGGGGACGACGGCGCAGCCGTTTCACCTGGGCTCGCCGTTGCTCGCCCTCCAGCCGTCGTCGCCGCGAGCCGCGGGTCGGCCGGGTCGCACGGCGCTGCGTGGTCGGCGGCGCGGTGGCATCGGTGAGCACGGCTGCCAGCCGGTGCATTGCAGCCTGACGGTTGCGCAGCTGCGAGCGATGCTCCGACGCCGTGACTGTGAGCTCGCCGTCCACGAGCCGGTCGGCCAGACGTTCGAGCGCCCTGCGCCGTAGCGTGTCCGGCAACGACGGCGAAGCAGACACGTCGAGGGTCAGCTCGACACGGGAGTCGGCCGTGTTGACCGACTGCCCTCCAGGGCCACCCGAGCGGGAGAACCGCCACTGCAGCTCGCTCGCGGGGATCCGGATGCCCCGCACCACGATGCCGTCCGTACCGGTGGCCACAGGTCCGATGCTGTCACGTCACGGAATGTCCGAACGGCTGCACCTGTTCGGTCCAACGACGACACGACCCGACAGGAGGCACCATGGCATCGGTCATCGTCGAAGAGCACGGCGGACCCGAGCAACTCGTGCTCGACCAGCAGCCCGGTCGCGAGCCGGGCACCGGCGAGGTGGCGGTCAGCGTCGCGGCCGCCGGGGTCAACTTCATCGACATCTACCAGCGCTCCGGGGCCTACCCGATGCAGCTCCCGTTCGTCGCCGGCTGCGAGGGTGCCGGCAGCGTGCAGGCGTTGGGACCCGGCGTGAGCGACGTTGCCGTCGGCGATCGCGTGGCCTGGGCGATGGTGACCGGGACCGGCTACACCGACCGCGCGGTCGTACCCGTCGACCGGCTGGTGCCGGTGCCGGACGGCGTGAGTGACGACACTGCGGCCGCGGTGATGCTGCAGGGAATGACGGCGCACTACCTGTGCGACGCCACGTACGCGGTGCAGCCCGGCGACGTCGCGTTGGTACACGCAGGTGCCGGTGGCGTCGGGCTGCTGCTGACGCAACTGATCGCGCACCGCGGCGGGCGGGTGATCAGCACCGTCTCCACATCGGAGAAGGCCGAGCTGTCGCGCGAAGCCGGCGCTTCGGACGTGCTCGGCTACGACGGCTTCGCAGACCGGGTTCGCGAGCTCACCGACGGAGACGGCGTGGCCGTGGTCTACGACGGGGTGGGCAGGGCGACCTTCGGGGGCGGCCTGGACAGCCTGCGGCCGCGTGGCGTGCTCGCGCTGTTCGGTGCCGCCAGCGGCCCGGTACCGGCGTTCGACCCGCAGCTGCTCAACGCCAAGGGGTCGTTGTTCCTGACCAGGCCCACGCTGGCGCACTACACCGCAGACCGTGCCGAGCTGCTACGCCGCGCGGGTGCCGTGCTCGACGGCGCAGCGCAGGGATGGCTCGACGTGCGCATCGGTGGGCGCTACCCGCTGGCCGATGCCAGGCAGGCGCACGAGGACCTCGCCGCCCGTCGTACGACCGGTAAGCTGCTGCTGATCCCCGGCTGAGCCCGTCGCGGTGCGCACGCACGAGGGGCGCACCCCCGCGAGCCGCGCGGACGTGCGCCCCTTCGTGCGTGCGCCACCCGGTGGTGGCGGGGCTCACCTACCGGTGACCGCGGACTTCAGGCGCGCACCGGGACGCAGCCGGGCGGCCTTGCCGGCAGCGATCTGGATGGTCTCACCGGTCTGCGGGTTGCGGCCCTGACGAGCCTTGCGATGCGTCGTGTCCAGTGTGAAGAGACCGGTCATCTTGACCTCCACACCCTTGCCGACGGCGTCGACCAAGGTTGCGTCGAACGCCGACAACACCTTGTCGACGGTGCTCTTGGACTCACCGCTCTTCTCGGCGACGGCATCGATCAGCTCGTTGCGATTCATTGCACTCCTCGTACGTCAGGCGCCCGGGCTCTACCCGGTCACCAGCTCGATGTGGTCCCGGGGAAGTCTCCCCGGTGGGTCATCGCACGGAATCGGATCCGCGACGGCCCCCTAGTGTGCCAGCACGCCCCGAGTGCGCTTGCCCACCCTGTCACGCCCGGGCACCCGAAGGGGAGCCGCACCGCGGGAACGTTCGCAGAGAATCAGAAGCAGCCCGACGCTCAGACGGGTCATGCCGTCGGATCGTGCACGACGCCCTCGAACAGTGGCGTGTCCGTGGTCTCGTCGACGATGGCGAAGGCGAAGGGACGGTCGAGCGTCATCTCGACGCCGGTGGGTGCGGGAGCCGCGCTCTCGTCCATGGCGATGCCGGTGACGGCGGCGGCTTGGGTCCCCTCCTCGTCGACCGTGATGTCGGCCCGGTGCACGACGTCGGAGACGGACAGGGGAGTGCTGGACAGCGCGGAGAAGTCGGCTGACTGGGCGAACGCCTGCCGGATCCCCATCTCCTGCAGCGTGTCCGCCAGCGGCAGGTCGCTCTGGAAGTCCCACGTCGGCAGCGACAGTTGCACGTCCTGCATGGCTGCACGATCGCGTGCCTGCGCCAGCACCTCCGGGTCGAGCAGGTCGACGGGGCTCGCCGCCTGCTCGGAGTCGGCCAGCAGCAACCACATGGACAGGTCGGAGGCCGCGTACGGCAGGCGTACCGCGCTCCATCCCTCGCCCCGGGCGAAGTCGTACGCCGCGTTGCTGTGCATGGTGGCCGCCTGCACCGGCCCCCCGCCGTCCACGAAGAAGGCGGTGTCGTACGTCTCGTCCGGGTCGAACTCGGTCTCCCAGGTCGCCTTCAGGTACACCGCGTTGGCGAGCACCAGCTTGGTGTCCGGCGCCAGCTCGTCGAACAGCTTGTCGATTCGGTCGCGGGTCTGCTCCTTGACCCAGTTGTTGATCTGGTCCTCGGCGGACGGACCGGTGAAGTCGACCGTTGCGACACCTGCGCCGAAGTCGCGCTTGATGGCGTCCAGATAGTCGTCCTCCAGTGGCAGACCGTCCTGCGCCCACAGGGCGTTGGCGACCGCGAGCTCGGGGTCCGACTTCGAGATCGGCTCGCCGGTCTCCCAGCCGCGGGTCAGCGCGTTGTACGCGGGCCCGAGCCCGTCGGCGGGGAAGTGCAGCACGTCGTCGATCTGCCGTGCCGTGGCGCCGCCCGCTCCCGGGCGCAGCATCGCGAAGGCGGTGCTGATGCTGGCCGGTGAGATGGCCACGTTCTCACCAGGAGGCAGCTGCTCGAGCAGGTCGTGCCCGAAGGCCGCGATGCCGACGGCCGCGCCGTCGGTCCGGGCGCCGGCCGGAGGCTCCGCCCGCGCCACCTGGCTGATCTGCAGATCGGTCGAGCCGGTCGCAGGCGCATCCGCGGGCGTCTGCCCGCAGGCCGCGAGCAGCCCCACGCTCGAGGCGGTGATCAGCGCGGCAGCGGTACGGGAACCCATCATGGCGCTGGGACGCGCGTCGCATCCGCGTGGTTCCACGCGGGCGGCCTGCGGGGTTCGGGAACCAACCCTCAGCCGCCCTCCCGCGCACGGCGCAACGGGCCCCGGACCCCTCGGACCGGCGCTGCCAGCATGTAGCCGGTGGATCGGATCGCCGAGGAGTGCCACACGTTGGTCCACCTGGACCACTGCCGCCTCTTGTCCACGCACACCACCTGCGTGTCGACGTCGGCGGACTCGCCGAAGTGGGCCGCGACCGCACGCAAGGTGTGGCTCCAGAACAGGTCCTCCTGTCGGTGCCCACCCAAGCTCAGGCCCAGCTCGAAAATCGGGTCGGAGGCACGCATGAGCACCTGCGCCTGCGCCACCGTCTCGCCGTCGCGCTCGGTTGCGCTGAAGGTGATCCAGCCCGCGAACATGTGGCCCTGCGGTGTCATCAACGTGAACGACTCCTCGTCGGCATAGAGGACCATCACGCCGGTCGACAGCTTCATCCCGCCCGGGAGGTCCATGTTGAGCAGCGCGACCTCGCCGGGCTCGATGCCGGTCAACGGCGCGTAGAAGCGGTTGCCCTCGGGCCAGAAGTCGGGGAAGCGCTGCTTCCACGTGGCGATCAGCTCGGTGGCCGGCACCCGCTCGCGTGGCAGCCGTACCTGGTAGGTCTTCTGCCACATCTTGCCGAAGCCCTGGATCGGGCCGGCGAGCCGCTTGCCCGAGACGTTGAGGTTGATCGCCCCCTCCGGCACGTCGGAGACGTTCAGCCTCGACACCGCCTTCGCCCAGTGGGTCGCGTCCCGCGCGGCCGCTGCCTGCCCTGCGGTAGTCTGCGCCGCCCTCTCGTCCAGGTCACCCATGGTGTCCCTCCTCCTGTCCTGCGCCGGCCGCGCTGAGCGCGGACTGCTCGGAGTCGTGGATGCCGACGGCCTCGTCGAGGCGGGTCAGCTCGAAGATCTGTCTGTAGTGCTCGGACAGGCCATAGGCCATCAGCCGTTGCGAGCGGCGGTTGGCGCGCACCAGCAACGTGACCAGCAGCCCGATGCCGCCACTGTTCATGTACGACAGGTCGGTGAAGTTGAGCACGATCGCCCCGGCGTCACCGGCCGTGTCGTACGCGACCATGAGGACGTCCTCCGAACCCGCTGTCACGTCCCCCTTGATGTCGACCACGCTGGCCGGTCCGTGCCGGCGCACGTCGAACGTCGCCGTCGCCTCGGTCATGTGCTGCTCCTCTCGACGCCGCGTACGGCGCTCTCCTCGTCGGGTTTGATCGCCAGGAAGTCGGCCAGGCGGGTGATCTCGAAGATCTCGCGGTAGTGGGGGCTGAGTCCGTAGGCCCGGATGGGGATCGCCTGCGTCCGGGCGCGGGCGAGGAGCCCGACGATCAGCGCGATGCCGGTGGAGTTGATGTATCCCGCGCCCTCGAAGTTCAGGACCACCGCATCGGGCGCCTCGCGAGTCGCCTGCGCCCAGGCGGCGTTCAGCGAGTCCTCTGACCGTGCGTTCACGTCGCCTGCCAGGTCGATGACCGCCACCCGGTCGCGCAGTCGCACCCCGGTCGGCAGCTCACTGCTCCTCATCGTCGCCTCCATCGTGTCCATCCGCCGAGCCGTCGGGCAGGTGCATCACCAACTCGAGCGTGTGCTCGGCACCGTCGCTCACCTCGTGCGCCTCGTCGACCATGTTCTCGATCAGGAACAGCCCCCAACCGCGGGGGCGCTGCAGTCCTGCCAGCTTCGCCTCGATGTCGGGCACCTCGCGCTCGCGGTCCGTCGGGGCGCCACCGCGGTCGGTGATCTGGACCCGGACCTGGTCCGACCCGGTGAGCACCCGCACGGTCACCGGCCGGTCGGCGCGGTAGGCGTTGCCGTGCTCCATCGCATTCATCGTGGCCTCGCCGACAGCCGTCTCGAGCCGCTTGAGCCGTGCCTCGGTCAGGCCGAGCGGCGCCACGATGGTGCTCACCCTCGCCAGCGCGAGCCGTTCGTTGCCCTCGGTGCTGGGTACGTCGAACTCCACGACCTGGTGCGTGGGCCCCGAGCCGGCCGCTGTCGGGGTCGACCCAGCGGAGCGGGCAAGCGTGACCATCGTGATGTCGTCCTCCTGCTCCGCGTCGGGTCCGGTGTGGTCGCGCAGGTCGGCGAGCACCAGCGCGATCAGCTCGCCGCCACCGGGGTACGCCCCGACCGCCTCCTTCAGACGCGGGAAGCCGAACATGCGACCGTCAGGGTCGTGCGCCTCGACGACGCCGTCGGAGTGCAGCAACAGGGAGTCGCCAGGAGCGAGGACGGTCTCCCCCTCCTCGTACACCATCCCGGTCATCAGGCCGAGCGGCATGCCCCGAGCCCGGAGCTCGACCGATCCGCTGGCCGTCTTGACGTACGGCAGGTCGTGGCCGGCGTTCGCGAAGCGGAACCGACCGGTAGCCGGCTCCAGCACGCCGTACAGGCAGGTGACGAACATCTTCGCGGGCATGTCTGGGCACAGGTGCTCGTTGACTCGCTCGAGCACAGCACCTGGCTCGACCAGTCGCTGTGCCGAGGCGCGCAGCACGCTTCGAGTGGCGGCCATGACCAGGGCAGCGGGCACGCCCTTGTCGGTGACGTCTCCCACCACGAACCCGACCTGACCGTCGGCCAGCGGGATCACGTCGTAGAAGTCGCCGCCGACCTCGCGCGCCGGGCGGTAGAGGGCGGCGACCTCCCAGCCAGGGAGGTCCGGGAGCTGCTTGGGCAGGAAGTTCTGCTGGATCAGTCTCGCAACCTCGAGCTCCTGCTCGAACCGTTCTCGCGTCCGCGCCTCCGCCTGCTGCTGACGTACGAGCTGGCCGACCCGCAGCGCGGGTGCCGCCTGGGCTGCGAGATCATCGAGCAGCTTACGGTCGTCGGTGGAGTACTCCTGCTCGGAGCGTCGCGGCCCGAGGTTGAGGATGCCGATGAGCTCTCCCTGGCTCACCAGCGGTACCGCAAGCTTCACTCCGGCAGCCTTCATGGCGCGCAGTCCGGGAGAGTCCAGGTCCAACTGCTCGACGTCCACGGCCCCGCTTGCGCTTTGCAGGTAGGCCAGCAGGGGATCGTTCGGCGCGATGTCAACCGGTGCGACCTCGTCGGCGGGGGTTTGCGCCGAGTCAGCGGCGTCGCGTGCCACCCGGCCGACATCGGCCGTGCGGTCGAGGAAGCGCCGTCGGAACGACCCGGTCAGTGTGGTCATGGTGAGACCTTTCTAGGGCAGCGACGTCCACCGAGCGTTACCGCGTCCCGGTCGTGGTTTCCGACTCCAAGAGCTCCTTGAGAACCTCGCAGCTCGACGCTCCTTCCCGGTCGACCATCCGCGCGAACACGGGCTCGGCGAGCTTGAACAGACCGTGCGCCTGCATCTCGGCTCCCAGCGTGAACCGGGTGCCGCCGTCCACCCGTTCGAAGCGGTAGCTGCCATGCATGGGCACGGGTCCCGAGATGGTGCGCACCGCGGATCGCTGCATGGGCTCGTACTCCGTCACCGCCCAGGTCACCTCGATCCGACGCCCCAGGAAGTGCATGACCTCCGCGATCTCGCTGCCCACGGCCACTGGCACACCAGTGCCTGACCGGACCTCGGTGACCGGACCCTGCCACACCGGGTTGTTGGCGGGGTCGGTCACGTAGGTCCACACATCCTCGAGGGGTCGTCTGATCACGACGCTGTGCTCGATCATCGTCACGGTGTCTCCCAGGCTCGGCTGTAGCCGACAGGTTCCTGCTCGGGTGTCCGTCCATCGTTACGGCCGCAGCCAGAGTGAGACGTGTGCCGGTTGCACGGTCTCATGCACGGCCCCGCGCAGATCGGCGCCGACGGCCTCCAGGTCGAGCTGCGAGCGGAGCCTGTGGACGAAAGCGTCCAGGGTCCGTGCGGCGTCGTAGCGGCTGCGGTAGAACCGACGGTCCACGGTCGCCTGGATCCGTGCGCGTGCGGGCCGAAAGAGCGCCGCGACCGCGAGTGTCGAGCCGGCGACCGCCAGGTCGGACTGCCGGGTGACTGGGTTCAGGACCAGCTGCAGCAGGAGCACCGAGCCGAGGTACACGCCGGCGAGGCCAGCGGTGAGCGATCCGTAGACGAGCGTGCGGTTGATGATCACGTCGATCTCGTACAGGCCGTGACGGAGGATCGCGACCCCGATTGCTGCCGGCAGGAGCAGGAACGACAGGAACGACAGGCTGTTCAGTGCCTTGAGCCAGGCGGCCTCCTCGCCCGAGGTTGTCACCGCGCCGGTGAGCACTGGGGCGAGGATGGCGACCAGGAAGGTGCACGCGACCACGGCTGCGGCTGTCGCCAGCCATTTCAGCTGCAGCCGCTGGATCCCATGCGATTGACGGAAACGACGTACGAGGGCGACCGCGCACGCGACGATGCACAGCGGGAAGAGGGTCAGGAATATGGGGAACAGGATGTCGAGGAGCGGTCCAGCCGCCTCCCAACCCAGGGGATTGGTCAGACCTGGCACCGGGCTGAGCTCGAGCCGACCGGGCGAGAGGTACATCGTGGCTGTCAGGGCCAGGATCGTCACCGCGGACAGCCACGCCACGGGCCGCCAGCGAGGAGACGGCAGATGACCGTCCGGGTAGAGCAGGATGAGGAACGTGCCCATCAGCCCCAGCGCGGGGGCCCAGATACCGCCGTTGAGCGCGGCGGCAACGTCGGGTCGTGGCAGTGACCCGGGGTTCACCAACAGGGCGTAACGCGTGTAGTTGTCGGTGAACCCACCCAGGCACCACACCAGGCCGATGCCTTGCAGCAACCAGCCGATCGTGTTGCGCGGCTGGCGTCGCAGGATCAACGCACCGGTGAGGGGAAAGACGGTGATGAGGATGGCGAACGCGACCGCATTGAGCACGTCTCCCCAACTCTTCTGAGCCGGGACGGCGAAGTGGAGCGGTACCGCGACGGCGATCATCGCCACCAAGAATCCCGGGACCGCCCATGCCGTCCTCCGCAGGGCGCGGTCCGACACGGTCATCATGGCCGTACCCAGAGGGATACGTGAGCTGGCTGCACGGTCTCGTGGACGGCCGCGCGCAGGTCGATTGCTACGGCGTCCAGGTCGAGCTCGTGCCGGAGCCGGCTCGCGAAGGCGTCGAGCGTGCGAGCGGCGTCGTACCGGCTGCGGAAGAACTGGCGGTCCACGCTCGCCTGGATCCGCGCTCGTGCCGGTCGGAACAGCCCGGCGACCGCGAGTGTCGAGCCGGCGACGGCCAGGTCGGACTCCCGGGTGACCGGGTTCAGGACCAGCTGAAGGAGGAGCACGGTGCCGAGGTAGACCCCGGCAAGCGTGGCGGTGAGGGAGCCGTAGACGAGGGCACGGCTGATGACGACATCGATGTCGTAGAGCCGGTGTCGCAGGATCGCCATGCCGATCGCGATGGGCAGGAGCACGAAGGACAGAATCGACACGGTCTGCAGCACCTCCACCCAGCCGTCGGCAACGCCGGGGGCCGTCTCGGTGAGCAGAGTGGATGCCATGGTGACCACATAGGTGGCGGCCACCACCGCGCCCGCTGTCGCAAGCCATTTCAGCTGCAGCCGTTCGATGCCGTGCGATCGCCGGAAGCGACGAACGAGAGCGACAGCACACGCCACGATGCACAGTGGGATCAGCGGCAGGAAGACGACCAGCAGAATCGTGAGGACTGGTTGGCCGGTCTCCCAACCGAGCGGATTGACCACATTGGGCACTGGGCTCTCCTCGAGCCGGCCGGGCAGGAAGTCGATGGCGACGGGCGTGATGACCATCGTCACCGCGGACAGCCACGCCACGGCGCGCCAACGAGGCGACGGCAACCGACCGTCCGGGTAGAGCAGGATCAAGAACGTGCCCATCAGCCCGATGGCCGGCGCCCAGGTGCCCTCGTTGAGCGCGGCGACGACGAGCGGTCCCGGCACCGACCCGGGGGCCACCAGCAGGCCGTAGCTGGCGTAGTGGTCGGCAAGCAGGCCGAGACCCCAGACCAGACCGATCCCCATCAACAGCCAACCGATCGTGTTGCGTGGATGGAGCCGCAGGATCAACAGGCCGACGAGCGGGAACGTCAGCACGACCAGGCCGAACGCGCCGTCGCCGACGCGGCCTCCGCTTCCCCACGACTCGCCAGTCGCCGGTGGCTGGACGAATGCCAGCGGCACCGCGACGACGATCATCGCGGCGACGAACCACCACACCGCCCAGGCGGACCTCCGCAAGGCACGGTCTGACACAGCCGTCACGACCCGGCCCGGAGGGACACGTGAGCGGGCTGCATGATGGTGTCGCGCGCTGCTCAAAGGCGCACCTCCCTCCTAGGGACTGTTCTACGCCAGACTCTCCGGACACCGTGCACGAATCGTTACGATCCCGGTCGACGGCCGTACCACGGGTGCGGGTCGGGGAACGGATGGCGCGCATGATCGAGGTCAGCCTGCTGGGCCCCCCTCGGGTGGAGTGCGACGGGGAGCTCGTCGCGTTCGACACCCGCAAGGCGGTGGCCCTGCTCGCCCACCTCGCCCTGTCCGACCGACCGCGTTCCCGAGATGCGCTGGCCGACCTGCTGTGGTCCGACACCGACGCAGCGCACGCACGGGGCGCCCTGCGGCGCACCCTGTCGACCCTGCGAGCTGCCGTCGGTCCTGAGCTCATCGAGGCGACCCGCGACCACGTCCGCCTGGTCAAGGGCCACGGCATCGAAGTGGACGTCGACCGGTTCCGTGATCTTCGGGGGCGCCGCGAGCTTGAACGCGCCGTTGCCGCCTTCCGCGGCGACTTCCTCGAGGGATTCGCCGTACGCGATGCCCCCGACTTCGAGCACTGGGCACAGCTCGAGGGCGACGGTCTGCGTCGAGAGCTGGTGGCCACGCTCGCCGACCTGGCCGACGCCCGCGAGTCCGCCGGCGACCGCACCGGTGCCCTGCGCGTCGTCCAACGGTCGCTCTCGATCGACCCGCTGCACGAGCCCGCGCACCGCGCCTTGATCAGGCTGTACGCCTCGACAGGTGACCGCGCGGCGGCCCTCGTGCAGTACCGCGAGTGCGTCCGCATGCTCTCCCGCGAGCTTGGGGTGCCGCCGCTGACGGAGACGACCCAGCTCTACGAAGCCATCAACCGGGGGTCCTTCATCGCGCCGGCTCCTGCCGTCGTGGCTTCTGTGGCACAGGCACCGCAGCCGCACTCGCCACCCTTCGTAGGTCGCGGGGACGACCTGGGTGCGCTGCGCGGCGTGTACGACGCGGTCGGCACCGATGGCCGAGTCGTCCTGATCGAGGGGGAGGCGGGGATCGGCAAGACTCGGCTCGCCGAGGAGCTTGTCCGTCTGCTGCGCCGCGAAGGTGCCCGCGTCCTGTTCGGCAGGGCCTACGAGGACGAGGCCGGGCTGGCGTACGCCTCGGTCGTCGAGGCCCTGCGGGGCAGCCTGCGTGAGGGGGGCGACTGGCTCGCCGGTGCCGGGGACCGTGTGCTGTCCGAGGCCGCCCGTCTCGTACCGGAGCTCGGCCCGGGCCGAGGGGTCGATGGTGTTCCTGCGCTCGCCGGGCCCGGCGCCGAGACCCGCTTCCTGTCCGGCGTCTGGGACACGATGGTCGCGGCGGCGGACGGCGACACCCCGGGGGTGCTGCTCATCGACGACGCGCAGTGGGCCGACGACGCGACGCTCAGCCTGCTGACCTACGGGCTGCGCCGGCTGGAAGGGCGCCCGCTGCTGGTGATTCTCACCTGGCGGACCCCGCACGACCACCCGCTGCGCCGCGCCGTGGCCGCGGCCGCGCGAGCGGGGGGCGGGGCTGTTCTACGTCTCGACCGGTTGGGGGAACGTGCGGTCGGGGCGTTGCTGCGTGCTGCTCGACCCGGCGACGAGGACCCGGCACTCACCCGTCGGCTCTGGGAGAAGACCGAGGGCGTCCCGCTGCTGCTCGTCGAGTACCTCCGCTCACCGGTCGCGGACGGCGACTGGCCGCTGCCTAGGGGTGCGCGCGACCTGTTCCAAGCCCGGCTCGACCCGGTCAGCGAGACCGGACGTCAGGTGCTGTCCGCCGCCGCTGTCCTCGGCCGGTCCTTCGACGTGGACACCGTGCGTGTCGTGAGCGGACGGACCGACGAGGAGACCGTGACCGCGCTGGAGGAAGTCGTGCGGCGGGGGCTGGTAGGTGAAGGCCGGTTCGACTACGACTTCGAACACGATCTGCTGCGGGCACTGGTGTACGAGGGGACCAGTCTCGCGCGTCGACGGTTGCTGCACGGCAGGGCTGCTGAGGTGCTCGGCGCGCCGGTGGCTGCGGTGGCCCGACACCTCCAGCTCGCCGGTCGTGACGGCGAGGCGGCCCGCGCCTTCCGCGAGGCCGGCGAGCAGGCACGCTCGGTGTTCGCCAACGCCGAGGCGCTTGGTCACCTGCACGCGGCGCTGGCGCTCGGACACCCCGCCCGCACCGAGCTGTTGACCGCGATCGGCGACCTGCAGACGGTGATGGGCGACTACGCCGGGGCGCTGCTCAGCCTGGAGACGGCTGCCGCGGGCTGTGGCCCTGCTGAGCTGTCATCGGTTGAGCACCGTCTCGGCCGGCTGCAGCACCGCCGCGGTGAGTACGCCCTGGCGCAGATGCACCTGCAGGCCGCGCTGTCGGCGGCTCCGGATCCGGGTCCGGCCGCCCGCGCCGGTATCACCGCCGACCTCAGCCTGGCAGCCCACTGCCTGGGCGACGCCTCCCGGGCCCAGCTGCTCGCCGGGCAGGCCGAGGCACTGGCGGAGGAGGCCGGTGACCCTCGGGCCCGGTGCCAGGCGCACAACCTGGTGGGCATGCTGGCCACGGCATCCGGTGACACGGACCACGCCCTGGCGAGCCTGCGACGCAGCCGTGCGCTCGCCGAGCAGGTCGGCGACCACGATCTGCGGGTCGCGGCCCTGAACAACCTCGCCCTCGCCCACCGCGCCCGCGACGAGATGAAGACCGCGATCGAGCTGACCGTCGCGGCCCTCGACCTGTGCTCGGCCACGGGAGACCGGCATCACGAAGCCGCGCTGCACAACAACCTCGCCGACCTGTGGCACGCCACCGGGCGACCGGACGAAGCGATGGCGCACCTCAAGACGGCGGTCGAGATCTTCACCGACATCGGCGCCGAGGGGGATCCCCGCCCCGAGATCTGGAAGCTGGTCCGATGGTGACGGCTGTCACCGAGGGCCGAACATCGTCGAGAATCAGGAGGTGGTGTTGTCGGTACCTGAGATCCGCTGGGTGGGTCCGGAGGTCCGGGTTGTCAGTTGCTGGTGTGTCCCGGAGGCGTGGCGTCCTCGCCGGGCTGGATGCGGCGGGCTCTTACGAGCGCGTCCTTCTCGAGGGTGTCGATCAGCGCGGCTGGGCCGCCGATGCAGGTCCAGGTGTCGTCCCAGAGAGCTGAGACGAGCCAGGACCGGTCTGCGGGGAAGAACAGGTCCGGCAGCGCGCCGTACTGTGCTCGCATGTGACCGGTGCGCCAGGTGAGGGCTTGCTCGGGACCGGCTTCGACCAGCACGTAGGGCCAGTCACTGTAGAGGGAGACCTTGGCGGTGTGGTCGAAGACGACGTCGTGGGCGCCGGTCTCGAGATAGCCCAGCCACCACGGCTGTTCGGGAGTGCAGTCGATCAGCTGCCTCACCACGGCTCGTTCGTGGGTCACCGTGGTGATGCCCTCCGGTTCGTAGTACGTGGCGTAGGCCTCGAACACCGGTGGGACCGCCGCGGTGATCGAGAGGCCCGGGGTGGTGTGGGTCGCGATCCACGCCACGTCGCTTGCCGTCCCGATCTGCCAGGTCCGTCCTTGTTTGGTGACCTCCACCAGAGCATCAAACCCGATCAATCGCCGGGGTGCGTATCCCCGCCCCAGACATGGCGCGCTCGGAGGGATTCGAACCCCCAACCTTCTGATCCGTAGTCAGATGCTCTATCCGTTGAGCTACGAGCGCAGTGCCCCGCAGGGCAGGCGTCAGTCTAGCGATCGAGCATCGATGCGCGAAACCGGGTCGAGCCGGCCCACCGTCGCGTACGACCGATACCTGCTGCGCGGCGAGACACGCATCTGACGCCGCTGGACGACGTTTCACCCTAGACCATCAACGGTAACGCATATTCAAAGACAGAAGTCTAACGACTTCGGTTGAAACGGTCTCTGACCTGCAGTTTGTTTTGCCTTGCCCAGCGGACTGTGGCACATTGCTCAGCATCGTAGGACGCGTCCGAGCGCGACTTGCGCGACGGTGCAACCTCACCCTCCCGGTGCAGGTGTGCCGGCTTCCACGCCACTGCAGCGGCGCAGTGCACCACTCCAGCGGTGCCGGGCTTCCTGGCACCACCGTGAGCGAAGGGACTCCTCACGCATGACCACGACCGCCCAGAACTCCCCTGAGACCTCCTACCGCTCCCCGCACGCGGGGCTCCAGGCCTGGGTCGACGAGGTGGCAGCACTCGCCGAGCCGGACCTCGTGCAGTGGGTCGACGGCTCCGATTCGGAGTGGACGGCCCTCACCGACGAGCTCGTACGGGCCGGTACGTTCGTGCGGCTCGACGAGGAGCGCAAGCCGAACTCCTTCTGGTGCGCCTCCGACCCCAGCGACGTCGCTCGGGTGGAAGACCGCACGTTCATCTGCAGCCGCGAGGAGAAGGACGCCGGGCCCACCAACAACTGGATGGCCCCCGATGAGATGAAGCCGATCATGAACGACCTCTACGCGGGGTCCATGCGCGGTCGCACGATGTACGTGATCCCGTTCGTGATGGGCCACCTCGAGGCCGACGACCCGATGTTCGGCGTCGAGATCACCGACTCGCCGTACGTCGTGGCCTCGATGAGGATCATGGCCCGGATGGGCCGTACGATCCTCGACCGGATCGAAGCCACCAACGCTGCCTTCGTCCCGTGCCTGCACTCGGTGGGCGCTCCGCTCGCGGACGGCCAGGCCGACGTGCCCTGGCCGTGCAACGACACCAAGTACATCGTGCACTTCCCCGAGGAGCGCGCGATCTGGTCGTACGGCTCGGGGTACGGCGGCAACGCCCTGCTGGGCAAGAAGTGCTACTCGCTGCGGATCGCCTCGGTGATGGCGCACGACGACGGCTGGCTCGCCGAGCACATGCTGATCCTCAAGCTGACGTCGCCCGAGGGGACCGTGAAGTACGTCGCCGCGGCCTTCCCGTCAGCCTGCGGGAAGACCAACTTCGCGATGATCGAGCCCACCATCCCTGGCTGGCAGGCCGAGATGCTGGGCGACGACATCGCCTGGATGCGCTTCGGCGAGGATGGCCGGCTCTACGCGATCAATCCGGAGTTCGGTCTGTTCGGCGTCGCTCCGGGCACCGGCTGGGAGACCAACCCCAACGCCATGCGGGCGGTCGAGCACGGCAACTCGGTCTTCACCAACGTCGCCCTCACCGACGACGGCGACGTGTGGTGGGAGGGCATGACCCCCTCGACCCCTACCCACCTCACCGACTGGCACGGTCACGACTGGACCCCGGAGTCCGACCAGCCGGCGGCCCATCCGAACAGTCGCTTCTGCACCCCCATCCGGCAGACCCCGAGTCTGGCCGCCGAGTACGAGGACCCGCGTGGCGTACCGATCGACGCCATCCTCTTCGGCGGACGCCGCAAGACCACGATCCCCTTGGTAGCCCAGGCCCGCGACTGGAACCACGGCACGTTCGTGGGTGCGACGCTGAGCAGCGAGACCACCGCAGCGGCGGCCGGCGAGGTGGGTGTGGTGCGCCGCGACCCGATGGCGATGCTGCCGTTCATCGGCTACGACGCCGGCGACTACCTGGCCCACTGGCTGAACGTGGGCAAGACCCACGAAACCGACAAGATGCCGAAGGTCTTCTACGTCAACTGGTTCCGCCGCGACGCCGATGGCGGGTTCCTGTGGCCCGGGTTCGGTGAGAACAGCCGGGTCCTCAAGTGGGTCGCCGAGCGTCTCGACGGCACCGCCGACGCGGTCGAGACTCCGATCGGCCTCGTCCCCACCGTCGACGGCCTCGACCTCGACGGTCTCGACGTCGAGGCCGGGCAGGTGCGACGGGCGCTGGCGGTCAACCCCGAGGAGTGGAAGGACGAGATCCCGCTCATCGAAGAGTGGTTCGAGCAGCTCGGTGACACGCTGCCAGCCACGCTGTCCTCCGAGACGACCGCCGCGGCCGTGGGTGCCGTGGGCGTCGTACGCCGCGACCCGATGGCGATGCTGCCGTTCATCGGCTACAACGCCGGCGACTACTTCAACCAC
>JALZKQ010000045.1 GCA_030859165.1 Actinomycetota bacterium
ACGTGCCCCGCCTGACCTCGCGCCACAGGGCCCTGCCTCGCAGACCGCGCGCTCGACCTTCGCGCAGCAACCGGGGCACCAGCCACACCACGTTGCGCGGGTCCACCACCGTCATCTCGACGTCGGCAGGCAGGCAACCACGCAACGCCCGGTACACGACCCCCATGCTCTCCATGTCACTGCGCTGCGGGGCGAAGTCATCGGCGCCAGACAGCTCGTTGCCTCCACCCCCGAGCCGGCCGCAGCACCCGGAACCGGACATCTGCTGGTCCCACGGTCGGACGAGGAGTACGTGGTGTCTGGGGCTCATCTGCGATGCTTGCGAGAGTCGGCGCTCGTGTCGCCCGGGGAGACCGAGTCGCCGTCGGAGGGCACGCTGCTTCGCTCGGCGAATGCCTTGCGCAGCGCCAGTGACGCCTCGACGATCAGCCACACCGAGATCACGAAGATCGCGAGGTCGAGGGGTGCGAGCACCCACTGGTCCAGCTCGATGAAGTTCCTCAGGTTGAGCACCAGCGCCCAGGTGGTCATGCCGAGCAGGAAGACCAAGGGCACCAGGACCGCGACCGGGTTGCGGCCCTGCTTGGTCACCCAGACCGCGATCACGGAGAGGGCGAGCCCGGCAGTCAGCTGGTTCGTCGTGCCGAACAGCTGCCACAGCACCCCGAAGGTGTATCCCGCGTCCCCGCCACCAGGCAGCAGTGCCATGGCCAGGGGGACGACGACGGCGATGGTGGTGGCCAGGGTGAGGTTGCGGGCAAGCGGCTTGATGTTCGTGATCTCGCCGATCTCCTGCACGACGTAGCGCTGCAGCCGGACACCGGTGTCCATCGTCGTGGCGGCGAAGGAGATGACCACCACCGCGGCGAAGATGACAGCGAGGTCGAACGGGATGCCGAGGTTATTGGCGAACGTGGCGACACCGTTGACGAAGTTGCCGACGGCGTCACCCGATGCGGTGGCGAAGTCGGGGTAGGCCGCGTTCCAATCGGCGCGGGTGGCGACGATGCCGGCAGTGCAGGCGAGGATCGCGCCGACTGCCAGGGCGCCCTCACCGACAGCTCCCATGTAGCCGACGTACCGCGCGTCGGTCTCCTTGTCGAGCTGTTTGGAGGTGGTCCCGGAGGACACCAGGCTGTGGAACCCGGAGATCGCGCCGCAGGCGATGGTGATGAACAGGAACGGGAAGAAGCTGGGTGAGCCTTCGGGCACGTCGTTGACGACCGGCGCCGCCACCGTGTTCATCCCGACCGCGATGCCGACGAAGATGACGCCGAGGGCGATGAACAGCTGGTGGGAGTTGATGTAGTCGCGCGGCTGCAGCAGGACCCAGACCGGGATGCGGGCCGCGAGGAACGTGTACGCGAACAGCAGCACCACCCAGATGTTGCGCTCCTGCTCAACGCCGAACAGGTCGGCGAGCGCCGTGACCTCGATCGGGAAGGCCTGGCCGAGCGGGATCGTGGCGTACAGGCCCAGGACCCCGACGATCGAGGGCACCAGCGCCGACGACTTGGTCTTGTAGATGTACTGGCCGATGAAGATCGCGAGCGGGATCTCCAGCATGATCGGCACGACCGCGGCCGGGTTGGCGACGAACAGGTTGCCGATGACGACGGCGAAGACCGCGTTGACCAGGGTGAGCAGGAAGAAGATCAGGATCAGGAACAGCGTGCGTGAGCGGGGGTTGATCACCGAGGCGGCCAACGAGCCGATGTTCTGGGCACGGTGCCGGACCGACACGACCAACGAACCGAAGTCGTGGACGCCCGCCGCGAAGATGGTGCCGAGGACGACCCACGCCAGCGCCGGGCCCCAGCCCCAGAACACACCGATGGCAGGCCCGACGATGGGGGCGGCGCCGGCCACCGAGGTGAAGTGGTGGCCGAACAACACGTGCTTGTTCGTGGGGACGTAGTCAACCCCGTCCTCCATCGTGTGGGCGGGGGTGGCGAACGCAGGATCGAGCGCGTACACCTTGCGCGCAAGGTAGTCGGAGTAGAAGCGATAGCCCAGGAAGAAGGCCGAGCCGACTGCTAGGGCGATGACTATGGCGGGCACTGTGACCTCCCGGTCGTCGGTGCGGGGCGCCGCGAATGTCGCGACGTCCCCATCGGTGTGGCCCTACAGTGCCTCCCGACGTCCCCGATTCGGCGACTATAGTGCGAATGTCCTGCGAGGTGTTGTCCATGGACTCCGTCGACGACCTCGTCGATGCGAGCCGCAACGCGGGTGTCGCGGAGCTGTGCTGGTCCGACCCGCAGGGCAGCCCCCGGGCGACCGCGATCGTGCCGCTGGAGCACGAGGGGCGCCCGGCGCTCGCGCTGCACTGGTCGCAGTGGCCCGCGGTGCGTGAGCTCGCGGCCAGCCCGGGCGTGGCGTGGGTGCTCAGCGATCGTCGTCTCGCCCAGCGGGACTGGCAGCCGGGCGTCGGCCTGGGTCGCGTGCGCCTGGTGGTGGACCAGGACGGCTCGGTCTTCACAGATTCGATGCTCGACCAGGAGCTGCGCAAGCATCCCCCCTCGCGGGCCTTCGCCGACAGCCACGTCCTGCGTCGCGAGCACTGGTGGTTCCTGCCGCGCCTGATCCTGGTGCTCGAGCCCACCGCCGTGCACGGGATCGGCGAGCGCACCGACGCCGACCTCCAGGGCGTGCTCGCTGTGGGTTCAGGCGGCGGGGACCTCTCGGTCGACACGGTGGCGTTGGACCCGGCCAGCGTGAACGCCGTCCTCGACACACCCGTCACGTGCACCTCATTGGGTCGTCGGCCTGCGCAGCGGCCGGGAGCTGCCGTGCTCCTGCGACACGACTTCTCGGTGCCGGACCTCGAGCGCTGGGGACGTGCAGTCACGTCCGGTCGCTGGGACCGCGCGGGCCTGCGTGCCGTGGAGCGTCCGGTCGCGGTGACGGCTCCGACCCTCCCGCCTGCCCCCGGGCTCCGGCACCGGCTGCGTCGCCACCGTGAGCTCGAACGGGAGTGCCGTCGGGCGCTGCGAGCCGCGGCGACCTGAGCCCGTGCCGACCGGGTGTGACCGAGGCCACCCGGGCGCCGTGCCACACCTGGTGCCGAGCCACCGTACGCTGACATGACAGCCAGTAGCGCGGGCTGTCACACGTTCGGGTCAAGCGTCCGGTACCCGCGAGGGGCTGGAACGGGAGGCGGGGATGGCGCACATGCGCATCGGTGTCATCGGGGCAGGGCGGGTCGGAGCTGTCCTCGCCGCCGCGCTGCGCGACGCCGGCCACCACATCGCCTCCGCGTCGGGCACGTCGCCTGCTTCCCGTACGCGGCTGGAGACCCTGCTGCCGGAGGCGCGGGTCACCGACCCGGACGCCGTCGCCCGCGATGCGGATCTGCTGCTGCTCACCGTGCCGGACGACGCGCTGTCCTCGGTTGTGACGACCCTCGTGGCCGACGGCGCCATCGGCGCGGGGCAGGTGGTCGTCCACACCAGCGGCCGCCACGGCGTCGCCGTGCTCGAGCCGGCCGCGCGAGCAGGTGCCTGCGTGGTCGCCTTGCACCCGGCGATGACGTTCACCGGCACCGACGTCGACCTCACCCGGCTGGCCTCGTGCGTGGTCGGGGTGACCACGGCCGACGACGCTGCCGCAGCGGTCGCCCGCGGTCTCGTCGCCGACCTCGGGGCCATCATGACCGTCGTCACCGAGGAACGGCGCGCGATGTATCACGCGGCGCTGGCGCACGGCTCCAACCACCTCGTCACGCTGGTCACCCAGGCCATGGGACTGCTCCAGCAGGCCGGGTCGCAGGATCCGTCCGCGACACTGCGCCCGCTGCTGGAGGCCGCGCTGGACAACGCGCTGGCCTACGGCGACGCCGCACTGACCGGGCCGGTCGTCCGCGGCGATCGGGAGACGGTCGACGCGCACCTCGATGCCTTGGCCGACGCCCCGGCCCCGACCTTCGACACCTACCTCGCCATGGCGCGGGTGACGGCCGGGCTGTCGGTCGCCGACGGACGGCTGTCGCGGGAGCGGGCCCGGGAGATCACCGATCGGCTCGACGTCGCCGCGTGGGACGCCACCGCCGCCCAGATGGCCGACGACCTCGGACGCCCACACGGATGAGCCGACCATGACACCGGCAGTTGTGGTGCGTACGGCGGTCGGGCTCGACGAGCTGCTGATGCCCTCACGGCTGGCGTTGTCACCGGTCGCACTCGTACCGACGATGGGTGCGCTGCACGACGGGCACCGGGCGCTCTTGCGGGCCGCTCGCGACCTCGGGGACGTGCTGGTCGCGTCGATCTTCGTCAACCCGACCCAGTTCGGGCCCGAGGAAGACCTCGAGAGGTATCCACGCGACCTCGAGCGCGACCTGCGCATCTGCGCGCGCGAGGCGGTCGACCTCGTGTACGTGCCCGACGTCGAGTCGATCTACCCCGAGGGCACCCACGGCGGCATCACCGTCGACCCCGGTGAGCTCGGGCTGCTGTTCGAGGGCGCCTGCCGACCGACCCACTTCCGCGGGGTCCTCACCGTGCTGGCCAAGCTGTTCGGGCTGGTACGACCGCGATACGCGCTGTTCGGCGAGAAGGACTACCAGCAACTCGCGCTGATCCGGGCCATGGTGCGTGACCTCGCCTGGCAGGTGGAGATCGTGGGGGTCCCCACCGTCCGCGAGGAGGACGGGCTGGCGATGTCGAGCCGCAACCGCTACCTCGACGACGTGCAGCGGGAGTCAGCCGTCGCCCTCTTCGAGGCGTTGCAGGCCGGCGCCTGTCACGCCGAGGACGGCGCCGCGGCCGTGCTCGCGGCGGCACGCGAGGTGCTCGGGGCTGCCGACGGCGTCGAGTTCGACTACCTGGTGTTGACCGACCCGATGCTCGGTCCGGTGCCCGAGCACGGCGAGGCCCGGCTGCTGGTCGCGGCCACGGTCGGCTTCACCCGGCTGATCGACAACGTGCCAATCGTGCTTCGCGGCGAACCCGGCCACGCAGATGGCTGACGCTGCAAGATTCAAGTAAAAGCAATCGGAGACGATGCCTGTCTCGCTTATCGACCCTAAAGCAGCGAATCTCCCCGAGGGCGTGCGATAAGCAATTTCGCTGAAACGTGCATTTGTGCGTCGATGGCAGTAGTATTCGCATGTCCTAATCAGCAGCATCGGTGGATGGATGTCGTTCCGGTGGCACGAAAGGAAGCAGCCGTGGCCCAGAAGGTGCAGATCCTGCTCGTCGACGACCTCGACGGTAGTGACGCCTCGCACACCGTTGAGTTCGCGCTCGACGGGACCTCTTACGAGATCGACCTGTCGGAGGCAAATGCCGCGGCCATGCGTGATGCATTCGCCGTCTACGTGGCCGAGGCCCGCAAGATCGGGTCCCGACGGGGAGGTCGCGCAAAGTCGCGGACGACGCGTTCGGGTGGCGCGTCGGACGCAGCGGAGGTGCGGGAGTGGGCCCGTGCCAATGGCTACCAGGTCTCAGACCGCGGACGGGTATCGGCAGAGGTGCGCGCCGCGTACGACGCCGCCCACTGAGCCTCGACGAGACGGCGCAGTACGGTCGGACTTTCGCTGTGCGCGAACGTCGCGCTGCGCTGGAACACTTCTCCGGTCCGGATTCGTTCACGCATCACGAGGACACCGGGCTGGCACCACGGGGCTAGCATTGAACGGACGACGGTCACACCGGGCCGTCGACGGACTGCGACCGGGTCCAGGCGAGGAGACATCACATCATGTTCGAGAGGTTCACCGACCGGGCGCGTCGTGTGGTCGTCCTGGCCCAAGAAGAGGCCCGGATGCTCAGCCACAACTACATCGGCACCGAGCACATCCTGCTCGGACTGATCCACGAGGGGGAGGGGGTCGCGGCCAAGGCTCTGGAGAGCCTGGGCATCTCGCTGGAGGCGGTGCGGGCGCAGGTCGAGGAGATCATCGGCCAGGGCCAGCAGGCACCCAGCGGGCACATCCCGTTCACGCCGCGCGCCAAGAAGGTCCTCGAGCTCAGCCTGCGTGAGGCGCTGCAGCTCGGACACAACTACATCGGGACCGAGCACATCCTGCTCGGTCTCATCCGTGAGGGCGAAGGCGTCGCCGCTCAGGTGCTCGTCAAGCTCGGCGCGGACCTCAACCGCGTGCGCCAGCAGGTCATCCAGCTGCTGAGCGGTTACCAGGGCAAGGAGTCGACCCCCACCGGCGCGCCGGCCGAGGGAGCTCCCAGCAGCTCCCTGGTGCTCGACCAGTTCGGTCGCAACCTGACCCAGCAGGCACGCGAGGGCAAGCTCGACCCCGTCATCGGTCGTTCCAAGGAGATCGAGCGGGTCATGCAGGTGCTCTCGCGACGTACGAAGAACAACCCCGTGCTCATCGGTGAGCCGGGCGTGGGCAAGACCACGATCGTCGAGGGCCTGGCCCAGGACATCGTCAAGGGCGACGTGCCAGAGACGCTCAAGGACAAGCAGATCTACACCCTCGACCTCGGTGCCCTGGTGGCCGGGTCGCGCTACCGTGGTGACTTCGAGGAGCGCCTGAAGAAGGTGCTCAAGGAGATCCGCACCCGCGGTGACATCGTCCTGTTCATCGACGAGATCCACACGCTCGTCGGGGCGGGCGCAGCTGAGGGCGCGATCGACGCAGCCAGCATCCTCAAGCCGATGCTGGCCCGTGGCGAGCTGCAGACGATCGGCGCCACCACGCTGGACGAGTACCGCAAGCACCTGGAGAAGGACGCGGCGCTGGAGCGGCGCTTCCAGCCGATCCAGGTCCCCGAGCCGTCGATCGCCCACACGATCGAGATGCTCAAGGGCCTGCGCGACCGCTACGAGGCGCACCACCGCGTCACCATCACCGACGAGGCCCTGGTCTCGGCGGCGACGCTGGCCGACCGCTACGTCTCCGACCGCTTCCTGCCCGACAAGGCGATCGACCTCATCGACGAGGCCGGCGCGCGGCTGCGCATCCGCCGCATGACCGCTCCGCCGGACCTGCGCGAGTTCGACGACAAGATCGCCGCCGTACGCATGCGCAAGGAAGGCGCGATCGACAGCCAGGACTTCGAGGCTGCTGCGTCGCTGCGCGACGAGGAGAAGAAGCTCATCGCCGCCAAGGGCGAGCGGGAGCGGCAGTGGAGGGCCGGCGACATGGACGTCGTCGCAGAGGTCGACGAGGAGCTCATCGCCGAAGTTCTCGCGATCGCGACCGGCATCCCGATCGTCAAGCTCAGCGAGGAGGAGTCCGGCCGTCTGCTGCGCATGGAGGAGGAGCTGCACAAGAAAGTCATCGGCCAGGACGAGGCGATCAAGGCCCTCTCACGGGCGATCCGTCGTACCCGGGCGGGCCTGAAGGACCCGCGTCGTCCCGGTGGGTCGTTCATCTTCGCCGGCCCCTCCGGTGTCGGCAAGACCTGGCTGAGCAAGTCGCTGGCCGAGTTCCTCTTCGGAGACCCGGACTCGCTCATCCAGCTCGACATGAGCGAGTTCTCCGAGAAGCACACCATTTCCCGCTTGTTCGGGTCGCCGCCCGGATACGTCGGGTACGAAGAAGGCGGTCAGCTCACCGAGAAGGTGCGCCGCAAGCCGTTCTCGGTGGTGCTGTTCGACGAGGTCGAGAAGGCTCACCCGGACATCTTCAACTCGTTGCTGCAGATTCTCGAGGACGGCCGGCTGACTGATTCCCAGGGTCGGGTCGTCGACTTCAAGAACACCGTCATCATCATGACCACCAACCTCGGTACCCGAGACATCGCCAAGGGCGTGAACCTCGGTTTCGCCCAGGCCGGTGACACCCAGGGGTCGTACGACCGGATGAAGGCGAAGGTGTCGGACGAGCTCAAGCAGCATTTCCGTCCGGAGTTCCTCAACCGGGTCGACGAGATCGTCGTCTTCCCGCCGCTGACGCAAGGCGAGATCGTCACGATGGTCGACCTGATGCTCGGTAGCGTGGAGAGCCGGCTCAAGGACAAGGACATGGAGCTCGAGCTCACCACCGCAGCCAAGGAGACGCTCGCATCACGCGGGTTCGACCCGGTGCTCGGTGCGCGTCCGCTGCGGCGCACGGTGCAGCGTGAGATCGAGGACACGCTGGCCGAGAAGCTGCTCTTCGGTGAGGTGCGACCCGGCCAGCTGGTGCTGGTCGACGTCGAGGGCAGCGGTCCCGACGCCACCTTCACCTTCAAGGGCACGCCCAAGGCCGAGCTCGAGCTGCCGGACCTGCCGCCGGTGGAGCCTGCCGCCAAGGAGTGAGGCGGTAGGGCTACGGCAGCAGGTGGGTGCCTGGGGCAGGTGTCTGCTGCGGCCCGCCGCGTGCCCATCCGCGCTTTCTCGGGCACTCGTCCGCGCTTTCTCGTGGGCCGGTCCCCGATAGCGCGCGGATCGGCGCCCGATAACGCGCGGATCGCGGTCTAGTGGGGGGCGGTGCCGGGGAGGGCGAACAGACCGCCACCGCCGCTGCTGCCCACCGGCTCGACCAGCCCGTCGGCGACCAGTGCGTCGAGACAGCGTTCGCGCTGAACCGGCTCGCTCCACGCCTCCTCCAGCGCCGCCCGGGGCACCGGCAGCTCGGCCGCACGGAGCACCGCCATCAGACGCCCGCGGCACTGCCGGTCGGTGCCCGCCCAGGCCTGACGCCGCGCAGCCTGGTCCGCTGCGGGGCTCCCGGCCAGCCGCCACGCGCAGTCAGCGGCGACCGGACACCTCGTGCACCGTGGGCTCGCAGCGGTGCACACCAGCGCGCCGAGCTCCATCACGGCCACCGCCCAGCGCGCCGCCACCGACGGCTCGTGAGGCAGCAACGTCTCGGCCAGCAGGCGCTCGTCGACCCGAACACCCGTCGGCGGCTGGGCGCGACCGCCGAGGTGACGGGCCAGGACCCGGCGGACGTTCGTGTCGAGCACCGCGTGCCGAGCACCGAAGGCGAAGGACGCGACAGCGGCCGCGGTGTAGTCGCCGACGCCTGGGAGCTCCCGCAGGGCCTCCAACGAACCGGGCACCTCGCCGTCGTGGACGGCCACGATGGCGACCGCGGCGGCATGCAGCCGCAGGGCGCGGCGTGGGTAGCCCAACCGGCCCCAGGCGCGGACCGCCTCACCGGCCGGTACGGCCGCGAGGTCGGCTGGTGTGGGCCAGGCCGCCAGCCAGGTCTCGTAGACGGGCAGTACGCGGGACACCGGCGTCTGCTGCAGCATGAACTCCGAGACCAGCACTCCCCACGGGGAGGTCTCCGGCGAGCGCCACGGGAGGTCACGGGCGTGCTGGTCGTACCAGCCGAGAACCCGGTCGGGCAGCGTCGCCACGGGCTCAGTCTGTCAAGACCGTGAGCCCCGTGCGGTCGCAGGCCACCAGGGCGTCACCGGTACGAGGCAGCTCGACCGACAACCGCCCGGACCCGATCGTCAACCCCTGCACGGACAGGTCCCCGAACGGTCGTGCCACCGGTGACCGCACCCACGCACGTCCCCGTGGCAGGTCGGCGTCGAGGCCGAGCAGCACGCTCAGGCCGGCCACCGCAGCGGCCGCCGACCAGGCCTGCGGCCGACAGGCGGCCGGGTACGCGGCCGGTCCGGGGACGTCGGCAGACGCGTCGCCGCCGTACAGCTCCGGCAGCCGCAGACCGAACGTCGGCGCAGCACGGACCACGCCCTCGGTGAGCGACACCGCCAGGTCGGCGTGACCGTCACGGGACGCCCCGAGCGCGGTGACCATCGTGTCGTGCGGCCACACGCTGCCGCCGTGGTAGGACAACCGGGAGTAGCGCGGCGAGTCGGTGGTGAGCGTACGGACGCCGAAGCCGGAGTTCATGGACGGATCGCCGAGCCGTTCGGCCACCAGCGCCGACTCCCCCGCGTCCAACAGCCCGGTCCCGAGCAGGTGCCCCATGTTCGACGTGGCCGAGTCGACGAGCCGCCCGTCGGCGTCCAGTGCGATCCCCGGATACCGTCCGCGGCGATCGCGCGTCCAGAACTGACTGCGGAAGCGAGCGGCCAGCTCCCCTGCCCAGTTGCGCCAGTGGGCCGGGTCGCCGATTCCGTGGGCCTCCAGCAGGTCCGCGCCGAGCCCTGCGGCCTGGTGCGCGTACGCCTGGACCTCGCAGAGGGCGATCGGGGCCCGGGCCAGTGTCCCGTCGCGCCACTGCACCGAGTCGTGGGAGTCCTTCCAGCCCTGGTTGGCGAGCCCGGCGCCGGTGTGGTCGACGTACCGGATGAACTCGTCACCGGCGCTGCGTTCCAGCCACTCCAGGCAGCGTTGCGCGGCCGGCAACAGGTCGCGTACCTCCTGTGCGGGCGCGCCCCAGCGCCACGCCTCACCCAGCAGGATGACGAACAGCGCGGTGGCGTCGACCGTGCCGAAGTAGACCGCCGGCAGCAGGGTACCGCCCTCGCCGAGGCTCTCGCTGCGGACCTCGTGCAGGATCTTGCCCGGTTCCTCCTCCGTCGCCGGGTCGTACCCGGTTCCCTGCCGACGCGCGAGTGTCCGCAGCGTGCCGAGGGCCAGCTCGGTGCCCAGCGGCAGCAGGAAGCGGGCCGCCACCAGGCTGTCGCGGCCGAACAGGGTCAGGAACCATGGGCTGCCGGCGGCCAGGAACACGTCCTCGCCGTCTCGCAGCAGCAAGCCCTCGAGATCGGCCAGGCTGGCGGCGACCAGGTCGGCCAGTCGCGGGTCGGCCGACGTGACCGTCGGCGACCGCCACGGGGGCACGGTCGCGGCGTCGAATGTCCCAGCGGCGCGGACACCCGGTACGAAGGCAGCGCGCACCGTGATCTCGACGGCGTCCCCGCACTCCAGACTCAGGTCCCACGACATCGACCCCATGCCGACCGTGTCGGGCACCGGCGCGGCGGTCAGGTCGACCGCGAGTTCCGGCGAGCGCCAGGCCAGGCCGTCGGGCCGCACCTCGACCACCGGCGAGGTCCCGTCGGTACGACCGCCCTTGACCGCGTGCATGGTCGACCCGTCGGTCCCGATCTCGATGTGCACCGTGGTGGTCACCGGCCCCCGTGCCATCGAGTGGACGCGGAGCGTCTCGACGAGGGTGTCGGCCTCCAGCTGGCGGCGGCGCTCGACGAACACGGTCGGGTCAGCGGCCTGGTCACCGAGGTGGCGGGCCACTGCACTGAAGTCCGCATCCCCGGCCGTACGCAGGTGAGAGCCGACTCCAACGGGGAGGTGACCGTCGAGGCGCACCACCAGATGCTCGAGGAGTCGTCGGTCGTCGACGTACCAACCGGTGGCCTGGCCGCGGTGGATCTGGCCGTCGCCGTCGGACAGCACCAACGCCGGGGCGCGGACGCAGGTCACCAGCTGGTCGAGCCAGGGCTGCAGCCCGGGACGGTCCCGCCAGGACCCGGTGACGGGGGTTGACAAATCGTCGGCCACAGGGGAGATTCTCGTCACACCGTCATTTGATCGTTCATATTCGCTTGAGTCAAGCGCCGGAGTACCCGGATGGCGAACCAGATGCAGGAGACGGAGGTGGGAGGCGGATCGTGGCAGGCAGTGAGCAGGTCACCATCGAGACGGTGGCTCGCCTGGCCGGTGTGTCCCGCCAGACGGTGTCCAACGCGCTCAACGCACCCCAGCGGCTGCGTCCGGGGACCTTGACCACCGTCCTGGCGGCGATCCGCGAGCTCGGGTATCAGCCCAACCGGGCCGCTCGGTCCCTGCGCAGCCGCGAGTCCAGGCTGGTGGGCCTGCAGGTGGGACCGGCGCCCGTAGGCGCCGCGGGGTCGCTGTTGGACCGGTTCCTGCACTCGCTGGTCGAGGCGTCGGTCGGCGCCGGGTACCACCTGCTGCTGTTCACCCCTCCCGTCGCCGAGGACGAGCTCTCCGGGTTCAGTGAGTTGTTGACGAGCACCTCGGTCGACGCGTTCGTACTCACCGACACCCACCGGGGTGACCGCAGGCTGCCCTGGCTGACGAGGCGTAGAGCCCCCTTCGTCACCTTCGGCCGCTCGTGGGAACCCACCGACACCCACAGCTGGGTGGACGTCGACGGTGCAGCGGGTACCAGGCTGGCGGTGCAGCACCTCGTCGCGCAGGGCCACCGGCGGATCGCGTTCATCGGCTGGCCGGCCGGCTCCGACGTGGGCGAGGACCGTCGCAGCGGGTGGCTGGGAGCCTGTTCGGAGGCGGGTCTGCCCACCGACGGATTGACCGCTCACTGCGACGACGACGCCACAGCCGCCGGCGCCTGTGCACTGACGCTGCTCGACGCGGACCCGAGGCCGACTGCCCTGGTGTGCGCCAGTGACACCCTCGCCTTCGGGGCGCTGTCCGCGCTGGTCTCGCGGGGGCTGCGCGCCGGCCACGACGTGGCCGTCACCGGCTTCGACGACACCTCGGCGGCGGCGCTGGTCCCCGGTCACGGCCTGACATCGGTACGTCAGCCGGTCGAGGACGTGGCCCGAGCGATCGTCGCCCGCCTCGTCGGGCTCCTGGGCGGACACCCGCAAGCAGACGGGCCGGGTGAGCTGCTGCTCCCCGAGCTCGTCGTCAGGCAGACCACGCAACCACGCTGGAGGACCACACCATGAAGACACCGACGACACGCAGGGCGATCACGGCAGCCGCCGTGGCCTCGCTGGCCTTCTCCGCGGCATGCGGCGGCGGAGGCTTCGAGGAAGGCAACGAGGGCGGGGACCCCTCGGCGGCCGAAGGCCCCACCGAGCTGCGGATGCTGATCGCCTCCAGCGGCGACGCGGAGACCAACCGGGTCAACGAGGTGGTGGACGCCTGGGAGCAGCAGACCGACAGCACGGTCGAGGTGATCAATGCCGCCGACATCAACGCCGAGCTGCAGAAGTCGTTCGCCAGCCCCGAACCGTTCGACGTGATGTACGTCGACGTGGGCCGGTTCGCCACGTACGCGGAGCAGGGAGCTCTCTACCCGTACGGCTCCAGCTACCCAGACCTCGACGACGTGTCGCCGACTCTGCAGGAGGCGTTCACCTACGAGGACGAGGTCTACTGCGTGCCGAAGGACTTCTCGACGCTCGGCCTGGTGATCAACGAGACGATGTGGAAGGAGGCGGGTCTCACCGAGGCCGACGTCCCGGCCACCTGGGAAGAGCTCGCGGCCGTCGCCGACCAGCTCACCGAGGGGGACCGTGTCGGCCTGAGCATGAGCGCGGAGCAGGCCCGGGTCGGGGCGTTCATGCTCGGCGCCGGCGGCTGGTTCGTGAACGAGGACGGCACCGAGGCCACCGTCGACTCCCCCGAGAACGCCGAGGCGCTCGGATTCGTCAAGCAGATGCTCGAGGACGGCTCGGCGGCCTGGTCGGCCGATCTCGACTCCAGCTGGGGTGGTGAGGCGTTCGGTACCGGTCGGGCGGCGATGACCATCGAGGGCAACTGGGTCAAGGGTGCGCTGGCGGCCGACTTCGGCGACGTGGAGTACTCGGTCGCGGAGATTCCCGAGGGCCCCGCCGGACCCGGCACGATGCTGTTCGCGAACTGCTGGGGGGTGTCGGCGAAGTCTGACAGCCAGGAGCAGGCCGTCGAGCTGATCACAGCGCTCACGAAGCCCGAGGTGCAGCTCGAGAACGCCGAGGCCTTCGGCGTGATGCCTTCCCGTACGTCCGTGCTGGAGGAGTACGCCGAGCTCTACCCGGAGGACCAGGCTTTCGTGGCCGGCGGCGACTACGCGCGACCGCCGGTCTCCCTGCCCGGCTTCACCGACGTGCTCGACGACTTCAACTCCCAGCTCGGCGGTCTGGCCTCGACCGACCCGGCCGAGATCCTGTCGCAGACGCAGGAAAACGCGGCCGCCGCACTGGGCCAGTGAGTCGGCGCGGTTCCGGACTGCGCGGTCGCGAGCGGCTCGCGGGGCTGGTCTTCACCACGCCGATGGTCGTGATCCTCGGCCTGTTCCTCGTGGTGCCGATCGCGATGGCGGCGTGGGTGAGCCTGCTGGACTGGACGCCGGCCGACGGCGACCCGTTCGCGGGTGCCGGCGACTACGTCGGGACCGACAACTACCAGGCGCTACTGCTCAGCGACGGCCTGGCGCGCCAGGACTTCATGATCAGCATCCGCAACACGGTCTACTACGTGGGCTTCGTCGTACCGCTGCAGACGGCCCTGGCACTGCTGCTGGCCATGGTCATCAACGAGAGGCGCCTGCGCGGGCGCGGCTTCTTCCGCACCGCCTTCTACTTCCCGTCGGTGACCAGCTCGATCGCCATCAGCATGGTGTTCCTCTTCCTGTTCCAGGGCACCGGTGCGGTCAACGCCCTGCTGGGCTGGTTCGGCCTCGACGGACCCCGCTGGTTCACCGATGCGCGGGGGGTGATCCACCAGCTGTTCGGCGGGCTTCAGCTCGTCGAAACCGCCGACCCGCCCGGCTGGCTGACCGGCAACGACATCGTCGGACTGTCGCTGTGGGACTGGCTGGCAGGGCCGTCGGTGGCGCTGACGGCGGTCATCGCCCTGGTGGTGTGGACGACTGCCGGCACCTTCATGTTGATGTTCATCGCGGCCCTTCAGGACATCCCCCGCGAGGTCGAGGAGGCGGCGCGGATCGACGGCGCCGGCACCTGGCAGAAGTTCCGGTACGTGACGCTGCCGCAGCTGCGGCCAGTGCTGATCCTGGTGCTGACGCTCGGCCTGATCGGCACCTGGCAGGTCTTCGACCAGGTCTACATCCTCGGCCAGGGCGAACCGCAGAAGACGACACTGACGCCGGCCTTCCTGTCCTTCCGGCAGAGCTTCTCCAACGGGGAGTGGGGTCTGGGGGCAGCCATCGCGTTCGTGCTGTTCGCGATCATCCTGGTGCTGTCGGGGATCCAGCGCTTCTTGCTGCGGGACAAGGACGCACGCGCGGCGCAGCGCCGGACCAGGGCCGCACGCCGTGCCGACGCGAAGGTGCCGGTCGCATGAACAACCGATCCAGCGGCCTGCGCAGGGCCGGCTTCTACGGCGTACTCGTCTTCTTCGCGCTGCTGTACCTCGGGCCGTTCGCGATCCAGGTCGCCACGTCGTTCAAGACCGACGCGGACGCGGTGGCCAACCCGCTGTCGCTGGTGCCCGATCCAGGCGTCCTGGATGCGTACCGGCGGATGTTCGGCCTCACCGAGGACAGCTCCGTCCCGTTCCTGCGGTGGTTCGGCAACTCCACCCTGGTGGCGGTGACCGTGACGATCGGGCGGGTGTTCTTCTGCTCGCTGGCCGGCTACGCGTTGTCACGGCTGCAGTTCACCGGCCGGCGCATGCTGTTCGTGTCCGTGCTGGCCGTGATGAGCGTGCCGGGCGTGGTGCTGCTGATCCCGAAGTTCCTGGTGCTCAACTACCTGTCGATCTACGACACGTACCCGGCGATGATCCTGCCGCTGCTCGTCGACGCGGCCGGGGTGTTCATCATGAAGCAGTTCTTCGACTCGATCTCGATCTCCATCGAGGAGGCGGCCCGGATCGACGGGGCCAGCATCTTCCAGACCTTCTGGTTCGTGGTGCTACCCATGGCCCGTCCGGCGCTCATCACGCTGACGATCCTCAGCTTCCAGGGGTCGTGGAACGAGTTCACGCACATGCTCGTGGCGACCGAGCGCGGGGACCGGGACGTCCTCACCACCGGGATGGCGACGCTGTTCTCGGGCGGTCTCGGCGGCGGCGAGCAGTTCCCGCTGAAGCTCGCGGTGGCGCTGATCGCCACGTTGCCGGTGGCGTTCGTCTTCTTCACCTTCCAGCGCTACTTCACCGCCGGCGCGAACGAGGGTGCGGAGAAGGGCTGAGCCTCCGCACGGTGTGCCTTCCTGGCTGCCGGCCGGCACCGGGTTAGCGTCGGACGGATGAGCACCGTCGTACGCCCGGCCGGACCGCTGCCGCGCCGTGTCTACTGGGTACGCCGGCTGCTCCTGCTGCTGGTCGTCGTCGTGCTCGTCTGGGGAACGACCCGGCTGGTCGGCGGCGGGGGATCCGGCGGGCAGGCCGGTGCGGACCCGGCACCCGCGGCCGAGGAGGTCGAGGAGACGCCGACCGCGACGACGACACCGACCGACGAGCCGCGCCTGAGCAAGCGGGATCGGATCAGGCAGGAGCGTCAGGAGGAGCGCCAAGAGCGGCAGGAGCGTAGGGAGCGCCGGGAGGAGCGCAGGGAGGAGCGTCGGGAGCGCAGGGAGGCGAACCGTGTCCGCACCATCGACGCTGTCCTGGCCGCACCCGAGGGCGCATGCGACCTGACCCAGGTGAGCGTGCTGCCGTCCGTGCTGCCAGTGCAGCAGGCGAACCGCGTGGTCGACCTGCGACTGGCACTCTCCACGCTCGAGTCGATGCCCTGCGTACTGGACCTCGACGCCGATCGGCTGCTGTTGTCGATCACGGCGGACGACGAGCAGGTCTGGACCTCGACCCGCTGCCGGGATGCGATCCAGGAGCAGACCGTGGTGCTCCGGCCGTTCTGGACCACCTCGGTGCAGATGCCGTGGACCGGACAGCACACCGGTGGTCGCTGCTCACCCTCCGCCGACTTCGCCGCCCCCGGGCAGTACGCGCTGCGGGCCGCCGTGCTGACCGGTGAGCCGGCCGCGACCGAGTTCACGCTGCTCGAGCCCCCGCCACCCCCGAGTCCGGAGAAGCGGGGAAAGCCGGAGCAGGAGGACGAGCCCGAGCAGGAGGACGAGCCCGGGCAGGAGGGCGAGACCGGGGAGCCGGAGCCGCAGGAGGCCGGGGAGCCGGCAGGCGACGGGGACGGCCCACCCCCGCAGGAGAGCCTGACCGGCGGAGCACCCGAGCCCGGTGACGAGGAGTTGTCGTCGAACCACTGACGTCCGCCGAGTGGTGCAAGAACGGGAGCCGCGAGGTGGGCCGCCCCCGCAATTGCGCCACTCGGGGCAGCGGCAGGGTTGTCGCAGTGTCATCTCGCCGGCCAGGGGCTCAGACGTAACGCTCCAGGATGCTGGACTCGGCCAGCCGAGACAGTCCCTCACGTATGCTTCGCGCCCGCAGCTCGCCGACTCCCTCGACGATCTGCAGGTCCTCGATGGTGGCCGCCAGCAGCTTCTGCAGGCTACCGAAGTGCTCGACCAGCCGGTCGATGACGGTGCCCGGCAACCTGGGGACCTTGGCCAGCAGGCGGTATCCCCGCGGTGACAGGGCGACGTCGAGCTGCTCGGCACCGCCGAGCCCGGCGGCGCGGGTGACGGCGACGATGTCGACGAGCTCGGTCGAGCTGAGCTCGCCGAGGGTGGCCAGCACCTGTTCGGGTTCGGAGCCGGACGGGTCGACCGGACTGTAGTCGCGCACCACGAGGTCGCGCTCGACGTCCACCCCGGTGACCAGCTCCTCGAGCTGGAGGCTGAGCAGCCGGCCGTCAGTGCCCAGCTCGAGCACGTAGTCCTCGATCTCGGCCGCGATCCGGCTCACCATCTCCAGGCGCTGCACCACTGCGGTCACGTCGCGGACGGTGACGAGGTCCTCGATCTCCAGCGCGGACAACGATCCGGACACCTCGTCCAAGCGCAGCTTGTAACGCTCCAGGGTGGCCAGGGCCTGGTTGGCGCGGCCGAGGATGGCAGCGGTGTCCTCCAGGACGTGGCGCTGGGAGCCGACGTACAGGGCGATGATCTGCATCGACTGGGACACCGAGATCACGGGCAGACCGGTCTGGCGGGCGACCCGGTCGGCGGTGCGGTGACGGGTGCCGGACTCGTCGGTCGCAATGGTCGGGTCGGGCATCAGGTGGACCGCGGCCCAGGCGATCCGGGTGGCGTCCCGGTCCAGGATGATGGCGCCGTCCATCTTGGCCAGCTCGCGTAGTCCGGTCGCGTTGAACGCGACGTCGAGGGCGAAGCCGCCGGTGGAGATCGCCTCGACGTTCTTGTCCGAGCCGAGGACGATCAACGCGCCGGTACGTCCCCGCAGGATGCGTTCGAGTCCTTCGCGCAGGACCGTGCCCGGCGCGACGCTGGCCATCGTCGCGCGCATCCGGGCCTCTTGTGGGGTGTGCTCGCCTGTCGCGGCCATGATGTCGGGTCGTCCCCTCGTGCTGCTGCACCGGTGTCACTCGTGAGCGAGGTGCTCGGCCCAGTGTAGGGCCCATCAACGCGTGCTTCCGCCGTGATTGCGGCTGTTCCCGCGGCCGTTATGCAGCTGAGTCCTACGGATGGCCGAATCGGTGTCCCGAGGCGCTCACCGGCGCTTCACCAGCCCGAGGACGGCGAGTGCGGAGGACACGTCGGGGACGTCGAGCACGACGATCCCGGAGGCGGCGGGTGCAGTCGCCACGGCCGGTCCGTGGTCGGAGGGCACGATCGCGTGGGTGAACCCGAGGCGGGCCGCCTCGGCCACCCGCTGCTGGATCGACGGGATGCGGCGGACCTCGCCGGCCAGACCTATCTCGCCCATCACGACCACCCGGTGAGCGAGGACCGTGTCGAGGGCGGCAGACGCGAGGGCGACCGCGATCGCGAGGTCCGCGGCTGGGTCGACGAGTCGGGCCCCGCCGACCGTGGAGGCGTAGACGTCGTAGCGGGCCAAGGACAGCCCGGCCCGGCGGCCGAGGACCGCCAACAGCAGGTCGAGTCGTCTGGAGTCCACGCCGGAGGCGGACCGGCGGGGACTCGGGGTCTCGATCGGCAGCACCAGCGCCTGCACCTCGGCCAGCAGCGGCCGCCGCCCTTCTAGGCTCACCGTGACGCAGGTGCCGGCCACCGGCTCGTGGTGGCGCGAGGTGAACAGCCCGGTGGGGTCGACGACCTCGACGATCCCGCCGTCGGACAGGTCGAAGCAACCCACCTCGTCGACCGGGCCGAAGCGGTTCTTGACCGCGCGGACCATGCGCAGCCGGGAGCTTCTTTCGCCCTCGAAGGACAGCACGACGTCGACGACGTGCTCGAGGACGCGCGGACCGGCGATGCTTCCGTCCTTGGTGACGTGGCCGACCAGCACGGTGGGGATACCGGTGCGCTTGGCGACCTGGGTGAGCGTGGCCGCGACCTCGCGCACCTGGGTGACGCCACCGGCGCTGCCCTCGACCCGGTCCGAGGCGATCGTCTGCACGGAGTCGACGATCAGCAGCGAGGGGCGGACCTGCTCCACGTGGGTGAGCACAGCGGCGAGGTCCGTCTCGGCCGCGAGGTAGAGCGACGGGTGGACCCCGTCGGTGCGGTCGGCCCGCATCCGTACCTGGGCCGCGGACTCCTCGCCGGTGACGTACAGCGTGGTACGTCCCGCGCGCGCCCAGGCCGCGGCCACCTCGAGCAGCAGCGTCGACTTGCCCACCCCGGGCTCACCGGCCAGCAGGACCGCTGCCCCCTTGACCAGTCCGCCGCCGAGCACCCGGTCGAGCTCGCCCACCCCGCACGGAGTCGCCAGCGTCGCCTCGACCGCGACGTCGGCGATCGGCATCGCGGCGTTGCTCACCGGGCCGGGGGAGGTGCGCGCGGTGCTCGGGGCGCCGGTCTCGTCGACCGTGCCCCACGCCTGGCACGCTCCGCAGCGCCCGACCCACTTCGCGCTCTCCCAGCCACACTCGGCACAGCGGAAGGTCGGGCGGTGACGGCGGCTCGTGACCGGGCTCCTGCTCATGCCGTTCACGCTAGGGGAGCCCACCGACATCGGGTCCGCGGCTCGCTGGCACCCCCGGATCCGCGCAGGTCATCAGATCCGGACGTCGCCGACTGCGGTGCTGAAATGCGCCGCCACGACCCCTGGGGCACCGTGCGGTGCGACCCATCGCACGGAGATGTCCGACAGCGCCTGCAGGGGCCGCTCGCCGAGCCAGTCGGTGACACGCTCGGGGTCGCCGGCGATCTCCAACGCTATGAGCTGGACGTCCCCGCTGGCCCCGGCCGAGGGGTGCTGGGCGGCGTCGACCTCCCACTGCACGACGAACGGGAGCTGGGGGTCGGCCTGCAGCCCCTTGACCCCGACCTGCTTCCATCGCAGGTCGAAGCCGTCGGGGCGCCGGCGGTTGCCCTGCACCGCGTGCCGGCCCAGCCGCTTCTCGGCCTCGGCGATGTCGTCCACGCCGAGCACCCAGCCCAGCCAGCCGCCGCCGAGCTCGGAACGGCTGCGGACGGCCTGGCCGAACGCAGCCTTGTCCGAGGCGGGATGATCGAGGACCGCCACCACCTCGAGATAGGTGCCGCCGGTCAGCGGGAGAACCCGGTTACGGGTCCCGAAGCGGGGATGGACCCCGCCGACCTGGAACTCCTCACCGAGCAGCGATCCCAGACGCGCGGCGGTCCCGTCGAGTCCATCGGGTCCGGCTGCGTACGAGAGGTGGTCCAGGCGCATGCGCAGCATTGTGTCCCCAACAGGCGCCGCGGATCCGGTGAGGCTCGCCTTACCCCTGAGCCCGGCGTACGGGATCGGCCGGGTGAGGTGCCGGCAGCATCTGTGCCGCCAGCCGCTGCTCGCACAGGCGTGCCAGCTCGCCGTACGCCGCAGCGCCCATCAGCTCGACGAGCTCGTCGCGCAGGGACACGTACACCGGCTCGAGCCCCACGTGGGCCTCGGTGCTGCCCGAGCAGTACCAGTCGAGGTCGTGCCCGCCGGTACCCCAGCCACGTCGGTCGTACTCGCCGATGCTCACCTCGGTGTACGTCGACCCGTCGGGTCGCTGGACGTCGCGGTAGCCGCGCCGGGTCGGCAGCTGCCAGCAGACGTCCGGCTTGACCGTGTGCGGCTTGTGGCCCGTGCGCAGCGCCCACCGGTGCAGCGCGCACCCGGTACCGCCGCGGAAACCCGCCCGGTTGTGGAAGACGCAGGCGCCGTCGACGACCCGGGTCTTGCGCTCGCCGTCCTCCAGCTCGGTCCAGCCGTCGGCCCGACCGTCGGTGCGGTGCTGCCAGTCGCCTTCCTCGAGACGGTCGACGTAGGAGGCGACCCGGCTCTGGTCGTCGGCATCGCTGAAGTGCGCCCCGAGCGAGCAGCACCCGCTGTCCGCGGCGGCCGCGTCGATTCCCCGGCAGCCGGAACCGAAGATGCACGTCCAGCGCGAGGTGAGCCAGGTCAGGTCGCAGCGCAACACCTGGGAGGCGTCGTCGGGATCGGTGAACTCCACGAACAGACGCGGGAAGTCCAGCGCTACCTCGGGCACACGTGTCACCCTAGCCGCGGCGTGCGCCGACCCCACTGGACTCGGTGCCCGCGCCGGAGCTGTCCCGGCTGCAGCTGTGGCTCGGCGGCCGGCGGCCGGCGGTCGGCGGTCGGCGGCTGGGCGGTCCGAAGCCCGTCGTCTCGCGCACCGGTGGCGGGCGTGGGGAGGCCAGGGGCTGACCCGGTCGGTCCGCACCGGGGGACGATCCGGGTGCCTCGAGCAGCATTACCCCCGGACGCGGCTAGCGTGGCCCCATGCGCATGGGCGTCCTGGACATCGGATCCAACACCGGTCATCTCCTCGTGGTCGACGCCCGTCGCGGTGCCCGGCCGTTGCCTGCGTACGCATACAAGGAGCCGTTGCGCCTCAGCGAGCACCTCGACGCCGACGGAGCGGTCAGCGAGGCGGGCGTCGGGGCGCTGGTGAAGTTCATCGACGCCAGCACAGAGATCGCCGAGGACAAGGGCTGCCAGACCGTCGAGGCGTTCGCCACCTCGGCGGTGCGCGACGCGGCCAACGCCGACGACGTCCTGGACACGGTCCGTGCGGCGACCGGTGTCGAACTCACCGTGCTCCCCGGTGGCGACGAGGCACGGCTGACCTTCCTCGCGGCTCGACGGTGGACCGGGTGGTCCGCGGGCCGGGTGCTGCTGTTCGACATCGGCGGCGGCTCGCTGGAGATCGCGCTCGGTGCCGATGAGACCCCGGAGGCGGCGCTGTCGCTGCCGTTGGGGGCGGCGCGGCTGACCCGCGAATGGCTCGCCGACGGCCGGCACGACCCCGGTCGGGTCCGTGAGCTGCGCCGCTACGTTCGCGCGCAAGTGGCACGGGACGCCGATTCCGTCTTGCGGGTCGGGGCAGCGGACCGGGCGGTGGCCACCAGCAAGACGTTTCGCTCGCTGGCCAGGATCTGCGGGGCCGCGCCGTCCGACGACGGCCCGTACACGCACCGGGTGATTGCCCGCGACGTACTGCGCGAACGGCTTCCCGGCCTGATCGCCATGCCCGTCGACGAGGTCGCCACCCTGCCCGGCGTCTCGGCCAACCGCGCCCACCAGGTCGCCGCCGGGGCCATCGTCGCGGACGCCGTCATGGACCTGTTCGACCTCGACGAGCTGCAGATGTGCCCGTGGGCGTTGCGCGAGGGCGTCATCCTGCAGTGGCTGGACGCGATGTGAGCGAGGTCCCCGGCGAGCAACCACCGGGGAGCGGGGTGACGCCGGTGGCGTCGGTCATCGCACTGTCCACCGCGTCGGTCTATCCCGACTCGAGCGCGGTTGGTTTCGAGATGGCGTCACGCTTGGGGTACGACGGGGTGGAGGTCATGGTCGGCATCGACGAGATCAGCCAGGACGTCGACGCCGTGCAGCGGCTGCAGGACTACCACCAGCTGCCGATTGTCGCCGTCCACGCCCCGTGCCTGCTGATCACTCAGCGGGTGTGGGGGACCGAGCCGTGGGGCAAGCTGCGTCGCAGCGCCGAGATGGCCCGACGCGTCGGCGCCGACGTCGTCGTCGTCCACCCGCCGTTTCGTTGGCAGCGTGACTACGCCAAGCGCTTTCTGACCGGCATCGCCGAGCTGGAGGCTCAGACCGGGATCGCGTTTGGCGTGGAGAACATGTACCCCTGGCGTACGCCGCGCCGCGAGCTGCAGGTGTACGCACCGGGCTGGGACCCGGTGGAGCACGGCTACGCCCACGTGACGCTGGACCTGTCGCACACCGCCTCCGCGCTCGCCGACCCGGTACGGATGGCGATCGACCTCGGATCGCGTCTGCGGCACCTGCACATCACCGACGGCACAGGTTCGGCCAAGGATGAGCACCTGGTGCCGGGCCGCGGGACGCAACCGGCGGCGGAGCTGCTCGAGCTGCTCGCCACGCGTGGCTTCGACGGACATGTGGTGGTGGAGATCAACACCCGCCGCTGTGCCGATCGCGCAGCGCGCGAGCTCGACCTCGCGGAGTCGCTCGCGTTCACCCGGCTGCACCTGGCGTCCGCCCCGACCGGGTGACGGTTTACCAGGGGACCCTGGTAAACCGCACTGCCCATGGGTTGCAACCCATGGGCAGTGACAACACACCATGGTCCCCTGG
>JALZKQ010000049.1 GCA_030859165.1 Actinomycetota bacterium
CGGGGGGACCGGCGCAGCTCATGGTCCCCGCTTGACGGGAGATCTCAACCTGGCCCTGGCCCTGGGGCCGATAGCTGCTCGATCCCCCGGGCGGACCTCACATCGCCGCCCGTGCTGCCGCCGTCCGCAACGCGTCGCCCGCCAGTGCGGTGTAGCGAGCAGTGGTCTCCGGCCGTGAGTGCCCGAGGAGTTGCTGCACCGACAGCAGATCCCGGTCGGCTGAGTAGGCGACGGTGGCAAATCGGTGGCGTAGTCCATGAGCACTGTGGTGCGGACCTAGCAGCCGCTTGATCCGGCACCCGACCCAGGACGCGGCGAAGTGCCCCTCGACCTGGTCGGGGAACAGGTAGCCGTCCGGGCGGCGAGCAGCTCGGCGGCCAGTGAGTCCGACAGCGGCACGAGGCGCTGCTTCCCGCCCTTGCCGAGCACGTCCAGCGCGTACCCGTCGACGCGGTGCTGCACGTCGCGGCGGGCGACCTTGGCTATCTCGTGGATGCGCAGACCGGCGGTCGCGGCGAGCAGCAGCATCAGCCGCTCATCGGGATCCGCGCCAGCGAGCGCGGCCTGGATCACGTCATCGGGGCACGGTTTGGGCAACGCGGTGGGGATCCGCACCGTGGGCAACCGACGCGACGGGTCCACGGCGATGAGTTCCTGGTCCAGCGCCCACGTGTAGAAGCTGCGGATTGTGGTCCGCGCGGACTTCCTGGTCTCGGGTCGCCAGCGTGGCGCTGACAGGAAGTCGACCAGCTGAGCCGGTGTCACCTCCCACGGGCCGACGCCGACGTGACGGGCCACGTGACCCAGCCAGTGCCGGCGCAGCCGGATGGTGCCGTACGGGGATCCTGCAGCCTGCAGGTGCCTCAGGTACGCCTCGACCGCGCGGACCCACTCGGTGCTGCTCATGGTCGCTGCGCCTGGATCCGCTGCAGCAGGTCGGCCTTGCGCTCCTGCCACGCGGCGCGCTCGGTCGGCGAGGTGTCCGGTCCGGGCAGGTCGCGCATCAGCGCGGCGATCTCGTGCACGGTGGGCGAGCTCGAGCGGGCCCACTCGGTGCTGGCAGCGTTCACGAGGTCACCCGGTCCCACAACTCGGCCGCCTCGAGCAGCTTCGCGGCCAGCTCGCGGGTCTGCGGTCCCGTCATGCCGCTGCCCACCTCGACATACACCAGCGGTGCCGTCGTCTCGATGATCGGACCGGCCTCGGTGGCGGCGTTCTCGCTGTCGGCCATGTCGATGCTGACGTGCAAGACGACGTTGCGGTCCTGCTGGTCGCTCGTCCAATACTCGGCCACGAACGTGCACTCGTGGTAGCGCAGGAAAGTGTCGTGCTCGCCGACGCTGCAGAACCCGTGCCCGGTCGGCAGGGTGCACCAGTCGGGACAGGGCAGGTCGGTGGTGTCGATCTTGGCGGCGTACGGAGCGTTGGTCATGGTGGTGTCCCCTGTCGAACGGGGTCACACCCGGTTGCACGTATGTTGCACGGTACGTGTCAGTCAGGGTCCGACACCGCCCCTGACCTGCGGTTATGCCAGTCGGGGCGACAGGACTCGAACCTGCGGTCTCCTGCTCCCAAAGCAGGCGCGCTAGCCACTACGCTACGCCCCGTCGTGCCCGCCGATCCTAGCCGAGAGGCCCGATCGACGGCACCGGCGTGGAGGCTGGCGCGATGGGCATGTGATCATGGAGGCTGCTGCTCAGGGGCCCGGTCAGGGCTCATGCGGGTGTAGCTCAATGGTAGAGCCCCAGTCTTCCAAACTGGCTACGCGAGTTCGATTCTCGTCACCCGCTCGCGACGCGCTCCAGGCCGGTGCGTCCGATGGCATCCCCCGTACGCGTCCGGTAACGAATCCTCTGTCAGCCTGGCGAACTCCCCATGGCACGTTGTCACTTCCCATGGGCTGCAACCCATGGGTGGTGCGGTTTACCAGGGGACCCTGGTAAACCGCAGCAGCAGCGGGTCCGTGGACTGTTCACACGGCCGCGGTGGGCACGCCGCTCACGACCGGACGGGCGGTCCGTCTGCGCTGGCAGCGCGGACACCAGAACAGGTTGCGTCCCGCCAGTACCTGCGTGCGCACGCGGGTCGAACAGACCCGGCAGGGGTCGCCTTGACGACGGTAGACGTAGACGCCTCGCGCGCAGCGGACGGCGCGAGGTGAGTTCGAGCTGAGCGACCCGACCGGGTCGTCCTCGGGCCGCAGCGTGTCGATCCGCCCGGTACGCACGCCGTGTGCCATCAACACGCAGATGTCCTCCCACAGCGCGGTCACGGTCCGGCGGGACAGCTGGGTGCCCTGCACCTGCGGGTCGATGCCGGAGCGGAACAGCAGCTCGGCCCGGTACACGTTGCCGATGCCGGCGACCACCGTCTGGTCCATCAACAGGGCAGCGATCGGCCGGCGTGACTTCGAGATCATGGCCCACATGCGTTCCGGGTCGGCGTCGGCGCGCAACGGATCCGGACCGAGTCGCTGCTCGATCGCCCGCTGCTCGGGGCCGTCTAGCAGCTCGCAGGCCGTGGCTCCCCGCAGGTCGGCGTACCACCGGGCACCCACCAGCCGCAGGCGTACCTGCCCGACCGGCTCCGGCGGCCCGGTGAGCGGCAGCGCGTGACGGACGAACGCGCCGTACAGGCCGAGGTGCACGTGCAGCACGCGATCGGCTCCGAACTCGACGAACAGGTGCTTGCCGCACGCCTGGGCGCCATGCACGACAGCGCCGTCGATGAGAGCGGCAGAGCCGGCGAAGCGACCCTGGGGGCTCGAAGCCGCAACCCGGTCGCCCCGAAACGCTTCGCCCAGCGCAGCGGCGAGCCGGTGCAGCGTGTGTCCCTCCGGCACCCTCAGCCTGCGCTGTCCAGCGGTGGGAGCCCCCCGGTCGACTCGTAGGACGTCAGCATGTCGATGCGACGCGAGTGCCTCGACTCACCGCTGAAGGCGGTCGCGAGGAACGCGTCGACCATGGCAGTCGCCTCCTCGGTGAAGTGCATCCGCGCGCCGATCGCGACGACGTTGGCGTCGTTGTGCTGACGACAGAGAACAGCCGTCTCCAGGCTCCAGGCCAGGGCTGCCCGCACCCCGCACACCTTGTTGGCCGCCATCTGCTCGCCGTTGCCGGAGCCGCCGAGCACGATCCCGAGGCTGCCCCGGTCGGCTACCACAGCCTCGCCGACCCGCAGGCAGAACGGCGGGTAGTCGTCGTGCGCGTCGTAGCCGGCCGGTCCGTGGTCGCTGGGCTCGTGGCCGGCGTCTCGCAGGTGGGCCACGAGATGTTGCTTGAGCTCGAAGCCGGCGTGGTCTGAACCAATGTGGACGCGCATGATGGTCATCCTGTCAGCCACGCCTGATCTCCTCGAGTGCACCCGTGACCTGCGCGAGGGCGGCCCGCGAGGCGTCGAAGTGCTCGGGCAGCCGCCAGAAACCGTGCACCATGCCGAGATAACGCGTGGTCACGACCGGGACGCCGGCCTCGGCCAGCCGCTGCCCGTGTTCCTCGCCCTCGTCGCGCACCGGGTCGTGCTCCGCGGTGATCACGACCGCACGCGGCTGACCGGTCAGCTCGGCGAGCGAGGGCATCGCGTCCGCATGGAGCCGGTCCTGCTCGTCGGGGAGGTACGCCGACCAGTACCAGCGCATTTCCTGCGCGGACAGGCCTTGGTCCTCGGTGTCGGCGCCCGACGCCGTGCCGGCCACGTCGATGCACGGGTAGACGAGCACCTGCAGGGCGAACCAGTCCGGGTGTCGCACCACCAGCCCGGCGGCGAGGTTGCCTCCGGCAGAGTCACCCAGCACGGCGATGACCGAGGTGTCGACGTCGAGCTCGTCGCCGTGGTCGCGTAGCCAGGCGACGGCGGTCTCGCAGTCCTCCAGCGGCACCGGGTACGGATGCTCCGGCGCGCGCCGGTAGTCCACCGCGAGCACGGTCCACCCGGTGCGTATCGCCAGGCGGCGGCAGAACGCGTCGTGGGTCTCGAGGTCGCCGAAGACCCAGCCGCCGCCGTGCAGGTGAACCAGCACCGGCGCACCGGACCGGGCAGCGTACAGCCGCCCGGGTATCCCGCCGGTATCCACGTCCTGCACGCGGTCGACGGCCGGGCGCGGCTCGCCCAGAGCGAGGTCCCGCGCGGCCTGTCGTCGCGCAACGACGTGCTCGAAGCCGAAGCCCGGTTCGCCTGGCTCCGGGCTGACCGGCACCTCGGCCAAGAACGCGACGGACTGCGGATGCAGCGCCACGGCTCAGTCGAAGATCGGTTCGCTGGTACGCGTGCGTTTGAGCTCGAAGAACCCGTCCACGCCCGCCATCAGCACCGCGCCGTCCCACAGCCGTCCCGCCGCGTCGCCCTTGGGGGCCGGGCTGACGACCGGACCGAAGAACGCGACACCGTCCACGTGGATGACCGGGGTGCCGACGTCCATGCCGACGGGGTCCATCCCCTCGTGGTGTGACTGCTTCAGCAGCTCGTCGCGCGAGGAGTCGTCCCAGGCGTCGATCAGGGCCGCAGGCAGCCCGAGCTCGGCGAGCGCCTCGACGGCGACGTCACGCTGCACCCCCCGGCCGTCGTCGTGGATGCGCGTCCCCAGGGCGGTGTAGAGATCGCCGAGCACCTCCTCACCCGCGTGCTGCGCAGCGGCAATGCAGACGCGGACCGGACCCCAACCCCTGGCCATCAGGTCGGCGTAGTCCTCGGACAGGTCACGGCCCTCGTTCAGTACGGACAGGCTCATGACGTGCAGGCGGGTCGTCACCGCACGGACCTTCTCGACCTCGAGCAGCCAGCGCGACGTCATCCAGGCCCAAGGACACAGCGGGTCGAACCACAGATCAGCAACCTGGGCGGGGCTCTTCGGGCTTGCAGCGCTCACGCGTCCTCCACACGACGATGGTGGTCTGGTACGGCCTCGGCCGTACGTCCAGCATGCGCTCGGCCCACGCAGACTGCGACGGCGGGGCCTTGCCTTCGGCGCTCTGTACCGTCTGGTCCGTGCGAGGATGCTGCGCATGCCTGGCACCAACCTGACCCGTGACGAGGCCGCCGATCGCGCTCGTCTGCTCACGATCGACTCCTACGATGTCGAGCTCGACCTGAGCACCTCGGAGACGACCTTCGCCTCCACCACCGTCCTCCGCTTCGGATGCTCCGAGCCAGGGGCGAGGACCTTCGCCGACCTGGTGGACGCGAGCATCGAGTCGATCACGCTCAACGGCTGCGACATCGACCCCGAGACGGCGTACTCCGACAGTCGCATCGCCCTCGACGACCTGGCCGCCGACAACGAGCTGCGGGTGGTCGCGCTGTGCAGCTACTCACGAACGGGCGAGGGTCTGCACCGCTTCGTCGACCCGGCCGACAAGCGCGTGTACCTGTACACGCAGTTCGAGGTACCCGACGCACGACGAGTCTTCACGACGTTCGAGCAGCCTGACCTCAAGGCCACCTTCGCGTTCGGTGTCACGGCACCCACCGACTGGCAGGTCGTGTCCAACTCTGCGACACCGGTGCCCACCCAGGTACGCGAGGGTGCCAGCCGGTGGAGCTTCGCGCCGACGCAACGGATCTCGACGTACATCACCGCGATCGTCGCCGGGGAGTACGCCGTCGTCCGAGACTCCCACGCCGGCGTCGGTGCCGAGATCCCGCTGGGGGTGTTCTGCCGCCAGTCCTTGCTGCCGCATCTCGACTCCGACGACATCTTCGAGATCACGAGGCAGGGTTTCGCCTTCTTCGAGGAGGCGTTCGACAGCCCCTACCCGTTTGGCAAGTACGACCAGCTGTTCGTGCCGGAGTACAACATGGGCGCCATGGAGAACGCCGGCTGCGTGACCTTTCGCGACGAGTACATCTTCCGCTCGCGCCAGACCGACGCCGCGTACGAGAGCCGTGCGAACACGATCCTGCACGAGATGGCCCACATGTGGTTCGGCGACCTGGTCACGATGAGGTGGTGGGACGACCTGTGGCTCAACGAGTCGTTCGCGGAGTGGGCCTCCCACCACGCGATGACCAGGGCCACCCGCTTCACCGACGGGTGGACCGGCTTCAGCAACCTGCGCAAGACCTGGGCCTACCGCCAGGACCAGCTGCCCTCGACCCACCCCATCGCCGCGGACAACCACGACCTGGAGGCTGTCGAGGTCAACTTCGACGGCATCACGTACGCCAAGGGCGCCTCGTCGCTGCGCCAGCTCGTCGCGTGGGTCGGTGAGGACCACTTCAACGAGGGACTGCGGGCGTACTTCCGCGACCACGCCTTCGGCAACACCGAGCTGTCGGACCTGATGTCGGCCCTGGAGGAGGCGTCGGGGCGCGAGCTCGGTTCCTGGACCAAGGAGTGGCTGCAGACCTCGGGTGTCAACACTCTGCGTCCACGCTTCGAGGTCGACAAGGACGGCACCTTCACGTCGTTCAGCGTCGAGCAGTCCGCGCACCCGGACTTCCCGACGCTGCGACGGCACCGCATCGCGATCGGGCTGTACGACCGGCGGGGTAATCGCCTGGTGCGCCGCAGTCGTGTCGAGACCGACGTGGTCGGCGCCCAGACCGAGGTCGCCGAGTTCGTCAAGGCGCGTCAGCCCGACCTGGTGCTGCTCAACGACGAGGACCTGACGTACGCCAAGATCCGGCTCGACGAACGCTCGCTGGCGACCCTGACCCAGTCGATCCACCTGATCGACGACTCACTGGCCCGGGCGCTGTGCTGGGGTGCGGCGTGGGACATGACCCGCGACGCCGAGATGCGCGCCAGCGACTTCGTGTCGCTGGTACTGACCGGTGTGGCCACCGAGACCGACCTGACCGCGGTGGCAGGCCTGCTCCGCCAGGGCCGGACGGCGCTGACCCTGTACGCCGCCCCGGAGCACCGCGAGTCGCTCGCGCAGCGGTGGGAGCGGGGACTGCGGTCCCTGGTGCTCACCGCGAAGTCCGGTAGCGACCACCAGCTCGCGCTCGTGCGGGCCTACGCGGCCGCGGCACACAGCGAGCAGGCGTACGACCTGGTCGCCGGCCTGCTCGACGGGACGTCGCCGCTGCACGGGCTCGACGTCGACGCCGACCTGCGGTGGAGCCTGGTGACGACCCTGGCGCGCGGTGCGCGCATCGGCGAGGACGAGATCGACGCCGAGCTCGCCCGCGACGCCACCATCTCCGGGCAGGAGAACGCCGCCGCGGCACGGGCCATCCGTCCGGACCCACGTGCCAAGGAACAGGCGTGGCAGGACGCGGTGCTGCGCGACGACGTGCCGAACGAGACGCAGCGCAGCATCTCCGCCGCGTTCCAGGCGTTCGAGCAGGACGACCTCCTGCTGCCGTACGTGGACCGCTACCTCGACGTCGCTGCGAGCGTCTGGGAGGACAAGGGCGTGCAGCGGGCAAGCACGTTCCTGACCTACCTGTTCCCCCGGGCGCTGCCACGCCAGGACGTGCTGGACAAGGTCGACGCGTGGTTGGCGACCACCTCGGCGAATCCTGCGGCCCGCCGGCTCGTGGGCGAGGGTCGGGCCGACATCACCCGCGCCCTGGCTGCCCAAGCCTTCGACGCCCGCTGACCTCCCGTTTCGCTGGGGGTAGGCAATTGGCGCGACACGCCCGCGTGTCGTCGCCATTCGGCTACCGCCAGGGAACGAGGCTGTGGACAACGGCCTGCGGGTACGCCGGGCGACTACCTGTGAGGCATGCATGACGTACCCGGGCACGCCACCCGGACCGACGAGCTCATCCGGCTCGGCCTGACCCGGCACGAGCTCAGGCAGCGGGCGTGGCGACATCCGTACCACGGTGTCGCCCGGATCGCCGGGCAGGACGAGGAACATCCCCTGCTCCGGATCCAGGACGCCGCGGCCCTGCTCCCGGCGTGCGGATCGCTCGGCGCGTGGGCGTCGCTGTACTGGCAGGGCGTCGCCCACGTCGACGGGGCGCGCCGCTCCGGGGCGCTGCTGCCCGTCCGGTTGCACGTGTGCGCCGAGCACCGTCGCGTCCGGCGACCCGGGATCGACCCGACCCGCAAGCGGCTGCTCGCTGGCGAGACGGGACAGTGGCGCGGCCTACCCGTGACGACGCTGGCTCGAGCGGTCTACGACGAGATGTGCGTCTCGCCGAGCCTGCAGGACGCGGTGGTGGTGCTCGACATGACTGTCAGCCGGGTGGCCGAAGGGTCGAGGACGAGTCTCGCGTCGGTGCGGGCACTGGTGGACCGGCACGTGAAGACGCGGGGGATCCGCCGGGCACGCGCGGCGCTCGACATGGCCAGCGAGCGGTCGGCGAGTCCGTTCGAGACACTGACCCGGCTCGCAGTCGGCAGCGCCTTTCCCGGCCTGGTCCGGCACGTGAACCGGCCCGTGTTCGACCACGCCGGACGACTGCTCGGGATCCCCGACCTCGCCGACGAGCAGGCGGGCGTCGTGCTGGAGTCCGACGGCGCCACCCACCGATCGCTGGACCGGCAGACCGGGGACAACCGGCGTACCAATGCCTTCGAGGACACCGGACTCGTCGTGGTCCGCGTCACGAGCCGCGACCTGCACGACGAGCGATCAATGCTCGCGCGGGTGCAGGCGGCCTACGCGCGCGGATGCCTGCGCGCCCCTGGGCGAGCGGGATGGTCCTTCGAGCCGCCGGACTGGTGGGCCCGATCCACGCTGGCCCAGCGCTGGGGGTAGGCAGATGGCGCGACACACCCGCGTGTCCCCGCCATTTGCCCACCCCCAGCGGGAAGGGGAGAGGGTCAGCCGGTGTGCAGCGAGGTGGGGGTACGGGCGTGGTCGCCGAGCTGCTGGAGGCCGCTGACGATCCCGCCGGACAGGTCGCCCGCGCTGAAGCACGCCTGCATGGAGAGTACGGCGAACTCGCACTCCGTGTCGGTCAGCGTGCGCTGCGCGACGGCGCCGGTGACGACCTCGAGCATGCGGCGTCCGGGGTCGACCAGCAGCAGGACGCTGCGGGACGGGTCCGGCAGCTGCTGCAGGAGCCGGCGAGCATGAGCCCGGGAATCCTCCTCACTGGGTCCGACGTAGACCGAGAAGGCCAGGCCGCAACCGGCCTCGGCATACTGGATGGCACGCTCGATGCCCCGTCGCTGGTCGACGGTGAAGGCTTCACCAGCGACCATGTGCCCCACCCCCCTGAGCGTCGATCGCCGAGCTGGGGGCGGTCTCGACGGCGGTCGCCTCCGACGTCCTCGCGGCGGGCAGCGTGCCGAAGTGCTCCGGCTCGGCGTACCACGGCAGGTCGGGCCGGTAGCGCGGACCCTTGGCGAGCGACGGTGCCGACGTGAGCAGGGCGATGACGGCGGACAGTGCGGCAGGTATGCCGACGAAGATCGCGATGGCGGACAGCGTGGACATCGGCTCGGGCTCGGGCCAGCTGGCCGGCGTGGCCGAGGCCGGGGAGGAGGTCAGCACGACGAGGACGGGGAGGGCGACCAGGGCGCAGCGACGCGCGACCGTGCGAGGGGACCATGCCATGGCCCTACGGTATCCACATCCAGCGGGTCCGGGGCGGCGGCACCGCTCTAACCTTCGGTGCATGACCACCCCCGACGGCTTGCACCTGCTCAGCGCCCTGGACCTGGCCGCGGCCTACCGCTCCGGCGCGACGAGCCCCACCGAGGTCGTCGACCACCTCCTGGCCCGGGTCGACACCCACGCTGACACGCTCGGCGCCTTCGTCACGGTGACCGCTGACCGGGCACGGGCACAGGCGTTGCAGGCCACGCAGCGGTTCCGGGACGGCGACGGGGACCGGCTGCCTCCGCTGTACGGCGTGCCGACGGCGATCAAGGACCTCACGATGACGGCGGGGGTGCGCACCATGTTCGGCTCCGCGGTCATGCGCGAGCACGTCCCGACGGTCAGCGACGAGGTGGTGGTGCGGATCGAGGCCGCCGGCCTGATCAGTCTGGGCAAGACGAACACGCCGGAGTTCGGCTCACCCTGCTACACCGAGCCGGACGTGGCACCACCAGCGCGCACCCCGTACGACCTGGCCCGCTCCGCCGGTGGCTCCTCCGGCGGGGCGGCCGCGGCCGTCGCCGCCGGGCTGGTGCCGGTGGCGCACGGCTCCGACGGTGGCGGCTCGATCCGGATCCCGGCGAGCGTGTGCGGGCTGGTGGGGTTCAAGCCGACCCGCGGCCGGATCAGCGCCGCCCCGGTGCACGGTGACGTCAGTGGGCTGTCCACCCACGGCTGCCTCGCGACGACAGTCCGCGACGCCGCCGCGCTGCTCGACGTGATGGCCGGCCATCACCCCGGCGACCCCACCTGGGCGCCTCCGCTGCCCGTGGGGCAGACCTACCTCGGCTGGTGCGACCGGACGCCGGCTCCCCTGCGCATCGGGTGCTTCAGCGAGCCGCTGATCAGCGACTGCGAACTCGATCCGCACGTGCGTGGCGCGTACGAGCAGGCCCGGGAGCTGCTGGTGGGTCTCGGTCACGAGGTCGTCGACATCGGGCCGCCACCGCGGCTGCGTACGGCTGTCCCGGACTTCGAGGTCGTGTGGGCGGTCGGTACGACCGGGATCCCCGTGCCGGTCGAGGCAGAGCACTTGTTGCGTCCGCTCACCCGCTGGTTGCGCGAGCGCGGGGCGCGTACCTCCGCCGCGCAGTACCAGGCCGCGCTCGTCGGCATGCGGCAGGCCGCCGCCTCGGCACAGGTGGCGCTGCACCCGTACGACGCGGTCCTGACCCCGACACTCGGTCAGCTTCCGGCCCTCGTCAGTGGCCTGCGCAACGACCAGGACCCGGCGGCCGACTTCGCGGCGCAGAAGGACTTCACGCCCTTCACCGCGGCCTGGAACGTCACCGGCATGCCCGCGGTCTCGATGCCCACCGGCTGGTCCGGGACGGGGCTGCCGATCGGCACCATGCTCGCCGGGCGCGCAGGCGAGGACCACCTGCTGCTCGCGATCGCCGCGCAGGTGGAGGCGGCCCTCCCCCCGCTGACTCGGGCCGTGCTGGGCTGATCGGTGGACACCGGGATCAGGACGTACCGGGGCGGCGACCCCGTCTCGGTGTGCGACTCCATGCACCTGAGCGCTCGCACGCCGCACCCCGCGCTCGCACCCTACGTCGAGCGGCTCTGGTACGTCACCAACGACACGGCACCGCAGCGGCGGGAACGGCGGCTGCCAACCGGGACCGTGCAGCTGCTGGTGAACATCGCCGCCGATCGGCTCAGCTGGTTCGACGGGCAGGGACGCCACAGCGCCTCGGGGGCAGGACTCGGCGCCGCGGTTCCCCGGGCCGTGGACATCGACACCGCCGAGCAGCGCGCCGTCCTCGGCGTCAGTTTCTCACCGGGCGGTGCCACGGCATTCGTGGGCGGTCCGACCCTCGACACACCCCTGGTCGACCTCGTCGAGGTGTGGCCCAGGGCTGCCGATCTGCGTGACCGGCTGCTCGGCGCACCCGACGCGCTCGACGTACTCGAGGCCTTCATGCTCGACGCAGCACGCGACGCGCAGCCGCTGCATCCATGCGTCGCCCCGGCCGCACGCGCCCTCGCGACCGGTCACCGGGTCGCCGACGTCGCGGACATGCTCGGCACCACGACCGGCTCGCTGCACCGACGCTTCCGCGGCGCCGTCGGCCTGGCTCCCAAGCAGTTCGCACGCGTCGCCCGGCTTCAGCGCCTGCTGGGCTCGCTCACCCGGGGGGCCGACCACGACCGGGCGCAGGACTGGGCGCAGCTCGCCGCGACCCACGGCTGGTACGACCAGTCGCACCTCGTCCACGACTTCGCCGACCTCACCGGCATGACACCGACGAGGTACAGACCTCGACCTGGGGCGTGGGCGAACCACGTCGACCCACCCCCCTGAGCGATTCCTCCAATCGCGAACCGCTCCGGGAGCGCCACCATGGGGGCATGAACACCACCGTGATCCCCCGGCTCGTCGTGCGAGACACCGACGCCGCCGTCGCCTTCTACGCAAGAGCCCTGGGCGCCGTGCCCGGCACCCGCCACACCGCGCCGGACGGAACCGTCGTGCACGCCGAGGTCCGCGTCGGCAGCACTTTGCTCACCCTCAAGGACGAGGACCACGCCGACCGTTCCCCCCTGACACTGCAGGGCACGTCGGTGCTGCTGATGCTCGATGTCCCCGACGCCGACGCCGCAGGCGAGGCACTGCGCACGGCCGGAGCCGCGACCGTGTTCGAGATCTCCGACATGCCCTACGGCTACCGCCAGGGACGTTTCACCGACCCGTTCGGCCACCAGTGGATCATCAACCAGGCCATCGCCGACCTGAGCCCCGAGGAGGCCCAGCGACGCCTTGACGACATGTACGGCTCGGGGGACGGCTAACCTCCCCCGGGTGAGCAAGCGCCCGTACCCGCAAGCACCGCGCCACGACGTGGTCGACGACCTGCACGGCGAGCTCGTCGCCGACCCGTACCGCTGGTTGGAGGACCCCGACAGCTCGGCCACGACCGCCTGGTCGGGCGCGCAGGAGGAGCTGTTCGAGCAGCACCAGTCGGCCTGGCCGATGCGTGAGCACTTCGCCGGACGGGTCGCCGAGCTGCTGCGCACCGGGCATGTCGGACCGCCGGTCTGGCGTGGGCAGCGCTCCTTCTGCTCGCGCCGGATGCCCGAGCAGGAGCATGCGGTGTTGCTCACCGTCGCCCCCGACGGCACCGAACGCGTCCTGGTGGACCCGATGCAGCTCGACCCGGACGGCCTCACCACGCTGGACACCTGGCAGCCGAGCAAGGACGGCCGGTACGTCGCGTACCAGGTCTCTGCCTCGGGCACCGAGGAGTCCGTGCTGTACGTGATCGACGCGACCTCCGGCGAACAGGTCGACGGGCCGATCGACCGCTGCCGCTACTCGCCGGTCGCCTGGCTGCCCGACTCCAGCGGCTTCTACCTCAGCCGCCAGCTGCCCGCGGCCGACCTGCCCGCGGACGAGGTGCAGTACCACCGGCGGGTGTGGTGGCACCGGCTCGGCGACGACCCGGCCGAGGACACCGCGGTGTTCGGTGCGGACCGGGACAAGACGAGCTTCTTCGGCGTCCGGGTGAGCCTGGACGGCCGGTGGCTGGTGGTCAGCGCGAGCCGTGGCACCGCGCCTCGCAACGACGTGTGGCTCGCCGACCTGCACGCAGGTGAGCCCGACGCACCCGACCTGCACCCGGTCGTCACCGGCCTCGACGCGCGCACCGAGCTGTGGGTCGGCCACGACGGCGTGCTCTACGTGCACACCGATCACGACGCACCGCGTGGTCGCCTGCTCGTCGGCGACCCGCAGAAACCCGACCCAGCGACATGGCACGAGGTGGTCGCGCAGGACGACGAGGCGGTTCTCGAGGACGTCGCGGTCCTCGAGCAGAAGAACGGCGGCCTGCTGCTGTGCTCGTGGACCCGGCACGCGGTCAGCGAGCTCAGCCTGCACGATCCGAGCACCGGCGCCCGGCTCCGCGACGTCGGGCTACCCGGTCTCGGCACCGTCGGTGTCCTCATCACACGGCCCGAGGGCGGCTCGCAGGCATGGTTCACCTGGACCGACTTCGTCTCGCCACCGCACGTCCTGCAGCTCGACGGTGACACCGGCACGACACAGGTGCACGCCACCGCGCCGGGCACGGTCCCCGACACGTCCCGGGTGCGGGTCGAGCAGGTCGGCTACGACTCCCACGACGGCCAGACGGTCCGGATGTTCGTGCTGGCGCGCGCCGACGTCCCGGCAGGTCCGCGTCCCACGATCCTGTACGGGTACGGCGGCTTCGGGATCTCGATGCGGCCGGCTTACTCAGCCGGCACCCTCGCCTGGCTGGAAGCAGGTGGCGCCTTCGCTGTGGCGAACCTGCGTGGCGGCGGCGAAGAGGGCGAGGCCTGGCACCGGGCCGGGATGCTCCAGCACAAGCAGCGGGTCTTCGACGACCTGCACGCGGCGGCCGAGCGGCTGGTCGACGACGGCGTGACGCGACCGGACCTGCTGGCCATCCACGGCGGCTCCAACGGCGGTCTGCTGGTGGGCGCCGCACTGACCCAGCGACCCGACCTCTACGCCGCGGTGGTCTGCTCGGCACCGCTGCTGGACATGGTGCGCTACGAGCTGCACGGACTCGGCCGGTTGTGGAGCGAGGAGCTCGGCAGTGCCGCCGACCCCGAGCAGCTGCGCTGGCTGTTGACGTACTCCCCCTACCACCGGGTGCGTCCCGGCACCGCGTACCCGGCGGTGCTGTTCACCGTGTTTGCCTCGGACAGTCGGGTGGACCCATTGCACGCCCGCAAGATGGCTGCCGCCCTGCAGCACGCGACGACGGCGGACCCCGCGGTGCGCCCGGTGCTGATGCGCCTCGAACGTGACGTCGGCCACGGCGTCCGCTCGGTGTCCCGCGCCGCGGCGGGCTCGGCCGACACCCTGGCGTTCAGCGCCTGGGCGACCGGGCTCACACCCGATGCGGTTGAGTGAGCACGACCGGCCTGCGTACCGTCGTCGGTTGACCCCGACCCGACCGGCGGCCTCCCCGCCAGCCCCACCATCCGGAGAGTGACGCGTGACCCTGTCCCAGTTCCTGAGCGCCCCGACCGGGCTGCTCGACGAGCTCAAGCAGAGCCGGTTCGCCGAGAACTGGGCTGACTACTTCGTCGCGCGCCCGATCACGATCCTGGCGCTGTTGATGCTGGGCTGGGCGCTGCGGTGGGCCGCCTTCCGGGCCATCAACCGGATCACCCTGCAGGCCGCCCAGGGCTCGGTGCCAGGCGTGCTGGCTCGCAACAAGGCGCACAAGCCGCTCGAGGCGAACGCGATCGCCGCGGCCCGTCGCGAGCAGCGCGCCGGGGCGATGGGCTCGCTGCTGAAGAGCATCGTGACGATCGTGCTGGCCACGATCATCGGATTCATGGTGATCGCCAAGCTGGGCTACGACATCGCCCCGCTGATCGCCTCGGCCGGCATCATCGGCGTCGCTCTCGGGTTCGGCGCGCAGAGCCTGGTCAAGGACTTTTTGCTCGGCATCTTCATGATCCTGGAGGACCAGTACGGGGTCGGTGACTCCATCGACCTCGGCGAGGCCAGCGGCACCGTCGAGGCGGTCGGGTTGCGGGTGACCCGGCTGCGCGACGTCAACGGCACCGTCTGGTACGTCCGCAACGGCGAGGTGCTGCGCGTGGGGAACATGAGCCAGAACTGGGCCCGTACCGTCCTGGACATTCCGGTCGCCTACACCGCCGACCTCGATCAGGTCCGCACCGTGCTCCGGGATATCGCGCACGACGTGTGGGAGGACCCTGACTTCCGCGACGACGTGATCGAGGAGCCGGAGGTGTGGGGCGTGGAGCGCCTCGATCCGGATGCCGTGGTGATGCGCGTGGTGCTGAAGACCGCGCCACTCGAGCAGTGGACGATCGCGCGCGAGATGCGCGAGCGGGTCAAGGAACGCTTCGACGTGCTCGGGATCGAGATCCCGTTGCCCCAGCGGGTCGTCTGGCACCGCGACGCGCCGGGCACCGCCACCCCCGAGGCATCCCCCGGGACCGGCAGCAGCGACGTGCAGGGCACGTCGTCCTGACTCAGACTGAGGGCATGCCCACACCCCTGAAGGCCCTGGTGACCGGTGCCACCGGCTACCTCGGCGGCCGTCTGGTCCCCGAGCTGCTCCGGGCCGGGCACAACGTACGGGTCATGGTGCGCGACCCCCTGCGCATCCAGCCCCAGCCCTGGTCCGGCGACGTGGAGGTCGCCGAGGCCGACGCGACCGACGCACCGTCCGTGCGGGCGGCACTGGAAGGGGTCGACGTCGCGTACTACCTGCTGCACTCGATCGCCAGCGGCGACGACTTCGCCCGGACCGAGCTGGACATGGCCACGTCCTTCGTCCATGCCTGCGAGGGGGCCGGGGTCACCCGCATCATCTACCTCGGCGGGCTGACCCCGCCGGATGAACCGCTGTCCCCGCACCTGGGGTCCCGGCACGCCGTCGGACGGCTGTTCGTGGAATCGAAGGTGCCGGCGGCCTACCTGCGGGCGGCCATGGTGATCGGCTCCGGATCGGCGTCGTTCGAGATGCTGCGCTACCTGACCGAGCGGTTGCCGGTCATGGTGACGCCGCGCTGGGTCGACAACCTGATCCAGCCGATCGCCGTGCGCGACGTCCTCCGCTACCTCGTCGGATGCGCGACGCTGCCCCCGGAGGTGAACCAGTCCTTCGACATCGGCGGCCCCGACGTCCTGACCTATCGCGACATGATGCAGCAGTACGCCACGATCGCCGGGCTCCCCCGGCGCAGGATCATCCCGGTCCCGGTGCTCAGTCCGACCCTGTCCAGCCACTGGGTCGGGCTGGTCACCCCGGTCCCGGGAGCTCTGGCCAAGCCGCTGGTGGAGTCCCTCAAGCACGAGGTGGTGTGCGAGGAGCACGCCATCAAGACGTACCTGCCTGATCCCCCCGAGGGGCTGGGTGGCTTCGCCGACGCAGTCCGGCTGGCGCTCAGCAAGGTTCAGAACCTGCAGGTGCCCACTCGCTGGTCGTCGGCCTCCACAGCGGGTGCGCCGAGCCAGCCGATGCCCACCGACCCCGACTGGGCCGGCGGTGACATCTACGTGGACGAGCGTGAGCGTGAGGTCGACGCTCCTCCGCTGGCCCTGTGGCGCATCATCGAGGAGATCGGCGGCGAGAACGGCTGGTACTCCTTCCCACTGGCCTGGCGTGCCCGGGGCTGGCTGGACCGGCTCAGTGGCGGTCCAGGGTTGCGTCGCGGGCGCCGCAACCCCCGAGACCTGGTGGTGGGCGACGTGCTGGACTGGTGGCGGGTGGAGTCCGCCGAGGACGGCCGTTTCCTGCGGCTGCGGGCTGAGATGCGGCTGCCTGGCCTGGCCTGGCTCGAGCTGGAGGTCGGCTCCGACGAGGGAGGCACCACCACCTTCCGTCAGCGGGCACTGTTTCATCCCCGCGGTCTGGTGGGCCACGCCTACTGGTGGGCGGTCTGGCCGTTCCACGGGATCGTCTTCGGCAGCATGCAGCGCAACGTCGCGAAGGCGGCCGAGGCGCTGGCCAGGAATCCAGCGGCCGACCTGCATGCCTGACCCCGACCCCGGGTGGCGACCCCCGGGCTCCTGAGCGCTTGCTTCGCCGGGGATGATGGTGGCGTGTCCGAGCAGCCCGAAACGTCCGTCGAGCAGACCTTCTACGAAGCCATCGGCGGTCACGACACGATCGCCTTCATCGTGCACCGCTTCTACGAAGGCGTGGCGACCGACGACGTGCTGCGCCCGATCTACCCCGAGCAGGACCTCGCCCCGGCCGAGCGTCGCTTCCGGATGTTCCTCGAGCAGTACTGGGGGGGTCCCACGACGTACTCCGAGGAGCGCGGCCACCCGCGGCTGCGGATGCGGCACGCGCCGTTCCCGGTCACGCATCTGGCGCGCGAGCGCTGGCTGCACCACTTCCGGGTCGCACTGGACGAGGCCGCGCTGGCCCCCGAGCACGAGGCGCAGTTCTGGGCGTACGTCGAGCGCGCCGCCCTGCACATGGTCAACACCGCCGACTGAGTGCACGATGTCTCACCCCCGGGTGCCTGCGGGGTCCCCTTCGGCGTCCCCCGTCCCTGGCTGTGCGCTAATAGACCACGGCACGAGCACGTCGTGGTTGATCTGCGCACACTTCGAGGTCAGGAACCAGGGCGCTCAGGACGGCGGCGCGGGCACCGGCCCGCCGTGGTGCACCCAGTACGCGAGGTCGGGTCCCATCAGGAGCGCGACACGCCTGTCGTACGCTGCCTCGTCCTGCGGTGTGAACCACTCGCGCCACCCCCCGGACGTGCCGCTGCGGAAGAACCGGCGGTTGTCCTTCATCAGCCTCTGACGCTCGTCGGGTACCAGCTCGTCGGCCCGCTCGCGCATCCGCTCGAACGTCGCGGCCTCGACCAGCTCGGACCAGCGACGCTCGGGCACGTCGATGTCCAGACTGGTGGCCAGGCGTCGCATCTCGGCCTCGAGGTCATGCGCCAGGTCGGCGTAGTGGACGAACACGACCGACGGATCGTCACGCCGGGACCACGCAACCTGCTGCTGCCAGGCCAGACCGCGCAACGTGCACAGGTCCTCGACCGGCGGGTCGTCAGCGGTCATCCACCGCAGCAGGCTGCTCCGCTCGTCGCTGCTGGCCGGTGCCGCCCCGGCCGCCGGCTCCGGCGCGCCGGTCAACCGCCGGACACGGGCGCGGTCGAGGTTCCCGCTCTGGTGGTGCAGGGACACGGCGACGTCGCGAGGGTCACGGCCCACCGCCAGGTACGTCACGCCGTCCACGCGCGGCAGTCCGTCCAGCGGCGTGTGCGTCTTGACGAAGCGGCGGTGACGCTGCGCGTCCAGCCGGCGGTACACCTCGTCGGCGGGACGCACCAGCATGTCCAGCCACGGTGACAGCGTGGTCAGTGGCGCCGGGAGGCTGCTGGTGCCGAGCACCAGCAGTGCGCATATCATCTGCGTCCAGGTCGTGCCCGACTTCGACGGCGCGCTGATGACGATGTCGCTGTGGCGCAGGGCGAAGCCGTCCCAGCGCGCACTGTCCTCGACCGACGAGCGGTACCGCGTCCGCGCACACACCCGCCGACCGTAGCGGCTGTGCTCAGGGCGTGACGCGCACGGACTCGAAGCTGTCCCGCTCGGCTTCGGTGAGCGGTCGCGACCGTCCGGCGGCCGGGTCGAAGCCGACCAGTACCGCCCTCGACGTCGCGAACATCGTCTCCTCGTCGTGCACAGCCGCCTGCAGCTCGTAGGAGGAGCGGCCGATCCGGGTGAGCCACGTGCTGACCTGCACCGGCTCCAGACGGAACGCGATCGGGCGCAGGTAGTTGACGTCGAAGCGGGCCACGACGAAACCGCCGACCGTGCCCACGCCCGGTGCGCCGGACCCCAGCGACGAGATGAACGCGATCCGCGCCTCCTGGTAGTACTCGACGTACTTCACGTTGTTCACGTGGCCGTAGGAGTCGATGTCGCTCCACCGAACCCGGCACGAGTACGTGTGCGTCCGCACGGACCCGCGCAGGTCGCGGACGCTGCTGCACGGACTCCGTTCGACGACGGGCTCCCCCGCGTACCCGGCCAGGGCCGCACGCTCGTCCTCGCGGATCCGCCGCGGACGATCGTCGCCGAACGAGAACGGAGCGAGCAACGAGCTAGCCCGCAGGTACACCCGGCGGTCCGGGCCGGCGGCCACCACCTCGTAGCCGAGCCGGAACGACGCGGCGCGAACCTGCTCCACCCACGACTCGATACGCACCGGTTCAGGGCTGAAGACCAGCGGGCTGACGTACTCGAGCTCATGGCCGACCACCACGACGCCCTCCGCCAGCTCGGCCGCCGCCGGGCCTGGCGCGTGGATGCGCATCATGTCCACCCGCGCCTCCTGCAGGTAGTCGACGTACACGACGTTGTTGACGTGACCGAGGGAGTCCATGTCGGCCCAGCGCAGCGGGCAGTCGTAGAGGTGGCGCACCCGGCGAGTCTGGCAGACTGCCGCGCGCTGGCGTCCCAGCGTTCACGCGTGGCAGACTGCACGCAGCGGACTAAGCAAGCGCTTAGTCGCCACCGACCTGGTTCCCATCCGAGGAGCACGTGCATGCCTGAGTCGAGCCAGCGCACCGCGATCGTGACGGGTGCCGCCCGCGGGATCGGCGCAGCCGTCGCCGTACGTCTGGCCGCCGACGGCATGCAGGTGGGTGTCCTCGATCTTGACGAGGCGGCTTGCGCCGGCACCGTCGACGCCATCGCCGGGGCCGGCGGGCGGGCCCTCGCCGTGGGTGCTGACGTGGCCGACGAGGCGTCGGTCACCGCGGCCGTCGAGCGCATCGCCGCAGACCTCGGCGAGCCGACCGTGCTGGTCAACAACGCCGGGGTGCTGCGCGACAACCTGCTGTTCAAGATGAGCGTCGACGACTGGGACACCGTGATGAGCGTGCACCTGCGGGGCTCGTTCCTGATGAGCCGGGCCGCGCAGGCGTACATGACCCGAGCCGGGTACGGACGGATCGTCAACCTGTCCAGCACGTCCGCGCTCGGCAACCGGGGTCAGGCCAACTACGCCGCCGCCAAGGCCGGTCTCCAGGGCTTCACCAAGACGCTCGCGATCGAGCTCGGCAAGTTCGGGATCACCGCCAACGCGATCGCCCCGGGCTTCATCGTGACCGCCATGACCGCGGCGACCGCGGCCCGCATCGGCGTGGACTTCGAGGCGTTCAAGGCAGCCACCGCGCAGACCATTCCGGTGCAGCGGCCCGGCTACCCCGAGGACATCGCGCACACGGCGTCGTTCCTCGTCAGCGAGGGGGCCGGCTTCGTGTCCGGTCAGGTGCTGTACGTCGCCGGCGGACCGAGGGACTGAGACGCATGCGCATCTTCGACGGACTCGACGACGTCGCCGCGGCCGTGGGCGAACACCTCGGGCACACACAGTGGCAGCAGATCACTCAGGAACAGGTGAACCTCTTCGCCGACGCGACCGACGACCACCAGTGGATCCACGTCGATGCCGAGCGGGCTGCGGCCGGTCCCCTCGGCGGCACGATCGCGCACGGCTACATGACGCTGGCGTTGATCCCGGGGCTCGGGGCGAAGCTGTTCCGACTCGACGGCATCACGATGGGCATCAACTACGGCACCAACAAGGTCCGCTTCCCGCAACCAGTGCCGGTGGGTGCCCGCATCCGGGCCGGCGTGGAGGTGCTGGAAGCGACACCGGGTCCGCAGGGGATGCAGGTGGCGTGGCGCTGGACCATCGAGATCGAGGGGGCGACCAAGCCCGCCTGTGTCGCCGAGACGGTCACCCTGCTGGTGGCCTGAGCACGTCGCCCATCCGCGCGTTCTCGTGCGCCCATCCGCGCATTCTCGTGCGCGTACCCTTCGGCGATGCGCGAACCACGTCTGCGCCGGTCTGTCCGGGCGGTGATAGTCGACGACGCCCAGCGGGTGCTGCTGTCCCGCTTCATCGTTCGCCAGGAGGGGATGAGGTCTGGACTGCACCGACGGCGGGCCCGAACGCACCGAGTCCACCGCCGCGGGCGCTGAGGCGCGAGCTGGTCGAGGAGACCTGGCTCGAGCTGTCCGCCGAACCACCCCAATGTGTGTGGCACCATGTCGTCGTTTCTCCAGGCCATGCGCCGGGGTTCCACAGCGTATCGACGACTACTTCCTCGTACGTGGGCCCGCGTTCGTGCCACGCGGTCAGCTCAGCGACGAGTAGCTACGTGCCGAGCACGGGCACCGGTGGTGGAGGCTGGAGGAGATCAGCGGGTACGACGGCGCAGACTTCCCGCCACGAGCAAACCGGCTCAGCGGCCTGCTGAGTGAGGGTGGCCCCCACGACGCCGAAACCGGCTCTTCACAGTTGAGGGTGTAGAGCGGGTCGGCGCGTCGATCGCCGGATAGGCGTCGAGGCCTTCCGATGATGGGAGTTCTCACGCTGCCCATCTGGAAGACCTCGACGTGCCTGACGCTA
>JALZKQ010000053.1 GCA_030859165.1 Actinomycetota bacterium
GGTCTCGTACTACTGCGCGAAGCACCACCACACGCAGCCGAGCTTCGCGGCTGATGCGGTGATACCGCAGACCTGGGACTGTCCGCGGTGCGGTCTGCCCGCCAGCCAGGACCAGAGCAACCCGCCACCGACTCCCAAGGTCGAGCCGTACAAGACCCACCTGGCGTACGTCAAGGAGCGACGCTCCGACATCGAGGCAGCGGAGATCCTCGACGAGGCGCTGCAGCTGCTGCGTGACCGCCGCCAGCGCGGCGAGGTCGTCTTCTAGCGCCGGTTACCCGAGTCGTGAGGCCGCGGCAGCGTCCAGCCACCAGCGGGTTCGCTCCAGCCCCCGCACACCGCGTGCGGGGACGTCGGACACGTCGTCCCCCGTGTGGTGTGCCTGCCTAACCGCCCACGCCTTACCCTCGCCTGCGGCCACAAACCACACCTCGCGGGCGCGGTTGAGCGCCTGGAACGTCAACGAGACCCGCTCCGGGGGCGGCTTGGGGGAGTCGTGCACCCCGACCGTCACTCCGGGAGCCGCCAGGCCGGCATGTCCGGGAAACAGGGACGCGACGTGGCCGTCCTCGCCCACTCCGAGCATTACCAGGTCGAACACGGGGGACACCGCACCGCCGGCGGCCTCGCCGAGCTCCCGGGCGTAGTCGGCCGCGGCGTGCTCGACGTCCGGCGCCGCGTCCGCGGCCGCCATCGGGTGCACGTGACCCGGCTTCAGCGGCACCTGGTCGAGCAACGCCCCCCGGGCCTGGGTCTCGTTGCGGTCGCTGTCACCGGAGGCGACGAAGCGCTCGTCGCCCCACCACACGTGCACGGATGACCAGTCGACGCCCGCGCGGGCGGGTGCAGTGGCGACCGCGCGATGGATGCGGTCGGCCACCGTGCCCCCGGTCAGCACGATCGCCGGCTCCCGCCCGGACTCCTGGATCCGGGCCAGCAGCTCCAGCAGCTCGGCAGCAACAGCCGTGGCGAGCTCCTCGGGGCCGGGGTGCACCGACCCGGACTGCGAACTCACCTGGCGGCCCTCCCACCGGACACGGGCTCACCCTCGGCGAGAGTCCGGACCGCCTCGGCGTACACCTCGTCCTCGTCGAGGCGGCGCAGCTCCTCGGCCATGAGCTCCGCGGTGGTGCGTCGCTCCAGCGCCACCGGCCGGTCCGCCTCGCCGGGGATGCTGAAGACGGCCGAACGGCCCGACGGCCGGGTGATCGCGATGTCGCCGTGCCGGGTCAGCAGCCGGACCTGGGTGAGCCCGGGACCGCGGGAGTTGCGCCGGGTCACGGCCACCTCCAGCCTGCTGGCCAGCCAGGAGACCAGCAGGTCAGCGCTGGGGTTGCTGCGCTCGGCACGGACCTCGGCGGCCTGCACGGTGACAGGGTGCTGGTCCAGGGCAGCCGCCAGCAGGCCACGCCACGGGGTCAGCCGGGTCCACGCGAGGTCGGTGTCGCCGGCGACGTACTGGCGGGCCTGGGCCAGCAGCGCCGCGTGCTTGTTGCGGCAGGCCGCCGAGTCGCTGATCCGACGCTGGGCGAGCGCCCCCAGCGGGTCGTCGGCCATGGGGCTCGGGGCGTCGTGCGGCCACCACAGCACCACGGGGGAGTCGGGCAGCAGCAGGGGGAGGGCCACGGAGTCGGCGTGATCGACCAGGTCACCGGACAGCCGCAGCACCACCGACTCCCCCGACGTGCTCTGGCCGACCCGCACCGAGGCGTCCAGCCGGATCGGACCGGCGGCCTTGCGTCGGATGACGCCCAGGATGCGGGCCGGGTGCTCGGCCGACACCTCCGCGGCCGCCTTCATCGCCGAGGACGCGTGGGACTCGTCGGTCACCACCACGAGGGTCAGCACCATGCCCATGGCCGGGCTCCCGGCGGCGCGCCGGGCCCTGACCAGCGAGGCGGCGATCCGTGAGGCGTCGGTGTCGATCAGGTCGAACTTCACGGGCGTCTCCAGGTGCGGCCGTCGCGAGCGAGCATCTCCTGCGCGCAGGTCGGCCCCCAGCCGCCGGAGTCGTACTGCTCGGGGCGTCCCTGGGTGGTCCAGTGCCCGATCACCGGGTCGAGGATCCGCCACGACAGCTCGACCTCCTCGTGTCGCGGAAACAGCGGGGGATCGCCCAGCAGCACGTCGAGGATGAGCCGCTCGTACGCCTCAGGGCTCGACTCGACGAACGCACCGCCGTAGGCGAAGTCCATGTTGACGTCTCGCAGCTCGGTGGCCGACCCGGTACTGGGAACCTTCGCCCCGAAGCGCAGGGTGACCCCTTCGTCCGGCTGGATCCGCATCACCAGCGCGTTGTGTCCCAGGCTCTCCGTCGCGGTCTCGCTGAACGGCAGGTGGGGCGCACGCTTGAACGTCACCGCCACCTCGGTGACCCGTCGACCCAGGCGTTTGCCGGTCCGCAGGTAGAACGGCACCCCGCCCCAGCGTCGGGTCTCCACGTCGAGGCGCAGTGCCGCGTACGTCTCGGTCGTCGAGGAGGCGGCGATGTCCTGCTCCTGGAGGTAGCCCTTGACCGGGGTCCCGCCCTGCCAGCCGGCCGCGTACTGGCCGCGCGCGGTGTGCAGGTCGAGACGCTCGGGCAGTGCGACCGCCGACAGGATCTTCTGCTTCTCGATGCGCAGGCTGTGGGCGTCGAAGGCGATCGGTTCCTCCATCGCCACCAGAGCCATCAGCTGCAGCAGGTGGTTCTGGATGACGTCGCGGGCGGCACCGATCCCGTCGTAGTAGCCGGCCCGCCCACCGATCCCGATGTCCTCGGCCATGGTGATCTGCACGTGGTCGACGTAGTTGGAGTTCCACACCGGCTCGAACATGGCGTTGGCGAACCGGAAGGCGAGGATGTTCTGCACCGTCTCCTTGCCGAGGTAGTGGTCGATCCGGAAGACCGACTCGGCCGGGAAGACCTCCGAGACGACCTCGTTCAGCTGGCGGGCCGTGCTCAGGTCGCGACCGAAGGGCTTCTCCACGACCACGCGCCGCCAGGACGCCCCGGTGCCCTGCGCGAGACCGTGCTCCTTGAGCTGGCCGACGACCGCAGCGAAGAACTTGGGCGGGATCGACAGGTAGAACGCGTAGTTGCCGCCGGTGCCGCGCATCTCGTCGAGCTCGGCGATCGTGGCCTTGAGCCGCTGGAAGGCGCCGTCGTCGTCGAACTCTCCGGGCACGAACCGGAAGCCCTCCGCAAGCTGGTTCCAGACCTCCTCGCGCCACGGGGTGCGGGCGTGCTCCTTGACGGCGTCGTGCACCACCTGGGCGAAGTCCTCGTCGACCCAGTCCCGGCGAGCGAAGCCGACGAGTGAGAAGCCTGGCGGTAGCAGTCCTCGGTTGGCCAGGTCGTACACCGCGGGCATCAGCTTCTTGCGCGACAGGTCGCCGGTCACCCCGAAGATCACCAGGCTGCTGGGACCCGCGATCCGCGGCAGTCGACGGTCCTGCGGGTCGCGTAGCGGGTTGAGCGCAGGCTCGGTCATCGCAGCGCGTCGATGAGCTGGGCGATGCCGGCCGCTCGGTCGGTGAGGTGCAGCCGCAGCACCGGACGTCCGTGCTCGGCGAGCACCGAGCCGTCCCCGATCGCCTGGGCGGCGATGAACTCCCCGAAGCTGAACCCGCGCCCCGGCACCTCGAGGTCCTCCTGCGGCTCGCCGGTGACCTGGAGGAAGACGCCCACGGCTGGTCCGCCCTTGTGGAACTGCCCGGTCGAGTGCAGGAAGCGCGGTCCCCAGCCGAACGTGGTGGGCCGGCTGGTACGCCGCGCCAGGAGGGGGCGTACCTGCTCCATCGCCGCGTCGGCGTCACGGTCGAGGTAGGCCATGACGGCGGCGTACCCGGTCGCGACGTCGAGCCGGTCGAGCAGCGCGCGCAGGGCGCCGGTGAGGGAGTCCGTACCGTCGGGCAGCAGGCTGTCGCTTCCGTGCACCTGCACCGCGCCGTCGGTGAACGCCGGTGCGGGCCGGTCACCGTCGGCGTCGAGCAGGCCCCGTGCGGCTGACTTGGCACTCTCCACGTCCGGCTGGTCGAAGGGGTTGATCCCGACGATCTGACCGGCGACCGCGACGGCGTACTCCCACAGCAGCATCTGGGCTCCGAGCGGTGCGTCGACAGCCGCGCCGTACCCCGACGCGGGTCGCAGCGTGTCGAACACGAAGTCCGCCCCGATGGAGACCAGCGCACCGTCGATCGTGCTGGGGTCGAAGTTGGGGGCGTCCGTGCCCTCCACGACCACCGGCAGGATGCCCCGGCCGAGCTTGCCGGTGGACTCGGCGATCAGCTGCTCGACCCAGTCGCCGAAGCCGACGATGAACGTGCCCGCGTCGGCCAGCACCACCTTGTCGACGCCGGAGGTGGCGGCGAGCCCGAGCAGGCCGCCCAGGCGAAGTGCCGGGTTGTCGGGGGAGTCGGCCCGAAGGGCCGGGCCGATGGCGGCGGCCTCGTCGAGCAGGGCGCCGATGTCGGCCCCGGCCAGTCCGGAAGGGACGAGGCCGAAGGCGGTCAGCGCGGAGTAGCGACCACCCACGGTCGGGTCTGCCTCGAACACCCGGTAGCCCGCCCCGGCCGCCTCCGCCTGCAACGGCGAACCGGGATCGGTCACCACGACGACATGGTCGGCCGGGTCGTGGCCGGCGGTGTGGAACGCCTTCTCGTACGCTCGCTTCTGACTGTCGGTCTCCACGGTGCCGCCAGACTTGCTGGAGACGACCAGGACCGTGCTGTCGAGACGGTCGCCGAGCGCCGAGCGCACGTAGTCGGGGTCGGAGGAGTCCAGCACGGTCAGCTCGACGCCGGCGGTGCGGCTGATGACCTCCGGGGCCAGCGAGGAACCGCCCATGCCGCAGAGGACGACGTGGTCGAGACCCTGTCCGAGCAGCTCCTGGCGCAGTGCGGACACCTGGTCGACCAGTGGCCGGGAGTGTTCGACGAGGTCGACCCACCCGAGCCGCTTGGAGGCCTCCGGCGTGGCCTCAGGTCCCCACAGGGTCGGGTCCTTGTCGCCGATCTTGCTCGCGACCCGGTCTGAGACCAGGCGTCGCACTACGGCGGCGTAGGCCTCCTGGTCTCGGTAGCCGAAGGTCAGCTCGTAACCGGTGGCCGGGTCCGCGGTGGTGTTCCAGGCCGTCACGACCGCGCCCGGCCGAGCTCGGCCCGGACCGTCTCGGCGAGCTCGGACCACGAGGCAGCGAACTTGTCCACGCCCTCGGTCTCGAGCACTGCGACGACGTCGTCGTAGAAGATCCCCTGGGCGGAGATGGACTGGAGCACGCCGCGCGCACCGTCGTAGCGGCCGGTGACAGTGTCGCCGGTGATCTCGCCGTGGTCGGCCACCGCGTCCAGCGTCTTCTCCGGCATCGTGTTGACGGTGTCGGCGACCACGAGCTCGGTGACGTACATGGTGTCCGGGTAGCTCGGGTCCTTGACGCCGGTCGACGCCCACAGCGGGCGCTGCCGGTTGGCTCCCTTCGCCGCGAGGGCCTCGAAGCGTGGGGAGCCGAAGACCTGCTCGTACGCCTCGTAGGCCAGCCGTGCGTTGGCGACGGCGGCCTTGCCCTTGAGGGCCTTCGCCGCCTCGGTGCCGATCGCGTCGAGGCGCTTGTCGACCTCGCTGTCGACCCGGCTGACGAAGAACGAGGCGACCGAGTGGATGCGGGACAGGTCGTGACCGGCGGCCGCCGCCTGCTCCAGCCCGCTGAGGTAGGCGTCCATGACGCCGTGGTAGCGCTCGAGCGCGAAGATCAGCGTCACGTTGACGCTGATTCCATCGGCGATGACCTCGGTGATCCCCGGCAGGCCCTCGAGCGTGGCCGGAATCTTGATGAACACGTTCTCCCGGTCCACGGCGGCCCACAGCTTCCTGGCCTGTCGGACCGTCTCCCGCGTGTCGTGGGCGGCCCCGGGGTCGACCTCGATCGACACGCGCCCGTCGACCCTCCCGGTGGCGTCGAACACCGGGGCGAGCACGTCGCAGGCGTCACGGACGTCGGTGGTGGTGATGACGAAGATCGCGTCGTCCACGCTCGCCCCGGAGGCGGCCAGCTCACGGACCTGGGCCTCGTACCGCTCGCCCTGGGACAGGGCGGCGGCGAAGATCGTCGGGTTGGTCGTGACTCCGACGACGGATCGGGTCTTCACCAGGTCGGCGAGATTGCCCGTGGCGATGCGGTCCCGGGACAGGTCGTCGAGCCAGATCGAGACGCCGGCGTCGGACAGGGCGGTGAGGTGGTCGTTCATCTGGGTCTCCGTAGCTTTCGGTCGGACCGGGTCCGTGGACTCCGGCTCACGGGTTCTCCGGGTGGGTCGGCGCGTCCGGGTTGTCGCCCGGACCCACCGGGCCAGAGGGTCGCACGTGGACCGCGACCGGTGCGCCGCCGAGCCGGTCGGCCTCCAGCAGGCTGTCGCGGGCCGCCCGGGCGACCGCCTCCGCCGTGATCGCGAACTCGTGGTACAGCGTCTCGTAGTCAGCCGAGGCCCCGTAGTGCTCGAGGCCGACGAAGCGCCCGGCATCACCGATCACGTCACGCCAACCCTGCCCGACGCCGGCCTCGACGGCGACCCGTGCCCGCACCGCTGGAGGCACGACGTCGTCGCGGTACTCGGCGGGCTGGGCGTCGAACCACTCCCGGCACGGCATCGACACCACCCGGGCGTGGATGCCGTCCGCAGCCAGTTGCTCACGCGCCCGGACCGCGAGCTGCACCTCCGAGCCGGTGCCGATCAGCACGACGTCCGGGGTGCCGCCGTCGACGTCGACGAGCACGTACGCGCCTCTGGCCACACCGTCGACGGAGGCGAACCCCTCCTCGCCGCGGGGGAAGGTCGGCACCTCCTGGCGGGTCAGCGCCAGACCGGCCGGTCGGTCGGTGTGCTCCAGCACGGTTGCCCAGGCGGCCACCGTCTCGTTGGCGTCGGCCGGACGGACCACGTCCAGGCCGGGGATCGCGCGCAACGACGCGAGGTGCTCGACCGGCTGGTGGGTCGGTCCGTCCTCACCGAGCCCGATCGAGTCGTGCGTCCACACGTACGTGACCGGCAGCTCCATCAGCGCGGCCAGCCGCACCGACGGGCGCATGTAGTCGCTGAAGACGAGGAACGTGCCGCCGTACGGACGGGTGGTGCCGTGCACGCAGATACCGTTGAGCACCGCGCCCATGCCGTGCTCGCGGACGCCGAAGTGCAGCACCCGGCCGAACCAGTCGGCCTCGAACATCTTGGTGGAGTTGGCCGGCGAGTTGAACGATGCCTGGCCCTTGGGCGTCGTGTTGTTGGAACCTGCCAGGTCAGCCGAGCCCCCCCACAGCTCCGGGAGTACCGGGGCCAGGGCGCTCAGCACCTCGCCGGATGCCTTGCGGGTGGCCATCCCGTCCTCGCTGGCCTCGAACCTCGGCAGCGCGTCGCGCCACCCGTCCGGCAGCCGGCGCTCACGCAGGCGGTGCAGCAGTGGTACGCGCTCGGGATTGGCGTCCGCCCAGGAGGCGTACCGCTCGTCCCAGGCCTGGCCAGCGGCCTGCCCACGCTCGCGAGCGCGCCGCGTGTGCGCCAGCACGTCGTCGGGCACCGCGAAGGACTGCTCCGGGTCCAGCCCGAGGATCTTCTTGGTCGCGGCGACCTCGTCGGCGCCCAGCGCCGATCCGTGCGCGCTGCCGGTGTTCTGCTTGCCGGGCGCGGGCCAGGCAATGATGGTCCGGAGCTGGATGAAGCTCGGCCGGTCGGTGTCCGCACGGGCAGCGACGTAGGCGTCGTACAGCGCCTGCACGTCCTCCTCGTACCGGGTCCCGTCGTGGGTCCAGTCGATGGTCTGCACGTGCCAGCCGTACGCCGCGTACCGGGCTGCCGGGTCCTCGCTGAACGCGACCGCGGTGTCGTCCTCGATGGAGATCCGGTTGTCGTCCCACAGCAGCGTGAGGTTGCCCAGCTGCTGGTGCCCGGCCAGCGACGACGCCTCCGAGGCGACGCCCTCCTGCAGGTCGCCGTCGGAGGCGATCACGAACACGTGGTGGTCGAAGACGCTCTCGCCCAGGGGAGTGTCGGGGTCCAGCAGGCCGTGCTGGCGCCGCGCCGCGATGGCGAGACCCACGGCATTTCCCACGCCCTGCCCCAGCGGACCGGTCGTCACCTCCACCCCCTCGGTGTGCCGGTACTCGGGGTGGCCAGGGGTCAGACTGGCCCAGGTGCGCAGCGACGCGAGGTCCGCCAGCTCGAGCCCGTAGCCGGCGAGGTAGAGCTGGATGTACTGGGTGAGGCTGGAGTGACCGCACGACAGCACGAAGCGGTCGCGGGCGATCCAGTGCGGGTCGTTGGGATCGTGACGCATCAACTTCTGGTAGATCAGGTACGCCGCGGGTGCCAGGCTCATCGCGGTCCCGGGGTGACCGTTTCCGACCTTCTGCACGGCGTCCATCGCCAGGGTCCGGACGGTGTCCACGGCACGGCGGTCCAGGTCGGTCCAGGAGAGTGCGGCGTAGCCGTCGGACCCGTTCTCGCCGGGCTGGTTAGGTGAGGTGGTCACGGTCTCGGCTGCTCCCTTGATTCGGCGCTGATGGGCGTGGTCATCGGGCAGGTGGGTCCATGGGCGTTGGATGTCGGCGGTTCGCGCACAGTGGCGAGCCTGGTCACGTCGGAGCCTACTAGTGCCTGGCTGCCACGCTGGTCGGGTCGGTTGGCCAGGACCGCTGCCTGGCGTCTTGCGGGCCGGTCGGTCACGCTGGCCCCAGCGGCGTCGACCGATCGCGCGTCGTCGTGATCGCACCCAGCCACCGGGCCGGACCCTGGTGGGTGGCATCACGACGGAACCGTTTCGTTGCTGGGCGTCCCGGCAACGAACCTATGGCCGCGGGGACGCCCGGCAATTAACCCGGTGGTGGCCAGTCCCGCGACTCAGCAGCACCGCCGGCGGACGTACGAATGCGGCGACTAGACTCGCACGGCGTCTGACCAGCCAGGCGCTCTCCTGCCCGTGGCGGCCGGCGAAGCTCCCATCGAGTCGCGAGAGGTGACCGTGACGGCGCTCGACCCACAGCTCGATCTCGACGGCGACATCGCCGTCGAGGTCACGTCCGGTCCGACGCTCGAACGGCGCCCCGGACGTGACGTCGTGCTCGCGTTCGTCGCGCTCACCAAGCCGCGCATCATCGAGCTGCTGCTGCTCACGACGGTGCCGGTGATGTTCCTCGCAGCCCAGGGCGTCCCCGGCTGGTGGCTCGTGGTCGCGACCGTGGTCGGCGGCACCCTGTCGGCGGGCAGCGCCAACGCGCTGAACTGCGTGCTCGACGCCGACATCGACCAGCGGATGCGGCGGACCCGCCGGCGCCCGTTGCCGCGGCACCAGGTCTCGACCCGCTCGGCACTGGTCTTCGGGCTGGCGCTCGGCGTCGTCTCGACGCTCTGGCTCGGCCTGCTGGTCAACTGGCTGTCCTCCGTGCTGGCGCTCGCGGCCAACGTCTTCTACGTCGTCGGCTACACGATGCTGCTCAAGCGGCGCACCTCGCAGAACATCGTGTGGGGCGGAGCGGCGGGCTGCTTTCCTGCGCTGATCGGGTGGACCGCCGTCACCGGGGAGCTCGCCTGGACACCGGTCGTGCTGTTCATGATCGTCTTCTTCTGGACGCCTCCGCACTTCTGGTCGTTGGCGATCCGGTACCGCGAGGACTACGTCGCTGCCGGCGTCCCGATGCTTCCCGCGGTCGCGACCACGCGCGAGGTGGCCCGCCGGATCGTGGCCTACTCCTACGTCATGGTCGCCACCTCGCTGCTGCTGTGGCCGGTCGCCGACATGGGGCCGTTCTACGTCTGCGCCGCGATCGTGCTCGGCGCGGCGTTCCTCGCGCAGGCTCACCTGCTGAAGCACAGGAGTGCGCAGCTCGGTGGCGACGACCCTGTCGACCTGGTCGCGCTCGCACCGATGCAGCTGTTCCACGGCTCGAACGCCTACCTGGCGCTGCTGTTCGTCGCGGTGGCCATCGACCCGCTGCTTCGTTGAGCCCGCCCCGAGGGCCAGCACCCCGCCGAGGGCCGCGGAAACCAGCCCGCAGGCGATGATCAGGTCGGTCCACCCAGCAGCCGAGGGGGGCCGGCGGCACCCGTCGGTGGTCGCTCACCCGTACGCCCGGTCGCGGACCCAGGCCGCCGGCGGATCGGGCACCCCGCCTCGCACCCGGGTCCGCAGCAGCAGGTCCGTGGCGGCGACGACCAGGAGACAGGCGCCGAGCAGGTGCAGCCACACCAGTGCAGCGGGCAGACCGGTGCCGTACTGCACGACGCCGACGACCCCCTGGGCGAGCTCGACACCGAGCAGCAGCCAGGCTGCGCGCAGGACGCCCGCGGGCGCGTCGGCGTCGCGGAGCGCGAGCACGCAGCCGACGGTGAGCGCGACGAGCAGGTAGACGGCCGCGGCATGCACGTGGCTCCACGCCGAGGGGTCCAGTCCGTTGCGCGGGGACTCCAGGTCACCTGCGTGCGGCCCGCTGCCGGTGACGACGGTCCCCAGGTACAGCACTACCCAGACCTGGACGTACGTCGCGCGGACCAACCAGGTCAGCCGCGGGCCGAGCGTCGGTGTCGTCGGCCGGTCGCCCGCACGGAGGCGGTGGACCAGCAGCACCGACACGCTGATCAGCCCCATCGAGACCAGCAGGTGCAGCGCGACCACCCACGGGTTCAAGTCGGTGAGCACCGTGACGCCGCCGATCACCGCCTGCAGCGGGATGCCGAGCACGAGCACAGTGGCGACGTGGCGCAGCGACGCTCGGGTAGGTCGCAGCCGCCAGAGCGTCACCCAGGTGGCGACCGCGACCGCGACGAGCACGTACGTCAGCAGCCGGTTCCCGAACTCGATGGCGCCGTGGATCCCCAGCTCGCCGTGCGGCACGAACGACTGCTCGGTGCAGCGCGGCCAGGTCGGGCAGCCCAGCCCCGAGCCGGTGAGGCGCACCGCCCCGCCGGTGAGCACGATGACAGTGTTGGCCACGAGCGAGGCGTAGGCCAGCCGCAGGGCGAGCGTCGGGGTCGGGTACCAGACCCGGCGGGCCGGACCAACAGGCGTCGTCATGGCCGACGTCACTCCCAGCGGAACGTTCGGACGGCGAGCAGGGTGCCGATCGTTGTCCACGCCAGCAGGACCACGACGTGCAGCATCCCGGGGCCGGCTCCGGTCAGCACGTCGCGCAGACCCTCGGCGAGCGCGCCCGACGGCAGCAGCTCGAGATGGGCGGAGACCGACTCGGGGTAGCGGGCCAGCGGCACGACCACGCCTCCGGCGACGAGCAGCAGCAGGTAGACGAGGTTCGCGGCAGCGAGCGTGGCCTCGGCACGCAGGGTCCCGGCCATCAGCAGCGCCAGCGAGGCGAAGGCGCCGGAGCCGAGCAGGACCAGGACCACTGCCCCGAGCACCGTCGTGATCCCGCCCGACGGCCGCCAGCCGAGGCCGGCCGCGACGCTGCACAGGATCGCGAGCTGGAGCGCCTCGACCAGCAGGACGCCGGCGAGCTTGCCGGCGAGCAACCCCGACCGGGGAAGCGGGGAGGCGCCGAGCCGCTTCAGCACGCCGTACCGGCGCTCGAAGCCGGTGGCGATGGCCACGGACGTGAACGAGGTGGACATGACAGCCAGGGCGATCACGCCGGGGGTGAGGACGTCGATGCGGCGGCCGGCGCCGATGTCGAGCAGCGATCCGGCCTGCCGGCCGCCCACCAGCACCAGCAGCGGGATGGCGACGGCGAGCAGGAGCTGCTCGCCGTTGCGCAGCAGCAGGCGGGTCTCCAGCAACGCCTGCGAGGTCACCATCCGCGCCAGGGGGGCCGAGCCGGGGGCAGGCGTGAGGGACGTGCTCACGGGCGCAGCCCCCGTCCGGTCAGGTCGAGGAAGACGTCCTCGAGGGTCCGGCGCTCGACGTGCAGGGACTCCGGCAGCAGGCCCTCGGCGGCGCACCAGGAGGTCAGCGTCGCCAGTGTCTGCGGGTCGACCTTGCCGGACACGACGTAGCTGCCCGGCGCCACCTCCTGCGCGTCTGCGTCGTCGGGCAGTGCACTGACCAGCCGGGTCAAGTCGAGCCCGGGACGTGCCCGGAGACGGATCGTGTTCTCCGACCCGCGGGCTGTCAGGGTGGCGGGGGAGCCGGATGCCACCAGTCGTCCGTGGTCGATCACGTGTACCTGGTCGGCGAGGCGCTCCACCTCGTCCATGTAGTGCGTCGTCAGCACGACGGTGACGCCGCTGTCGCGCAGCTCGCGCACGAGGTCCCAGGCGTTGTGGCGGGCCTGCGGGTCCAGGCCGGCGGTGGGCTCGTCGAGGAAGACCAGCTCGGGACGACCCACCACGGCCATCGCCAGGCCCAGGCGCTGCTGCTGGCCCCCCGACAGTCGCCGGTACGGGGTCCGTCCGCAGGAGCCGAGCCCGAGGCGTTCGACCAGCAGGGCCACGTCGAGCGGATGGGCGTGCAGGGCGGCGATGTGTCGCAGCATCTCGCCGGCGCGGGCGCCGGACCACGAGCCGCCGTTCTGCAGCATGACGCCGACCCGGGGGCCCAGTCGGCGACGCTCGCGCCGGGGGTCCAGGCCCAGGACGCGGACGGTGCCCGCCTGCGGGCGCCGGTAGCCCTCGCAGGTCTCGATGGTGGTCGTCTTGCCGGCACCGTTCGGCCCGAGGACGGCGGTGACGGTGCCGGGCGCGACCTGCAGGTCGAGGCGGTCGACGGCGATGACCTCGCCGTAGGTCATGACGAGTCCGTCGACGAGCACAGCGGGGCAGGGCACCGACTGATTCTAGGTCGCCCCCTGCGAGGCCATCACCAGGACGTCGCCGTGGCTCCCGTAGCCCAGCACCTTGTCGTCGTACCCGGTGCCGTCGAAGGTCAGCAGCAGCCACCCGCCGCCGGGGCGCGCGAGGAGCTGCGGATGCGGGATGTTCGTCCCGTACGGGGCATCCAGCGTCCCGGCCAAGCGTACGGACAGGTCGTAGACACGGTACTCCTTGCGGTCACCGTCGCTGGCCAGCAACCACCACCGCCCGTCGACCTGCGCCAGGATGGGCCCCTCGCACTGGGAGACGGTCACGTCCGCACCGACGAGCTCCAGGCCGGTCGCGTGGTCGGCGCCCTCGGGCCCGACCGCGAGGGCGGGGTGGAAGTCGAACGGGTCCTGCGACGGGCTCTCGACGAACCCCACGTGCCAGCGCCCGTCAATGCGGGTCAGCGCGGGGTCCCACGCTCCTGCCCGGGTGGGCAGGTCGAGCGGCTCGGTGTTCAGCACGTGCACGCCGTGCAGGACGTCGTCCGTCGTCGTGGTGTGCCGAGCGTGCACCCCGTCGAAGTCGAAGTCGCCCCACGAGCTGGTGGCGACGACGTACGTCCCTGCCTCCTCGTCCACGATGACCTGACCGGCGTGGTCGCCGAGCACGAGACCGTCGCGGGCGAAGAAGAGGTGCGCCACCTGCCGCAGCCGGTCAGGCCTGTCCGGGTCGAGGGTGAACACCCCCCAGTGTGCCTGCTGGAAGAACCCGAGACCAGCGCAGGTGGCGGTGAGGTAGGTCAGCCCGTCGCGTACGTACGGGCGGCCGTCGGGGTGCTGTACGAGGTGCAGGTCGCGCAGGCCGGCCATGCCGAAGCAACCGGCGCGCACGTCGCGCACCCGCACCTCGCCGGAGGGGCGACGCGGCCCCCACGCGAAGGTGTGGGCGGCGAGGACGGCAGGGGCGCGCAGGTCGACCAGGCGCGCGACCTTCTCCCGGGCGGTGCACAGGGCCCGCCACCCGTCGCCGGTGTCGGCCAGTGCCGTGACCTGGTTCTCGCACAAGGCGAAGGCGAAGCGGAACGACCCCTCCAGTCGCACCCTGCGCCGCGTCACGACGGTGGTACGACCATCGCGGTGCACCTCGATGCTCGCCCTCCCGGTGCGAGGGTCGTAGGCGGCGACCACGTGGTCGCCGTCCTGGGTGCACAGTCCGGCGCTGATGCCGCCGCCGTCCAGCGCGACGACGCTCAGCTCGACGGCGGCGAACGGTGCCGGCGGTGACTCGGCGGACCGCCGAAGGGACCGCAGCGTGCTCTGGGCACCCTCTCGCACCTGCTCGAACCCGGCCCCGACGAGCTCGAAGGGCCGGAAGCGGTGCACCGTCGCGAAGGACAGGTCCATGATGTCGTTCTCCTCCGAAGCAGGCGGCGAGTCACACGCGGCGGACAGCGGGGCACCGGCAGCCACGGCGACCAGACCCAGTCCGCGCAGCAGGGTACGACGGGGGACCGGGCGGGCCTCGTCGCCCACCCCTTCACGCCGGAGCGCGAGACACCTTCGATCACGTAGCGCTGGGCCAGGACGAACAGCAGCAGCACCGGCACGCTCGCCACCACCGCAGCGGCCATGAGCAGGTCGTAGCGCACGCTGTTGGCCGACTGCAAGGTGGCCAGGCCCGCCTGCAGGGTGCGGTTCTCCGGGCTGAACAACACGTAGACCGGCCACAGGAAGTCGTTCCAGTTGGTGAGGAACGACAGCAGGGCGAGCGTCGCCAGCGCCGGCTTGGACAGCGGCAGCACCACCCGGGTGAACACCTGCCACCGGTTGGCGCCGTCGAGGAAGGGCGGCCTCCTCCAGCTCCTTGGGCAGCTGGAGGAAGAACTGGCGCAGGAAGAAGACACCGAAGGCGCCCGCCGCCGTGGGCACGATGATGGCCGTCAGGCTGTCCAGCCAGTTGAACCAGTCGCCGACGATCATGTAGTTGGGGATAACCAGGATCACCGGCGGCACGAACAGGGTGGACACGACCGCGCCGAAGACCAGACCCTTGCCCCGGAAGTTCATCCGGGCCAGCGCGTAGGCGGCCAGCGCGGCCGTCGACACCACCAGCAGGGAGTGCGCGGATGCGGCGAGCATGGAGTTGAGGAACCACCGGAACACCGGCGTGTCCGACGCGTCGAGGATCCGGGAGTACGCCTGGGTGGTGGCTTCCTCGGGAATGATGGTCGGCGGCGACCGGACCGCCTCGCGTTCGGTCTTGAACGACGTCAGTCACCATGAAGGCGAGCGGGCTGACGAAGAGCAGGGTCAACAGCCCCAGAGCGGCAAGACGCAGTGCCTTCACGACACCGCCCTCCCGAGCGGTCCCGGAACACGGCGAACACCGCGAGTGACAGCAGCACCAGGGCGAGTGTGAGGATCCAGCTCATCGCCGCCGCCTGGCCCATCTGGAAGTTCTGCAGGCCGGTCCCGGCGATGTAGAAGATCGCGGTGCGCGTGTCCTGGCCGGGAGCGCCGTCGGTCATGACGTAGGACTGACCGAACATGTTGGCAGACGCGATGATGGTGATCGTCGTGACGAAGGCGGTGACCTGTCGCAGGCCCGGGAGCGTCACGTGGAGGAACGCCTGCCACGAGCTGGCACCGTCCACCCGGGCCGCCTCGTAGAGCTCCCTGGGGATGTCCTGGAGACCGGCCAGGAAGATCACCGCGTTGAACCCGAGCGTCCACCAGACCGTCACGCCGACCAGTGCCACCCAGGCGGCCGGCAACGAGCTGAGCCAGGCGGTGTCCGCAGGCAGGCCGACGGCACCGAGCAGGGCGTTGACAGCGCCGATGTTGGTGTCCAGCAGGAATCGCCAGACCACACCGATCACCGCGACGCCCAGCACGTACGGGGCGAAGTAGATCGCCCGCACCAGGTTTCGCCCGCGGAAGTTCGCGTTCATCACCAGGGCCACCCCCAGCGGGACGACCAGCAGCAGCGGGACGCTGGCCACGGTGAAGATGCCGGTTGCCCGCATCGAGTCCCAGAACGGGCCGAAGGAGACCGAACCGGGGTCCAGCAGGTTCGCGTAGTTCTCCAGGCCGACGAACGGCTTGTTGGGCAGCATGCAGTCCCAGCTGTGCAGGCTGATCCACAGGCCGTAGCCGATGGGAGCCAGGACGAACGTGCCGAACAGGACCAGGTACGGCGCCAGGAACAGCCAGGCAGACAGGTCGCGTTGCCGAGTGCTGGATGGCACCGAGGTCACGCCTCGTACCGGGCGCGGATCTCCTCGAGCAGCTGGGCATCGTCCTCTTGCGCCTCCGACAGGGCCTCCTGCGCCGGCTTCTGAGCGAGGATCGCCTCGTTGACCGCCAGCTCGACAGTCTGCGGCGTGACCTCGCCCAGTCCCGGCATGGCCGGCAGGAAGCGCAGGGGCTCGGTCTGCTCGGCCAGTGCAGCCTGGACCGATTCCGTGTACGGGTCCTGCTCGCGTGCGGAGTTGCGAGTTGGGATCATGCCGGCGTCGGACCCGGCGGCCGACTGCTCGCTCATCCACCCGATGAAGGTCTTCGCCGCATCGGCACGGTCCTGCTCCTCGGCGGCCTGCGAGGTGAGGAAGAAGTTGTGCGAGTTCGCCCAGACCGCCGGTTCGTTACCGAACGTCGGGATCGGGGCGATGCCGTAGGGCAGTCCCGACTCCTCCAGGTCGTTGATCTGCCAGATGCCGTCC
>JALZKQ010000058.1 GCA_030859165.1 Actinomycetota bacterium
GAGGTTGCGGACCAGGTCGCGCATGTTCTTGGCCCGGCGGTCGCTGATCTCCCGCCAGACGACTCCTGCCTCGGGCTCGGTCGCCGACGCGTCGCGCAGGGCAAGGAACAGCGGTGCCATCCGGGCCTGGATGTGACGCACCGCGCGCGCGTAGATGGCGAGCTTACGAGCCGGATCGGGCTCGGCCAGGATCGCCTTAACGTAGTTGCGTTCCTCCGGTGTGACCGCCCGATCCGTCCCGGAGACGGCTTGCTCGATCAGCTCGCGTAGCAGCACCGGCTTCCGCCCGACCAACGCGTAGACCGTGTCGATGTGGACGCCGGCCTCCAGAGCGATGTCGGCGACGGTCGTCTTCCGATAGCCCCGTTCCGCGATCAGCTGATGCGCGGCATTGAGGACGCGCTGGCGCGTCTCCGCCGACTGCGTCTGGCGCGCGGCGTTGTCGTACACCCGGCCCTTGACTTCCTTCACGAGGGCGAGCATAGTTCATCCGAACCATATTCGGATGAATTTGGAGGAGCAAATGACATACGCCTTCACCCAGGACGTGCCGATCGACGCCGGCTTCTACCGACAGGTCATCGAGCGCCTCGGCCACGAGCCACCGAAGGGGCTGATCGTCCACGTCGTCGTCGAGCGGCCCGAGGGTGGCCTGCGCTACATCGACGTCTGGGACTCAGAAGACGACTGGGATCGTTTCGCCGAGGAGCGGCTGCACCCCGTCGTCCACCCGCTGCTTGCCAACCACTTCGGCGACGAGTTCCCGTCGGAGCCGGAGCGCCTTCCGCTCCCTGTCATCCACGTGTGGCAGCCATGATCGTCAGCGCGCCGAACGTGAGCGATCAACGGCCCGCCACGAGAGGCGCCCGCGTCTTCCCGATCCCGCCGCCGGCCTACTACGGGGTCGCGTTCGGCGCCGGGATGTTTCTCCAGAGCTCTGTGCCGCTGGACATCCCCGGTCGCCCAGCCACCGCCTTCGTCGGAGCGGCCGTCCTCATCGCCGGACTGACGCTGAACTTCGCGGGGGTTGCCGCTGTCATCACCCATCGCACCACGATCGTTCCGCACCGCTCCGTGTCCACGCTCATCACCAACGGGGTCTACCGCATCTCGCGCAACCCGATGTACACCGGCCTGGCCACTGCCGTCGCGGGCGGCGCGGGCGTGGCCGGCACGTGGTGGCCGATCGTCTTCCTGCCGCTCGCTGTGCTCGCCGTCAGGTGGTTGGCGATCGAAGCGGAAGAGACCTACCTGACCGAGAAGTTCGGCTCGACGTACACCGACTACCAGCGCAAAGTACGCCGCTGGCTCTGAGCCGAACTTGATCACCTGTGCGAGGTGAAAGAACGCCTCAAAGGCGTCCACGCATGTTGAGGCGTCGTTGCGCCTATTGAGGCGCGGGCATCTCGCCGAAAGCGATGGTCCCGCGGTGGCAAAGGCGGGGGATCAAGGCCGGCTACCCGTCAGGCAGATCAAGCACGAGGCTGCTCCAGCTGAACCCTTCGGCGCCACGACCTGCTCCATCGTGCGGCCCGTAGCACTCGCGCAGCCCCGATTTGACCACCATCTCCGTCGTACGCCGAGCGAGGTTCGTGGCCACGTTGGCGTAGCCCTGGGTCGCATCTGCTTGGCCTGGCTGCCACCTTCCCAAACGAAGAAGGTGCGCACCAAACCCGGGATGGCTCAGCCCCCGGTGCACCATCCGCGCGGTATCGCTCGCGCCAGGCCAGCTGGCGCTGTGGTGAGCGAGGGCACGACCGCACCCCTTGGGCTGCGCCGGATCCGGCGGGTGTCCAGGGCGGGGGTCGCGGCCCTGTGTCTTGCGGGCTTCACGATGTCCTACGGTGCGCTGCACACGCTGGCCCGGGACAGCGGCGTACCGGCGGCGCTGTCCTGGCTGCGGGCGTTGGTGGTCGACGGGTTCATCGTGGTCGCTTCCTTGTCCGTGCTGTCGGAGGCTTGCGTCGGCAACCACCGCGGCGCTGTTGCGCGAGTGCTGGGATGGCGAGACGGGCGCGTTCTACGACGCGCACCTGACGCAGGCTAGGACGGGAGCACTGCGACGCGCGAGCAGATGCGCGTTCTCACCATCAGCATTCTGTTCCCGCTGATCCTCGAGGATCTGCAGGCGGACGTGGCCGTTGCGCTCGTTGCGCACCTCACCGACCCGAGCGAGTTCTGGCTGCGTCATCCCGTTCCCAGCGTCGCCGCGTCGGAGCCGTCGTTCGACCCCGTCTTCGGACGAAGGGGAGGTTCCGTGGTTCCGCGTGGGTGAACCTGAACTGGTTTCTGCATCTCGGACTTCGCGACGAGCAGACCAGGGTGAAGGCGATCCGGAGGTTGTCCCGAGTCTTGTGGAACTTGAGGTGGCGGTCCCTCGCCTGACGCCTGCCTTGCGGTAGGTGTTGGGCGTCCGCCAAAGACGACCCAGCAGACAGGGGACCACCGTGACCAAGAAGTATCAGACCCAGACGATTGAGACGAGCGCGCTCGCCGTGCCCGAGCAGGTGAGCGTGGCGATGAACGAGATCGCTGGCGACATGCACGAGGGGCCGCTCGCGCTGGCCGTTGGCACCGGTCTGCAGGTGATGAGCGCGCTGATGGACGCCGACGTGACCGCGCTGGCCGGTCCGAGCGGCAGGCACAACTCGGATCGGACGGCGGTGCGCCACGGCACCGTTGCCGGTTCGGTCACCCTGGGCGGGCGCCGGGTGCCCGTCATGCCTGTAGTCTAGTCGCTCACACGTTCGTTTTCAGTCTCTCCACAGGGCCGTCGCTCAAGGAACCACGCCCCTACGATTGGTCGCTCCACGTCGGTGCCGTCATTCCATGCAGGTTCTGGTACCGCGCACGTGTCGACGGCTTCCAGTTCCTGAGCAGAGCGCCTTCCGGCCGGTACACCTCGATCCCCAGCGGACTGCAGACGTCGATCGGGTCGCGGGCGCCGGGGCCCCACATCGGGACGGACAGATCCCCACCGGGGCAGGTCGACAGCGCACACAGTAGATCGGTCTCCGCGAAGAACTCGAAGAAGTCGCCGTGCTGAGCTGGGCAGTCCTTCATGAAGTAGCGGTCCTCGTCGTTGAGCCCGGTGCACTGGAAGACGTTGAGGACGTCGTGCACGTCGAACTCGGTGAGGCCGTACGGGAGCACCGCGCGTGTCAGGTTGGAGTGACAGTGGAAGTCGAAGTCCTGGTTGGTGAGCATCCGATTGACGTAGGGGTCACACCGGGTCCCGAGCAGGTCGTGCACCCGTCCCCCCTCCTCGTCGACCCCGTAATCGGCCAGACTGTCGGCGGTGATGGTCACCAACGGGCGCAGGAAGGGCAGGGTCGACCACAAACGGTCGAAGGTGGTCACGTGTGCCGCCTGAAGCTGGCGGGTGCGTGCGGCCCACATGTGCTCCCGAGGGTCATGACGGTTCCAGATGTTGAGATCCCCGACCTGGGGGCCCGCAACGGTGACGATCCGGCACAGCTGGCCGGCGGGTACCTCCCAGGCCCGCCCGGAGCGGATCGGGATGACGAACGAGTCGACGAGCTCACGGCTGCTGGTCTGCGTGCCGAGTCGTTCGTAGAACTCTCGCTGCACGTCGAGTGCTCCGCCAGGAGTGGCCTGGTAGGCAGGTGCTGTCGTCGCGATGAAGATCACGTCCCTTCGATGGGTGTGGAGTCGGTGGTCCGGCGTCTGGGGGGGCGCGTGCGTCGGCTGACCGCTGGTTTGTGGGCGCTGCCGCGGACCACGTCGAGGACCATGCGCTCGGAGTCATCCAGGTAGAGGCCCAGGTGGACCGCGGCGGCCTCGCGGCGGCCTGCACTCACGAGCTCCCAGATCTGGCGGTCTCGCGGCACCCAAGGGGCCTGGAAGGCCGCTTCGTCCGCCATCACCGCAAAGGCCAACCGCAGGCGCGCCACCACGCCGGCGAAGAACGCGTCCAGCGACGGGCTCGCGAGAAGCGCCACGAGCGCTTGGTGGAATCCCAGGCTCGCTGTGCCCACGTCCTTCCATGCCCGGCTCGCGACCGCCTGCTCGGCCCGCTCGACCGCGCGGCCGACATCGGATAGTGGACCCTCGGCGGCCACGCCGCTCTCCCGGATCGCCGACAGCTCGATGGCGCGCCGGGCGGCGTAGATGTCACGCACATCGGCAGGGGTCAGTGTCCGAACGACGGCGCCTCGGTTCACCTGGTGGTCGACCAACCCGTCGTACCGCAGGATCCGGAGCGCCTCGCGCATGGTGTTGCGAGACACGTCGAACCCCTGTGCCAACGCAGTGTCCCGCAGCGCGGTGCCAGGAGGCAGCTGACCGGTCGTGATGCGAAGACGCAGTGCCATCGCAATCTGGTCAGCGGCCTGCCCGGATGGTTGGCCATCGAGCATGGAGCCGAGGATAGGACGTGTTTGTTCAACAGTCCAGTCTGAACGACCACGCTTCCAGAGGAAACGTGCTCACCTTTGACCGGATGATTGACACGATTGCTCAACAATCTTAGTGTGCTGGGGATTCGGCAGAGACCGGGCAACAGAGGAGCACATGATGACTGGCAGGACCGCGCGTCGTACCCGGCTGGGACCAGGTCTCATCATCACGGCGTCGTTCGTCGGGCCCGGCACCGTCACCACGGCAACCGTCACCGGAGCCAGCTACGGATTCGCTCTGGCCTGGACGATCGTATTCTCCATCGTCGCGACCATCGTCTTGCAGGAGATGGCTGCACGACTGGGCCTGGCAACCCGCCAGGGCCTGGGCGAGGCGCTGCGAGCGACCTTCACGCACAGTGTGGGTCGCTGGTTCGTGATCGTACTGATCGTCGCCGCGATCGGTATCGGCGGTGCGAGCTACGCCGGCGGAGACACCACCGGCACCTCGCTCGGACTCGCGACGCTGACCCGCCTACCTCAGCCCGTCGTGGTCCTCCTGGTGGGGGCAACGGTGTTCGCGCTGCTTGCGACCGGGAGCTACCAGCGGATCGAGCGGACACTCATCCTGCTGGTCGGCGTAATGAGTGCCGTCTTCATCCTGACGGCCATCGTCGCCGCCCCGGACCTCATCGCGCTGCTGAAAGGGATGCTCGTTCCGACGATCCCCAACGGCGCGCTACTCACCACGGTGGCGCTGATCGGCACGACCGTGGTGCCCTACAACCTCTTCCTGCACGCCAGCCTGGTGCAGGAGAAGTGGGCCGACACCGAGACCGGGACGGCACTCGCTGAATCTCGACGTGACACCGCGTTGTCGATCTCCCTCGGTGGGCTGATCACCCTCGCAATCCTCACCGCCGCCGCCGCCTCGCTGTTCGTCAACGGAATCGAGGCAACCTCCAGCGCCGCCATGGCCGGTCAGCTCGAACCGGTGCTCGGCCCGGCCGCTCCCTACGTCTTCGCCGTCGGACTGTTCGCCGCCGGGTTGACGAGCGCCATCGCCGGGCCCCTCGGCGCGGCCTACGCCATTTCCAGCATCCTCGGCTGGTCGACCGATCTGCGCAGCCTTGGGTTCAGGGCGATCTGGGCCACCGTGGTCGTCATCGGTGCCGTCATCGCCCTCACCGGCATCAACCCGATCGCGATCATCGTGCTCGCGCAGGCGGCCAACGGCCTGCTGCTACCGATCGTGGCCGGATTCCTTCTCGTCGTCATGAACAGTCGTAGCCTTCTGGGCCAGCACCGCAACGGCCCGTTCGCCAACACCGCCGGCGCACTGGTGCTCCTGGTGGTGACCGGTCTGGCGATCTACCAGCTCGCCGACGTGTTCGGCCTACTCCCCGCCTGAAGCCACGATCGCCTCGATCCCGGCTCGGTCCGGCAGGCCCTCGGGCCGCACCACGTCACCGTCGCGTACGTAGTAGAACCCTGCTGTCACCGCGTCGGTTGGCAGGTCGTGCATCTCGGCCCAGGCGAGACGGTAGATCGCCAGCTGCAGCGGGTCGGCGTCCTGGTGTCGGCTGGTCTTCCAGTCGACGACCTCGAAACCGTCGGGCGTCGGGTAGACCGCATCGATCCGACCGGTGACGACCTGTCCGGCGAGCAGCAGCGTGAAACCCGTCTCGACCGCATGCGGGACCCGGTCGCCGAACGGACCCTCGCCGAACGACTTCTTCAGCAGCTCGAGGTCCTCGTCGTCGGCGATGTCGGTGTCGGCCCGACCCGGCAGGTCGGCGGGGTCGAGCAGCGACTGCTGGCCGACGTGCGCCTCCACCCAGCTGTGGAAGCGCGTCCCGAACCGGGCCGCGGACGAAGGTCGCCGCGGCATCGGCCGGGCGAGGTCGCGGGCCAGCCCCGCGGGGTCGTCGCGTAGGCGCTGCACCGTGGTGGCCGACAGGGCAGCCGGCAGCTCGACCTCGACCCGTCCCCGAACGGCACCCTCCACCTCGGCGACGAGCTGGCTGATCTCGGTGTCGAGTGCCGCCAGGTCGAGGCCGGTCTGCGCGCGGACCGCCTGCCGGACCTCCGCGGACTCCGCCGTCGGCTCGCCTCCCGGACGTCCGGTCCGCGAGCTCATCGCTGCCCGCACCGCCGCTGCTGCCAGCCGGCGGCGGGCGATGCGGTCCTCGTCCAGGCTGCCGGGGAACCGGACCGGGGTCACGGACTCCAGCACCGGATTGCGGCTGCCGTCGTCGGGTTGCTCGGCCCACCAGGGCGCGGCCTCGGTCTGGGTGTCGAGCGAGTCGAGCAGCTCGAGCAGGTACGGCGACGGCCCGCGGGGCTTGACCTGGGTACGCCCCCACCAGTGCCCGCTGGCGACCAGCAGCTCTTTGGCACGGGTCACGGCGACATAGATCAGGCGCCGCTCCTCGAGCTCTGCGTGCTCACGGCACCGGTCTGCGTACTCGCCGATGCCTTGCGTGCTCCACTCGGTGAGCACCGGCAGACCTCGGTGGTCGCCGCGCAGCGGCCATGGCACGTCCTGGGCCGACCACTGCCACCGGGGACGAGACGTGGTCGAGGGGAACACCCCGGCGGACAGGAACGGCAGCAGCACGCCACGCCACTCCAGCCCTTTGGCCGTGTGCACGGTCAGCAGCTTCACCGAGTCCGAATCCGACGGCTCGGCGACCGTCATGCCGCGGTTGTAGAGCACTTCGGCGTCCAGGTAGGCGACCAGGCCGTGCACCGACGCGAACGGGTCGTTGGCCGCGAAGTCCGCCACGGTCTCCAGCAGCAACGCCAGGTTGTCCGCGGCCTGCTGGGCGTCCGGGCTGCTCGACGCCGCCAGCTCGACGTCGAGGCCCAGGGTGAGGACCACCCGGCGTACCAGGTCGCTCAGCGGGTCGCCGGCCGCACGACGCAGCATCGACAGCTCGGCGGCCAATGCAGCGAAGCGCTCCCGTGCCTCGGGTGAGTACGCCTGGTGGCCGGGGTCGGCCAGCGCGTCGCAGAGCGAGGCGACCTCGCTCGGATCGATGCCGGCGACGGCGGCGTCGAGGGTTGCATCCAGATCGGTCCCACCCAGGCCGCGGCCGGCGCGGACCAGCTCCTGCGAACGCTCGCCGAGCAGCGCGAGGTCGCGTACGCCGATCCGCCAGCGGGGACCGCTCAGCAGGCGCAGCAGCGCCGCGTTGGCGGTGAGGTCGCACACCACCCGCAGCGTGGCCACGACGTCGGCGACCTCCGGCTGGCTCAACAGCCCGGACAGGCCCACCACCTCGGCCGGGATGCCCGAGCGGCGCAGTGCCCCGGTCAGCTCGCTCAGCTCGGCCCGGTTGCGAACGAGCACCGCGATGTCGGACCAGCGCGCCGGCGTGCCGGCCCGGTCGAGGTGCGCACGCATCCGCCGCACCTGGCCGGGGATCCAGCCCAGCTCGTCGACGACGTCGCCGTGCAGTGCCAGGTCGATCCGGCCCTGCGGAGCACCGTCGCGGACCCGCAACGGCTCGGCATCCTGATGGGCGGCGTACAGCGGGCCGGCGAGGTGGTTGGCGGCCTCGAGGATCCGCACGGCACACCGGCGGTTGACCGTCAGCGAGTACGTGGGCGCGGCGGTGCCGTCGCGCTGCGGGAAGTGTGCCGCGAAGTCGTCGATGTTGTCGACCGAGGCGCCGCGCCAGCCGTAGATGCCCTGGCAGGGGTCGCCGACCGCGGTCACGGCGTGCCCGCGCCCGCCCTCGCCCGGACCACCGCTGAACAGCCCCTGCAGCATCCGGCGTTGGGAGACCGAGGTGTCCTGGTACTCATCCAGCAGGACGGCCCGGAACCGCGCGCGCTCGCAGTCGCCGACCTCGGGACACTCGATCGCGAGCCGGGCGCCGGCTGCCATCTGGTCGGAGAACTCGGCGACCTCCTCGTCGGCCTTCAGGGCACGGTAGGCGACCACCAGCTCGAGCAGCTCGTCACGCTCCCAGGACGTCGCCACGGCCTCGCTGAGCCTCCCGAACGGCTTGCCGCCCCTGCCGGGTGGGTGCTGCAGCAGGGTCTCGCGCAGCGCCCGGTCGTGCTCGCGCAGCTGCTGCACGCTCACCAGGTGGTCCTGCAGCTGCGCGTCGAGAGCGAGGATCGCCGAGACGACGGTGGACATGGTGCCGCTCAGCCGCTGGACCGGGTGCGACGATCCGGTGACCGCCCGGGCGGCGAGCTGGAACCGGGTGGCGTCGGACACCACCCGCAGGCCAGGCTCGAAGCCGAGCCGTAGCCCGTGCTCGCTGCGCAGGCCGCCGGCGTAGGCGTGGTACGTGGAGACGGTCGGCTCCGCGACCTCCTCGTCGAAGCGAGCCGTACGGGTCGCACAGGCGAGGCTGCCCAGGGCTCCGCGGATCCGCGCCCCGAGCTCGCCGGCCGCCTTGTTGGTGAAGGTCAGGCCGAGGACCTCCGACGCGAGGACCTGGCCGGTGCCGACCAGCCACACCACGCGCGCAGTCATCACCGTGGTCTTGCCGGACCCGGCACCCGCGACCACCACACCCGGGCCCAGCGGTGCGGTCACGATCCGCATCTGCTCGTCGCTGACGTCGATCCCGAGCACGTCGCGCAGATGGTCTGCGTCGCGCAGCACCGGCGGCTGCCCGGGCGTCGACGAGGTGGCCTGCAGCGGACGCTCAGTCATCGTCGGCCGCTGCGACCCGGCGGCCGACCGACAGCAGCGAGGCACCCGCTGCCTGAGCCGGGCAACAGCTCGAGAAGTCACACGACCGGCAGTGGCCGCCGACCTTGGCAGGGAAGTCCTCGCCCCGCAGCGTCGAGATGGCCGCGCCCAGCTGGTCCTCGGCGAACGAGTCGTCCACCAGCGCCGGCTGGTGCTGCACCTTCGTCGCACCGCGCACCGTCGTGCGCAGCGCGACCAGCTCGGCGCCCCCGAGGCGTGCCGGACCCAACACCAGCTCGTCGACGGCACCGTGGCGCACGGCGAGCTGGTAGGCGCCGAGCTGAGCGTGCTGGGCGATGTCGGACTGCCGCGGGAGGTGGCGGCCGGTCTTGAAGTCGACCACGACCACGCGCCCGTCGGCATCGACCTCCACCCGGTCCATCGACCCGCGCAGCACGACCTGCTGACCGGCGACCTCGAAGTCCACCTCGAACGCATGCTCCGCGGCGAGCGGCTCGCGGCCGCGGTCGGCGAGGTGCCAGGAGACGAACCGCTCGAGCGCCGCCTCGGCCGCTGTCCGCTCGGCGGCACCGGCCCACGGCACGGCGAAGTCGAGGCGGCCCCATACCCGGTCGAGGTGCTCCCGCATGGCTGCCGGCTCGGCCTCGACGTCACCGCAGAGCACGGCCGCAGCCAACGCGTGCACGACGCTGCCGAAGCCGGTCGCCGTGGTCTGCGCGGTGGCGCCGCCGGCCTTGCGGCCGAGGAACCAACGCAGCGGGCAGCTCGAGACGGCGTCCACCGAGCTGGCCGACAGCGCCAAGCCAGCATCGACCGGGCGTACGGGCACCTCGGACTCCGAGGGGTGCAGGACGCCCCACCAGCGGTCGGGGTGGGCGGCCGGCACCAGTGCGCCGGCTCCGGTGTCGAGCGCGGCGATGGTGGCGATCCGGCGTGCCAGGGCTGTTCGCACCACGGGGTCCTCGGTCGTCTCCACCTGGTGGCGCAGGTCGGCGAGCAGACCGCGCAGGGACAGCGGGCGGCGTGGCCTGCCACGAGCGGCGGCCCGCAGGCGTTCGACGGCGCTGCGCTGCTGTGCCGCCGTCGTCGAGGGTCCGGGCTCCACCAGCTCGGTCAGGAACCTGGAGGGCTGGTCGCCGTCGTCACCCCGGCTCGCCACAGCGGTCACGACGAGACGTTGCCGGGCGCGGGTCACGGCGACGTAGAACAACCGGCGCTCCTGCGCCAGCAGGGCGGCTCGCGACGGCGACGCGGGCGCCTGGTCGCCTCCCTCGAGCAGGCGGTCGGCCTGCAGCAGCGAGCCGCGGTGGCGTACGTCGGGCCACACCCCCTCCTGGACGCCGGCCACGACCACGATTCGCCACTCCAGCCCCTTGGCACGATGGGCAGTGAGCAGCCGAACGGCCTGGGTCCGCCGGGCGCCGAGGTCGGCGAGGCTGCGACCAGGAATCTGTTGGGCGTGGATCTCGTCCAGGAACGCCCGCACACCACGCCGCTGCTGACGTTCCTCGGCCTGGGCCGCCTGGTCGAACAGCGCGCACACGGCGTCGAGGTCGTGCCCGGCGCGCACCGCGGTGGCTCCACCGGCGTCGACCTCGGCGAGAAGTCGGCGCGGCCACCGCGAGCCGGACCACAGGTGCCAGAGGACCTGCTCGGCCGGCTCCCAGGCTTCCACCATGTCTGCGGCCCCGGACAGCAGGGTCGCGAACCGGGCCGCCGTGGCGGCCTCCGGCGAGCGCAGCCCGCTCAGCACCGACGGGTCGATGACGGCTTCGGCCAGCAGGACGCAGGACGGCCGGCGGTCGTGGCTGCGCAGCTGCTGAGCGAGGCGGCGCACCTGTCGGGCGTCCATCCGGCACAACGGCGAGGTGAGCAGCGCCTCGGCGTCGAGACGAGGAGCCGACGGCTCGTACGCCGAGCGCAGCGCGACGATATGGAGCACGGCTCGCACGGCCATCAACAGGATCCTGACCGCGGGCTCGGCACCCTGCGGGATCTCGCCACCGGCCACCTCGACCGGGACGCCGGCGGCGACCAGCGAGCGGCGCAGCCGCGGGATGGACGCGCCGGCACGCACGAGTACCGCCATCTGGGACCAGGGCACGTCGTCGTCGAGGTGGGCGCGCCGCAGCAGGTCGGCGACGTTCTCCGCCTCGGCTGCCGCGCTGGTGAACGTGGCGACCTCGACGGTGCCGTCGCCGTGCGGCGGGTCCAGTGACCGCGGGTTCCGGAAGGCGACGCGGGTGCTCTCCTGGAGACCGGGCGGCAGCGGCAGCCGGGAGCCGACGCTGCGCGAGACGGCCAGGATCCGCGGCCCGAAGCGGCGGGTGGACGACAGAGCCAGCACCGGCGCCGGCCTCCCCTGGCCCGTCGGGAAGTCGGTCGGGAAGCCGAGGATGCCGCGGACGTCGGCTCCACGGAAGGCGTAGATGGACTGGTCGGGGTCGCCCACGGCGACCAGGTCGCGGCCGTTCCCGGCGAGCCCGCGCAGCAGCCCGACCTGCGCGGGGTCGGTGTCCTGGTACTCGTCGACGACGACGAGGGCGAACTCCTGACGCAGCGTCGCCTGGTGTTCGGGGATGCCGGCGATCAACCGCGCCCGGTGCACGATCTCGGAGTGGTCGACGAGCCCCTGCCGGTCCATCACCTGGAGGTACTCCTCGAGGAAGTCGCCGGCGGCGACCCAGTCGGGTCGTCGGTGGGCGCGTCCGGCCGCGCTGAGCTGGTCGGGGTCCAGGCCGAGCGAGCGGAGCCGGGCGAGCATGCCGGACAGCTCCGGCGCCATCCCCCTTGCCGTGACCGCGGCTCGCAGGCTGCGCGGCCAGGCGTGCCGCCCACGCTCGAGGCTGCCGTCGAGCAGCTCCCGGATGCGGACGTCCTGCTCGGGCGCGCTGAGCAGCTGCAACGGCGACGTGTAGTCCGCCGGGTCGCCGAAGCGCCGGACCAGCGCGTAGCAGAAGGAGTGGAAGGTGGTCGCCGTCGGCGTCGCGGTGCTCTGCCCGAGTCGCGCGAGGATCCGGGCACGCAGCTGATCGGCTGCCCTGCGGCTGAAGGTCAGGACCAGCACCTGGTCGGCGCGAAGTCCCCGGCGCTGCACCCGGTCGGCGACCAGCTCCACCAGGGTGGTCGTCTTGCCGGTGCCGGGCCCGGCCAGGACCAGCAGCGGGCCGCCGGGATGCTCCAGCACCGCACGCTGGGAGGCGTCCAGCTCCGGTGTGCTCACCGGGGCGCTACGAGCATGGCGCAGCACGTACGAAACAGGCATGCCGACACTTCAGCAGGGCACTCCGACAGTCACGCCCGACCCGGCCTGGTGTGGAGTCGCACGTGCGACGACCGGCACGTGGGGGTTACGGCGCCGCGCGGGCCGCACCGGGCACGATGGGTGCCGTGACCTCGCCCGCACCGCAGCCCGCACCGCATCCCGCCCTGCGGCCCGCCCCGGACCGACGTCGGACCGGCGCCGAGATCCTGATCGTGCTCGGCCTCTCGCTGGGCGCCTCGGCCGTGTACGCCGTGGTCAGCCTGATCGCGAAGCTGACCACCGGCCCGTTGCGGGATCAGAGCGCCACCCTCAACGCCTCGCGCAGCCCGCGGGAGTATCTCGACCTCACCTACCAGATGCTCGGCATCGGCTTCGGTGTCGTGCCGGTCGCGCTCGCGCTGTACCTGCTGTGGACGCCCACCGGCACCGCCCGGGCACGGATCGGCCTGGACCTGCGCCGGCCGGGCGGTGACCTCGTGCACGGCATGGCTCTGTCGGCCCTGATCGGCCTTCCGGGGATCGGGATCTACCTGGTCGGACGGGCGATCGGGGTGACGGCGAGCGTGATTCCGAGTGGGCTGGACGCCTACTGGTGGACGGTGCCGGTGCTGGTCCTGGCCGCGCTGCAGAACTCGTTGCTCGAGGAGGTCGTGGTCGTCGGGTACCTGATGACGCGGCTGCGCGACCTCGGCTGGGGCGTCGGGGCGACGATCTCGGCCAGCGCATTGATCCGCGGGTCGTACCACCTCTACCAGGGCATCGGGCCGGGCCTGGCCAATGCCGTGATGGGCGTGATCTTCGGCTACTGGTACCACCGCACCGGACGGGTGATGCCGCTGGTCGTGGCACACACGATCCTCGACATCGTCGCCTTCGTCGGGTACGCCTACGTCAAGGACGCGCTCGAGCTGGCGTAGGCGTCCCGGCGCAGGACATCACCGTCGCGACTTCACGCCGTCCGCGTCGAGTCGCATCTCGGTGAGGGTGTGTTCCGGTGCGGCCTCGCTGGGGCACTCCTCGGCAACGACGAGATCGAGAGCATCGATCATCCGGTGGAACACCAGGGTGTTGTCGAGCAGGGCGTTGAAGCCCGCCGACCCCGGGCCCGAGGCGAACACCGAGACATCTTCCACGGTGTGCACGCAGTTGGTCTGGTCGAACGGCAGGTTGCCCGTCTGCAGCTCGGCGCCGGGGTCCCGGTCGGGGTTGTCCACTGCCATCTCCTCGTCGTTGAGCAGCGCCGGCTCCTGGAAGGCGGGGTTGTGCTGGAAGTCGTCGGTGTGGTTGGGGTGGTTGGACCAGCCGTAGAACAGCTGGATGTCGGGGTCGGGGTCGTCCGGGTAGCCGTCGCCGTCGGAGTCGACGTAGGTGGGGTACCCGGCGTCGGCGTAGACGCCGTTGCCGGCACGGCCCGGCTTGGGCTGCTCGCGGCGGTCGTGGGTTCCGACGATGCTCATCGAGTGGTTGTGATCGGCAGTGATGACGACGAGCGTCTCACCGTCGGCCTCGGCGAATCGCTTGGCCACCCCGATGGCCTGATCGAACTCGATCGCGTCGTACACGGCGCGCGGGCCGTCGAGCGGGTGCTCCATCTTGTCGATCGAGGCGGCCTCGACCATGAGGAAGAAGCCGTTGTCGTTCTGACAGAGGACCTGCAACGCGGCCTTGGTCATCTCCACCAGCGTCGGCTGGTCGGGGAAGTCCCCGAGGGCCTCGGGATCGGGGCTGTGCTCGCGGTCGAGGTAGACGTTGAGGTGGCCGAGGGTGAACGTCCCGAGCAGCTTGTCGGGGGTGGGACCGGCCATGACCCTGCGCAGCTTCGTGCGGGTGCCGGCGTACGCGAAGCCCTTGTCCTCGAACTCCTTGATCAGGTTGCGGTTGTCGTCGCGCGTGGAACCCTGGCGCGACTGCGGTAACAGGGAAGCGCGGCCGCCGCCGAGCAGCACGTCGGGCATCTGCTCGGGCAGCAGCGCCTGGTCCATGATCTCGAGGTACTCGTCGCGCAGGCGCGTGTGCGCCCAGACGGCGGCGGGGGTGGCGTCCTGGATCTCCGAGGTCGTCACTACCCCGATGGACATGTCCCTGGTGCGCTTGAGCAGCTCGGCGATGTTCTCCACGCGGGGGTGCCGGTTCGGGTCCGGGTCGTTGCCCTCGTACACGCCCATGGCGTTCACCGAGGACTTGTGCCCGGTCATGTAGGCGGACATGGAGTTCGCCGAGTCGGTGGCGATCGAGTCGACACCGGAGGTGGTCACGTTGCCACGGAAGTCCATCAGGTCCATCTCGAGAAGCGAGTTGTACTTTCCCTCGGTGATGCCTCGGGAGAGGATCCGGGCCGCGGTGATGGCCGGAGTACCCATGCCGTCGCCGAGGCAGAATATGACGTTCTTGGCCTTCTTACAGCCGGGCTTGGCCACGACGACCTCGTGGTGGACCTCACCGGTGACCGTGCCGGTGCTGGAGGTGACGACGGCGGAGATCGTGTAACTGCCGGGCTCCGGGTAGGTGAGCCCGACGTAGGTGACCTCCAGGCTGTCCTCCTCGGAGCTGGTCCGCTCGGGGTCGGAGCTCAGCAGCGGGGTAGGCCCGTGCTCTCCCGTGACCCGGATCAGGATTCGGGTGGACCGCGGGACGACCCCCGTCGCCTCGACCCGCAGGTCGAATCGTGTGCCGGCCTGGAGCATGGCCCGCTCGATCGGCAGAATGCGCACCTGTGGCCCGTCAGTGGTCTCGCGACCCCGCCGGCGCCGTCCCGCGGTGCGGCCCACGCGCGCGTGCGGATCCGCCGCTGCCAGTGGCCCGTCGGACACGCCGGCCTCCCTGGCCTCCGCAGCGGTCGCGGGCTGCACACCGGCTCCATACACGACAGCGGCGGCCACGCCACCCGCGCCCCCGAGCAGTGTGCGGCGGGAGAAGCCACGCACCTCGTCGTCTCTGCGATCGTCGTCTGCCACTGGCCTACCCTCTCGTCGCACCGTTGTCACCGCATCGGTGGGTTCGACTGCTCGAACCCACCTCGATTCATGCCGATCGGTGCATACGCTGGTCGAACGGGAGGTGAACATCGGCGGGGCAGCCCGCTGAACAGGGTCGAACGGGGTGCCGGTCACGGACCCCTGGCCTGCTCGTCAGACACCGCCAGGCGACCACGCCGCTCGGGCGATGTCGACCCGCGTGGCGCCGGCGCTCCCGGTCGCCGCGCCACGCAGCGGCGTGCCCTCGACCCGATAGTGCTCGAGGGCCCGCCGCTCGTGGCTGCGGGGCAGCGAACCGTCCGTGCGCACGACCCGCCACCAGGGCACACCGGCCCCGTCAGTCGCCAGCACGTGGCCGACCCGGCGCGGTCCGCAGCGCCCGAGGTGGTCGGCGATCGCGCCGTAGGACATGACCCGGCCGGTGGGGATCCGCTCGACCAGACTCAGCACGTCCTCGACGTACTGTTCGCGCTCGTCGACGTCCATGGCGCTCACGGGCGAGCGACCGGCCTCAGTACGAGGGCTGGCTCGGGTCGATCTGGTTGACCCAGGCCACGATGCCCCCGCCGACGTGCACGGCGTCTGCGTAGCCGGCGCCCTTGAGCACCGCGAGCGCCTCCGCCGAGCGGGCACCGGACTTGCAGTGCAGCACGACGGGCTTGTCCTGGGTCAGCTGGTCGAAGGCGTTGCCGTTGAGGAACTCACCCTTGGGGATGAGCACTGCGCCGGGGATCTGGTTGATCTCGTACTCGTTGGGCTCGCGGACGTCGATCAGGGTGAAGTCACGGCTGCCCTCCGCACGCTCCTTGAGCATGTGCTCGAGCTGCACGACCGAGATGGTCGAGCCCGCGGCCGCGTCGGCGGCCTCGTCGCTGATCGCCCCGCAGAAGGCCTCGTAGTCGATCAGCTCGGTGATCGGTGCTGCGTTGGGGTCCCGGTTGACGGTGAGCTTGGTGTACTCCATCTCCAGCGCGTCGAAGACGACGAGCTTGCCCACCAGCGGCTCGCCGATACCGGTGATCAGCTTGATCGCCTCGTTGACCATGATCGAGCCGATCGAGGCGCACAGGACGCCCAGCACACCGCCCTCGGCGCACGAGGGCACCATGCCCGGCGGCGGCGGCTCTGGATACAGGTCGCGGTACTGCGGGCCGTGCTCGGCCCAGAAGACCGACGCCTGGCCGTCGAACCGGAAGATCGAGCCCCACACGTACGGCTTGTTCAGCAGCACGGCGGCGTCGTTGACGAGGTACCGGGTGGCGAAGTTGTCGGTGCCGTCCACGATCAGGTCGTAGCCGGCGAAGATCTCGAGCACGTTGTCGTTGTCCAGCCGCGTGTCGTGCACGACGACCTCGACGTACGGGTTGGTCTCCTGGACCGACTCCCGCGCCGACACCGCCTTGGACTTCCCGATGTCGCTCTGGCCGTGGATGATCTGGCGCTGCAGGTTGGACTCGTCGACCTCGTCGAACTCGACGATGCCGAGCGTCCCGACACCCGCGGCCGCGAGGTACAGCAGCGCCGGACTGCCGAGGCCGCCGGCGCCGACGACCAGGACCCGGGCGTTCTTGAGCCGCTTCTGGCCGGTCATGCCGACGTCGGGAATGATCAGGTGGCGGCTGTAGCGGCGCACCTCGTCGATGGTCAGCTCTGCGGCCGGTTCGACCAACGGGGGCAACGACACGTTCGACTCCTCCACACCTAGGAACTTTCGGTACGACCGGTTCAACCGCGGCGCAGTGCTCGATGTTCCATCGTCGCGACAGGCTCCCCCCGATAGCATGCACCGACCGTTGCGCACCGACTCCGAGGTGAGGCCGCAAGCTGTGACCGAGACCAGCGCTTCGCCGCGTCGGGGCACCCGGCTGCCCCGCAGCGCCCGGCGGGCGCAGTTGCTCGACGCCGCACTCGCGGTGTTCGTCGAGCACGGCTACCACTGCGCCGCCATGGACGAGATCGCCGACCGGGCCGGCGTGTCCAAGCCGGTGCTCTACCAGCACTTCCCCAGCAAGCTCGAGCTCTACATCGCCCTGCTGGACAGCTCCTGCGAGCAGCTGATGCGCGGCGTGCGTACGGCCCTGGCCGCGGCGCCGGGCAACAAGGAGCGGGTCGCGGCGACGATGGAAGCGTTCTACACCTACGTCGCCGGTGCACGAGCGGCGTTCCGTCTCGTCTTCGAGTCCGACCTCACCAACGAGGCCCTCGTACGTGAGCGCGTCGACCGGGTGACCAACGAGTCGGCCGCCCTGGTCGCCGAGGTGATCGCCGAGGACACCGGGCTACCAGCCGAGGCCTCGGAGCTGCTCGCGGTGAGCCTGGTGGGCATGGCACAGGTCAGCGCCCGCTACTGGGTCGGTCACGAGGACGGCACGCTCGACAAGGACACCGCGGTGGCCCTGGTGAGCGGGCTCGCCTGGCGCGGAATCCGCGGCTACCCGCTTGGCGGCGAGCACGCACTCGGCGGTCGCGACCCTGGGTCGTGAGCGAACAGCTGCTCCGGCCGACGACCCCAGCGGTGCGCCGGGCTACGCTCGCAGCATCTCGACACGTCCCGCAACGGCTACGTGCGTCCCGTCAGACAGGAGGCCTCGTGGAGGTCAAGATCGGTGTGCAGCACACCACCCGCGACATCGTGTTCGACACCGAGCAGAGCCGTGACGACGTCGTCGCGACCGTGACGAAGGCGCTCGGCGAGGACAGCGGGCTCATCTGCTTCGCCGACACCAAGGGCCGTACCGTGCTCGTGCCGGCGGCCAAGCTCGCCTACGTCGAGGTGGGCGAGGAGACCTCTCGCAAGGTCGGTTTCGGCAAGCCCTGAACGGCGAGGGCTCGCTGCTGCGGTACGAGCGGGAAAGTCCGAGCAGATGCCCGGACTAGCCGAGGCAGAATCTTCCTGTTCAGGTATCCTTCTACCATGCCCCTCAGCATCAAGGATCCAGAGACCGACCGTCTCGCTCGGGAGCTTTCCAAGGCGACCGGCGAGAGCCTCACCACCGCCGTGGCCACTGCTCTGCGCGAGCGCCTCGAGCGGGTACGAGGCCGTGCTCGCGGGCAGGATCTCGCCGACGAGCTCACCACCATCGCCCTGCGTTGCGCGAGGCTTCCGCTGCTCGACGACCGGCCGGAGGAGGACATCCTCGGCTACGACGAGCGCGGGTTGCCGGCCTGATGGTCCTCGACACCTCGGCGCTCCTCGCGGTGCTGTTCGACGAGCCCGAGCGAGATGAGTTCATCCGCAAGATCGCGGCCGCACCGCGCCGGCTCATCTCGGTCGGCACCCTGATCGAGTCCTCGATCGTGGTGGAATCCAGGCGTGGGGAGGTGGCCGGCCGCGAGCTCGATCTGTTCCTCCATCGTGCGGGCGTACAGACCGTGGCCGTGAACGAGGAACAGGCGTTGCTGGCGCGCGCTGCGTGGCGACGCTACGGCAAGGGCCGTCATCGGGCCGGGTTGAACTTCGGCGACCTGTTCGCCTATGCCCTCGCGCGCGCCAGCGGTGAGGAGCTCCTCTTCAAGGGCGACGATTTCACCGAGACCGACGTCGCTGCGGCGTGAGGCGAGCTGCGACACACCCGACGCGCTGGCCCGTACACCCGGCAGCCCGCGGTCCTCAACTTCCTCCAGCAGTGACCGCATCCGGTGCTGAACAGCCGCTCACGACGCGAGGCCGAGAGTCGCCATGCGTTCGACGTGGGCCTCGGTGAGCCGGACGAACATCCGCCCGATGGTCGCGAGGTCCATGCCCGGACGGTCGACCGTGCCGGCCAGCAGTGCCGACAGGCTGTCCCGTTCGGCGACCACGGCCTGCGCCTGGCTGAGTGCCTCGCCCACCAGGCGGCGACCCCACAGCGCGAGCCGACCCCCGATCCGCGGGTCGGCAGCGATCGCCGCGCGTACCCGGTCGACGACGAAGGCGCTGTGACCGGAGTCGGCGAGGGTTGCCAGGATCAGCTCCCGGGTGTCGACGTCCACGTAGGCGGCCACCTCGCGGTAGAAGTCGTTGGCCAGCGCGTCGCCGACGAAGGCCTTGACCAGGCCCTCCAGCCAGTCCGACGGAGAGGTCATGTCGTGGAACCGGTTGACGGCGGCGACGAACGGCGCCATGGCAACGTCGACGTCGGTGTCGAGCTCGTCCAGCCGTGCCCGCAGCGCCTCGAAGTGCCCGAACTCCGCCGACGCCATCGCCGCGAGTGCCGCCTTGTCGCCGGTGCCCGGTGCCATCTTGGCGTCCTCGGCCAGGCGCTCGAAGGCGGTCAGCTCGCCGTACGCGAGGGCGCCGAGGAGGTCCACCACGCCCTCCCGGTACGCGGGGTCCTGCATCGCCGACGCAGAGCTGGACTCAGGCATGCGGGCAGCGTAGCGAGCGCCCAGCGGGGCGTGCGGGGCGGTAGCCGGCCGCGCGGCTAGACTGCCCGGGACCCACAACCGTCTCGAATCGAGAAGACCCTGACCACCTTTCATGATCTCGGCGTCCTGCCGGAGATCGCCGACTCGCTCGCCGAGGTCGGAATCACCGATGCCTTCCCCATCCAGGAGCTGACCCTCCCCCTCGCGCTGCTGGGTACCGACCTGATCGGTCAGGCGCGCACAGGCACCGGCAAGACCCTCGCCTTCGCTATCCCCGTGCTGCAGCGGATCATCGCGCAGCACGACGCGGATGCCGCCGAGCTGGCCGCCTCCGGCAGGCCGCAGGCGTTGATCATCGCGCCGACGCGCGAGCTCGCCATGCAGGTCTCCGGCGACTTCTCCGTGGCCGGCAAGGGTCGTGGTGCCCGCATCCTCACCGTCTACGGTGGTGTCCCGTACGAGCCGCAGCTCGACGCCCTGGCACGCGGAGTGGATGTCGTCGTCGGAACCCCTGGACGGCTGCTGGACCTCGCCAACCGCGGGACGCTGAACCTGTCCCACGTCAAGGTGCTGGTGCTCGACGAGGCCGACGAGATGCTGGACCTCGGGTTCCTGCCCGACGTCGAGCGACTGCTGGCCAAGACGCACGAGATGCGCCAGACGATGCTGTTCTCGGCCACGATGCCGGCGGCGATCGTGACCCTCGCGCGCACCCACATGCGGCACCCGATGAACATCCGCGCGGAGTCCGACAGCGACCAGCAGACCGTGCCCGCCACGGCACAGTTCATCTACTGGGCCCACGACCTCGACAAGCCGGAGGTCGTTGCACGCATCCTCCAGGCCGAGGACCGGGGCCGGGTCCTCATCTTCACCCGCACGAAGCGACGCGCCCAGCGCGTCGCCGAGGACATGGCCGAGCGCGGCTTCAAGGCATCGCCGCTGCACGGCGACATGGCGCAGGTTGCCCGGGAGAAGGCCATGAAGCGCTTTCGCGACGGCACCATCGAGGTCCTGGTCGCCACCGACGTCGCCGCACGCGGCATCGACGTGACGGGCATCAGCCACGTCATCAACTACACCTGCCCCGAGGACGAAAAGACCTACCTGCACCGCACCGGGCGGACCGGTCGCGCCGGAGCCTCCGGCATCGCGATCACCTTCGTCGACTGGGCGGACCTGACCCGGTGGAAAGCCATCAACAAGGCCCTGGACCTACCCTTCGACGAGCCGCAGGAGACGTACTCCACCTCCGAGCACCTGTTCCACGACATCGGCATCCCCCGCGAGGTCACCGGCCGGGTCGTCGCGCCCGCGCCGCAGGAGCAGCAGGCCGAGCG
>JALZKQ010000067.1 GCA_030859165.1 Actinomycetota bacterium
GGCGCCGGGAGCTGGTGGGGCTCCTGGCGCACCGCCACCACCGGCGCCGGGAGCGGCACCGGGGCGGCCGGGACGCTGCATGCCCTGCGTACTGGAGAACGGGTTGTTGCCCGGACGCACCGAACCACCTCGTCCGCCGGGACGCGCCGCCGGACGCGGCGCCGGACGCGGAGCGGGACGCGCCGCGGGTGGCGAGGCGGTGGAGGCGGCGGCCGGGGACTGCGGGGCAGCCGGAGACGGGACGGACCTCTGCGGCGGCGGCTGCGTCGGGGCCTGCGGCTGCTCGACACCGTTTCCGGTGGCTGGGGACGCCGGTGCCGGGGCCGGGGACGCCGGTGCTGGGGCCGGGGACGCCGGTGCTGGGACGGAAGGCGCCGGGGCAGCCCGCTGCGGTGCGGATGCTGCCTTCGTGGCGGGCGCTGACGAAGCGCCCTGCTCACGCAGCTTGTCGCCGAACGACTCGTTCAGGCGGCGTACGACGGGTGCCTCGACCGTGGAGGAGGCCGACTTGACGAACTCCCCCATGTCTTTGAGGGTCGCCAGGATGACTTTGCTTTCGACCCCGAGCTCCTTGGCGAGCTCGTGGACTCGGACCTTGGCCACTGTTCTCCTTCAAGGTCCGACTCCCGGGTGGGGCACCGGACCGTTAGTTGACGTGCAGGCTCATCTCGAAGGCTTCATCGAGGGCTCATGAGCGTGTGCTCCGCTTCTCATCGGTGTGCCCCGCCGGGCGGCGAGGTCGTGGTACTGCTGACCTGATCAGGTGGCGACACGGACGAGCCCGCCAGCCCGGTCAGGTACGCCCTGACCGCGTCGAGCTCGACCGGTCCCTGCACCCGCAGGGCTCGCGTGAACGCCTTGCGGCGAACGGCGAGCTCCAGACACGCGGGAGACGGGTGCAGGTGCGCCCCTCGTCCCGGTGCCGATCGCCGCGGGTCAGGCACTGCCGAGACGGCTGAGCCCGAGACGAGCGCGACGATCCGGATCAGATCGGACGGCGTCGCCCTGTCCCGGCACCCGATGCACGTACGTACGGGCTGGGCACGTGCGTAACCCTTGCGGGACCGGTTCGGGGAGACCACCGTTGATGAGTCTAGCCGTTCTCGCCGACAGATGATTCCCCGGGCGACGGGATCGCGTCGGAACGGATGTCGATCCGCCATCCGGTGAGCCGTGCCGCGAGCCGCGCGTTCTGCCCCTCCTTGCCGATCGCCAGGGAGAGCTGGAAGTCCGGCACCACCACTCGCGCGGACCTGGTGGCCCAGTCGACCACCTCGACGCTGTTGACCCGCGCCGGGGACAGTGCGTTCGCGACGAAGGTGACGGGGTCGTCGGAGAAGTCGATGATGTCGATCTTCTCGCCGTGCAGCTCGTTCATCACGTTGCGTACCCGCGCACCGACCGGGCCGATGCAGGCACCCTTGGGGTTGACCCCGTCCACGGTGCTGCGCACGGCGACCTTCGACCGGTGCCCGGCCTCGCGAGCGATGGCGACGATCTCGACCGTCCCGTCGGCGACCTCGGGCGCCTCGAGCGCGAACAGGCGCTTCACCAGGTTGGGGTGTGTCCGCGAGACGGCCACGGTCGGTCCGCGAAGCCCCTTGCGGACGCCGACGATGATGCACTTGATGCGCGAGCCGTGCGCGTAGCGTTCACCGGGGACCCGCTCGGCGACAGGCATCAGTGCCTCGATGCGCCCGAGGTCCACCAGGACGTCGCCGGCCTCGCGTCCCTGCTGGACCGTCCCGGAGACGATGTCGCCCTCCTTGCCCACGAACTCCCCGTACCGGACGACGTCCTCGGCATCGCGCAGGCGCTGCAGGATGATCTGCTTGGCCGTCGTGGCCGCGATCCGACCGAAACCGGTGGGCGTGTCGTCGTACTCGCCGACGACGTCGCCGGCCTCGTCGAGCTCCTTGGCCCAGACGGTGACGTGCCCGGTCCTGCGGTCAAGCTCGACCCGCACGTCGGCCCGCGCCCGGTCGTCGCGCTGGTAGGCGACCAGCAGCGCCTGCTCGATCGCATCGACGACAACGTCGAACGGGATCTGCTTCTCCCGCTCCAGCCCCCGCAGTACAGCCATGTCGATGTCCATCAGGCCGGTCCCTCCTTGCGGTTGAACTCCACCTGCACGCGGGCCTGGTCGACGGTGCCGAGCGCGACGACGTGCACCTGCCCCTCGACGTCGAGAGTGACCTGGTCGTCGTCGGAGTCCATGACCCGACCGGTCACGGACTCGCCGGCGTGGGTGGTGACCTTGACCAGACGGTCGTGGTTGCGCCGCCAGTGCCGCGGCCGGGTCAAGGGACGGTCCACGCCGGGCGAGCTGACCTCGAGGGTGTACGACCGCTCGCCCATCAGGTCGGTCTCGTCGAGGGCCTCGGACAGCGACCGGGTCACCTCGCCGAGGTCGTCGAGGCTCACCCCGCCATCCCTGTCCACAGCGACGCGCAACAACCGGTGCCGACCGGCGGCGGAGACCTCCACCGCCTCGATGTCCAGACCGAGTTCGCCAGCCCGGGGGGCGAGAGCTCCTTCGACCCGATCGGGACTGGGGGTGGGGCTCATGGCGACCTCCTCGCTGTGTGGTTGTCCGCGCGGAACACGCGGTCGCTGCGTCGTTCACCCTATCGGGACGGCGCCCCTGCCCACGAACGGGCGACGCCGTGTCGAGGCCGGGGTGCACGCCGGTCCGGTAGCGTCACGGCCGTGTCCACTCTGAGCCGGCGTGCCCTGCTGTGTGCCGCCGTAGCGGTCACAGGAGCCGTCCTCGTCGGGTGTGACGGGTCGCCGCCGACGTCCCCGGCCGGCACGCGGGAGCCCAGCGTCCCCTCGGCGGGGACGGCACGGACCGGGCCGAGCGGTCCCGGAGCTCCCGACGTCGAGCTCGTCGCGGCGGCGGTGGCCACACACCGGGCACTGCAGGCGTCCTACCGCGGTCTGATCCGCACGCACCCGTCGATCCGACCGCGGGTCGAGGTGCTCGCCGACCAGCTCGGTGAGCACCTGATCGCTCTCGGAGCGCCGGCGTCCCCGTCCGATCCCGCAACTCGCGCGCCGCGCCGCCAGGGGCGGGCGCTCGCCCAGGTGCGCGATGCCGAGTCCGGAGCCGGCGCGGACCGACTCGCCGACAGCCTGCTCGCGGAGTCAGGGGACCTCGCCCGGGTGCTGGCCTCGGTGGCCGCGTGCCACGCGCAGCACGTGGACGTGCTCGAGAGCCTGCTGAGGACCGACCGGTGAGCCCCGCAACCGTTGACCCGCTCGTACACCGCTTGCAGGAGGTGCTGGCCGGAGAGCACGCCGCCCTGTATGCGTACTCCGTCATCGGGGGGCGCCTGGACCCAGACAGTCCCGTGGTCGCCCGCGCCGTGGCGTCCTACGAGGCGCACCGCAGCCGCCGAGACCGCCTCGCCCTGCGGCTGCGTGACCTCGGCGAGCGGCCCGTCGTCGCCGAGCCGGGATACGCGCTGCCCCTGCCGGTCCAGGGCGTGCCGTCGGCGGCAGTGCTGGCGCAGCGGGTCGAGGACCGCTGTGCGGTGCTCTACGCATCGCTGGTGGCCACCGCGCCCGCGGCCACGGCGGAGCGGTCGCTCGGATCGACCAGCCTGGTGGACGCCTCGACCCGCGCCCTGGGCTGGGGCGCGCCGACCACGGCGTTCCCGGGCGTCGCCCGGCCCTGAGACGTCAGAAGAGCCCCTCCAGCGGGATCCGCGAACCCTCGAGATCCAGGTCGTCGACCACCCAGCCGCCGTCCTCGCGAATCAGGGTCAGCCCCACCGCACCGTCGACGGACATGATGGAGACCTCGACCGTGACCCGAGCCTGGTCGTCGGACTCCTCGAGGACCTCGATCGCGCCGAAGGTGACGTTGAGGGCACCGATGCCGGCGATGGCCGAGCTGGTCGGGCTCGCGGACCCGCAGTCGACAAGGTCGGTCAGGCGGGTGGACATCCACGGGGTCACCTCCTCGCAGTCACCGCTGTCGAGGGCCTGGACGAACCGCTGCGTGGCCTCCCGCGGCGTCTGGGCGGGTGCGTCTCCGTCACGCAGGGCCAGCGCCAGGACCAGGACGACGACGGCGGCCACCACGAGCACGCCGGCACCCCACCACGCCAGCCTGGCCCGGCGGCTTCGCGGCGGTGGCGGCACGTACCGCGGCGGTCCGCCGTGCGGCGGCGGCCCGGTGCTCACCCGTCCGCCCAGGCCCGGACGATGTCGTCCACCTCGGCGAGTACGGCCACGCAGCGCCACTGCTCCTGGTAGTCGACCGTGCGCCAGGGGGTGAGCGTGGCGCCCCAGTCAACGATGACGGCCTCGGCTCGTCCCCTAGTCATCGATCCTGCCGACACCGACGACCTCCGCGACGTGGGCCACGACGTCGGCGAGGGGCACCTGCGATCGCTCGCCGCTGCGCCGGTCCTTCACCTCGACGACCCCGTCGGCCAGTCCGCGGCCGACGACCACGATCGTCGGCACACCGATCAGCTCGGCGTCCTTGAACTTCACGCCCGGTGACACCTTCACCCGGTCGTCGAGCAGCACGCTCACCCCGAGCCCGTCCAGCTCGGAGGTGATCCGTTCGGACTCGGCGAATATCTGTGGATCCTTGACCGGGTCCTTGCCGGTGACGACCAGGTGCACGTCGGCGGGAGACACCTCACGAGGCCAGATGATGCCGGCCTCGTCGTGGGAGTTCTCGACGATCGCGGCGACGGCCCGGGAGACGCCGACCCCGTAGGACCCCATGGTGACCGTGACGAGCTTGCCGAACTCGTCGAGTACCTGCAGACCCAGCGCCTGCGCGAACCGGCGACCGAGCTGGAAGATGTGACCCATCTCGATGCCGCGGGCCAGCTCCAGCGGTCCGGACCCGTCCGGGGCGGGATCGCCCGCGCGGATCTCGACTGCCTCGATGGTGCCGTCGCCGGTGAAGTCCCGCCCGGCGACGAGGTCCAGCACGTGCGAGCCGGTCACGTCGGCGCCGGTGACCCAGCGGGTGCCCTCGACCACCCGGGGGTCCAGCAGGTAGCGGATGCCGGAGGCGTTCTCCTCGCCCAGCGCACCGGGACCGATGTAGCCCTTGGCCAGCGACGGGTGGGCGGCGAAGTCCTCGTCGGTGAAGGCCTCGACCTCGATCGGCTCGACCTGCCCACCGAGTCGTTTGACGTCGACGTCACGGTTGCCGGGGATCCCGATCGCGACCGGCTCGCGGGTGCCGTCGGGGCGCCGGAAGACGACCAGCACGTTCTTCAGCGTGTCGGCGGCATGCCAGCGACGATCCGCGCGAGGGAACGCCTCGTTCAGGTGGTCCACCAGGGTCTCGATGGTCGGCGTGTCCGGCGTCTGCTCGGCGTGGGCAGCGGGCACGTCGTCGTACGGGACGGCCACGGGCACGGGCGTCCGTACCGCCTCGACGTTGGCGGCGTACCCGCCCGGGCTGCGGACGTACGTGTCCTCGCCGTTCTCCGCGATCGCGAGGAACTCCTCGCTGGCCGACCCACCCATGGCTCCGGACATCGCGGCGACGATGACGTAGTGCAGCTCGAGCCGGTCGAAGATCCGCACGTACGCGTCCCGGTGCGCCTGGTAGGAGGCCAGGAACGCCTCGTCGGTGACGTCGAAGGAGTAGGAGTCCTTCATCACGAACTCGCGGCCGCGCAGGAGGCCCGCGCGGGGGCGCGCCTCGTCTCGGTACTTCGTCTGGATCTGGTAGATCGACAGCGGCAGATCCTTGTAGGAGGAGTACAGGTCCTTGACCAGCAGCGTGAACATCTCCTCGTGCGTGGGGCCGAGCAGGTAGTCGCCGCCCTTGCGGTCCTTGAGCCGGAAGATGCCCTCGCCGTAGTCGGTCCAGCGGTGGCTCACCTCGTACGGTTCGCGCGGCAGCAGCGCGGGGAAGTGCACCTCCTGCGCGCCGATCGCGTCCATCTCCTCGCGCACGACGCGTTCGACGTTGCGCAGCACCCGGTAGCCCAGCGGCAGCCACGAGTAGATCCCCGGTGCGGCCCGACGGATGTAGCCGGCGCGCACGAGCAGCCGGTGGCTCGGCAGCTCGGCATCCACCGGGTCATCGCGCAGGGTCCGGACGAACAGGGTCGACATCCGCAGGGTCACAGGGGTCGGGGCTCCTTCGGCAGTGCTGGTCGGTCCGGGCGCTGGGCAGACGCCGGGTTGGTTGCCGGGAGCCTAACCGGCCCGGCCCGGGCGGCTCACCCGACTTGTTGCCCGGCACTGTCGCGCACTGCCCGTCGGGCGGCTCGAAGCGAACCGACCAGTGCCGGGTCCGTCTCGGGGTCGGCCAGTTCTGCGCGTACGTCGAGCAGGCGCATCGGGGTCGGGGGCTCCCAGGGGGTGATGAACGTCGGTATCAGCTCGGGGCGTCGCACCGTGAAGTCCCCGTCGGCGGACTCGGTGAACGTGAAGCGGGCGGTCAGTCCGCGGTAGGTGTCCGGTCGGCTGCTCTCCTGTTGGGCGATGAAGTTGCCGAGGCCGTAGGCGACCCAGGTGCCGTTGACCCGGTCGATCGGCTGCACCACGTGGGCGTGGTGGCCGTAGACGAGGTCGATGTCGTCGGAGCGGGTGAGGGCGTCGAAGACCTCCAGCTGTGACTCCGACGGCTGCACCTGGTACTCCAGGCCGTCGTGGACGCCGACCACGACGATCTCGGCACCGGCTTCTCGGGCGCGCGACGCCTCGGCGAGGATGCGCCGGATGTCGAGCAGGTTGACCGACCACGGCTTGTCCGCATCCACCGGCAGACCGTTGGTGCCGTAGGTGTAGCTGAGCAACGCCACCTCGATGTCCTCGACCTCGAGGATCGTCGGCGTGCGTGCCTCCCGTCGGGTTCGTGCCGTCCCGGCGTGCTCGATGCCCTCGGCGTCCAGCACGTCGAGGGTGCGCTCGAGACCCTCGAAGCCCTGGTCCACGCTGTGGTTGGACGCGGTGGTGCAGGCATCGATCCCGGCCCACTCGAGTCCGTCCGCGACCTGCGGCGGCCCGGCGAAGATCGGGTAGCTGAGGAACGGTCCGCCCGGTCGTGCCAGCGTGCCCTCGAGATGGCAGATCGCGAGGTCGGCGCTCTCGTACACCGCTTTGATCGACTCGAACATGGGCCGGAAGTCGTAGCTCTGCCGTCCGGTCCGCGTCCCGAAGACCTCGGCGGACTCCCATACACCGGTGTGCATGAGCACGTCGCCGGACACCGTCAGGGTCAGGCTGCGCGGCTCCTGCGTGCCGGGGTCACGCGGACGCGGCCTGTCCCGGGGGGTGGGCTCGGTCGTCTCCTGGGCGGTCGGCCCGGTCGTCTCCTGGGCGGTCGGCCCGGTCGTCGGTCCTGGTGCTGCGCCGTCGTCGGGACCGGCAGTGCAGCCAGCCAGGACGAGGGCACCGGCTGCGAGCAGGGCGCCGGCCAAGAACGGGTGCTCGCGCATCAGAAGAGCACCGTCGAGAAGGTTGCGGTCTGGACGAAGCCGGTACGGGCGTACGCCGCCCGTGCCGCGACGTTGCCTGCGTTGACGTAGAGAGTGACGACCGGTGCGATCGAGGCGAGCGCCATCGACACCACTGCAGCCATCGCCGGAGCGGCGATGCCACGGCCCCGGAACTGGGGGTCGACGTAGACCCCCTGGATCTGGCAGGCGCCGTTGGTGGCGAGTCCGACCTCGGCCTTGAAGACGATCCGACCGCGCTCGACGCGGGCGAAGCACCATCCACGGGCGAGCAGCTGGGCGACGCGGGCACGGTAGTAGGTCGGTCCCTCGAGCTCGGGTGAGACCCCGACCTCCTCGGTGAACATCGCCACGCTCGCGGGGTAGAGGATGTCGAACTCGTCGCTGCCCAACCGGCGCACGACAGGATCGGGACGGATCGCCGGCACGGTGTCGATGGCGAGGAAGGGCTGCTCGGCGCGCACCTCGCGCGCCGGCCCCCAGGACGGTTCGAGCAGGTCCCACAACGGCAGGACAGCGTGCGCGGGGCCGACCAGCGAGGAGCAGGTGCGATCCAGCGACGCCGCCTGCTCGCCGAACGCGGCAAGGGCATCCGGGGTCGCCTCCACCGGCACCAGGTTCGCGCCCACGTGACAGGCCGAGAGGAGCTCACCTTGTTCGACGTACCCCCAGATCGACCCTCCGAGGCGTCGGCGGTCCAGGCCAGTCACCTGGGCGCGGTGGTCCACGAACGCGTTCACGGTCGGGTTGCGGGCACACAGCCGGCGCACGCGGGGCAGGTCGGTGGGCCCGAGGTCGATGACGCGTCCGCTCGTGCGTAGCATCGTGACCTCCCTCACCCGTGCGTACCCGGCGGGCTCAAACTACCCCGTGCCTGCGCCGAGCCCTCCCCACCCGATGGGCTGGTCAGGAGACGGTGACCGTGGGAGCAGCGGCCCCGTCGACCGGTTCGCCGACCTCCGCGGCGATCCGCATGGCCTCCTCGATCAGCGTCTCGACGATCTGGCTCTCCGGCACGGTCTTGATGACCTCGCCCTTGACGAAGATCTGGCCCTTCCCGTTGCCCGACGCGACACCCAGGTCGGCCTCGCGGGCCTCGCCCGGGCCGTTCACGACGCAACCCATCACCGCGACCCGTAGCGGAACCTCCAGGCCCTCGAGCCCGGCGGTGACCTGGTCGGCGAGCGTGTAGACGTCGACCTGGGCGCGTCCGCACGACGGGCAGGACACGATCTCCAGCTTGCGGGGGCGCAGGTTCAGCGACTGCAGGATCGAGATGCCGACCTTGACCTCCTCGACCGGAGGCGCGGACAGCGAGACGCGGATCGTGTCACCGATCCCACGGCCGAGCAGGGCACCGAAGGCGACCGCCGACTTGATCGTGCCCTGGAAGGCGGGGCCGGCCTCGGTGACACCGAGGTGCAGCGGCCAGTCCCCCCGCTCCGCGAGCATCTCGTACGCCTGCACCATCACCACCGGGTCGTTGTGCTTGACCGAGATCTTGAAGTCGTGGAAGTCGTGCTCCTCGAACAGCGACGCCTCCCAGACGGCCGACTCCACGAGCGCTTCCGGGGTCGCCCTGCCGTACTTCGCCATCAGGCGCGGGTCCAGCGAGCCGGCGTTGACGCCGATCCGGATCGAGGTGCCGGCGTCCTTGGCCGCGGCGGCGATCTGCCTCACCTGGTCGTCGAACTTGCGGATGTTGCCCGGGTTGACGCGTACGGCCGCGCAGCCGGCGTCGATGGCAGCGTAGACGTACTTGGGCTGGAAGTGGATGTCGGCGATCACCGGGATCTGTGACTTGGTGGCGATGGCCGGCAGTGCCTCGGCGTCGTCCTGGCTCGGGCAGGCGACCCGCACGATGTCGCAGCCGGTCGCGGTGAGCTCGGCGATCTGTTGCAGCGTGGCGTCGATGTCGGTGGTCGGTGTCGTCGTCATCGACTGGACCGAGACGGGTGCGTCGCCGCCGACGAGCACCGAGCCGACCGCGACCTGTCGACTGACCCGGCGGGCGGCGAGCGTGGGGGGCGGGGCCTCGGGCATGCCGAGGTCGATGGCGGTCACGGTCGTGGGTCCTCCGGGTGGTCGGGTCATCGGGTCAGTGGGGTGCTCACTGCAGGCGTACCGGGTTGACGATGTCGGCGTAGATGAGCAGCACGCCCATGAGCATGAGGAAGGCGCCCACGACGTACGCCACCGGCAGCAGCTTGCCCACGTCCACGTGCCCCGGGTCCGGCTTGCCGCGCAGCCGTGCGATGCCGCGACGCAACGCCTCCCACAACGTGCCGGCGATGTGACCACCGTCCAGCGGCAGCAGCGGGATGAAGTTGAACAGCGCCACGAACAGGTTGACCGCCGCAAGCAGGCCGATCAGGTTGGCGATCCGGTCCGACCAGGACGCCTCGTCGTACGTCACGACCTCACCGGCGACCCGGCTCGCCCCGACGACGCTCATCGGGCTGTTCTGCTGGCGGACGCCACCGAAGGCCGCCTCGGCCACCTGGACCAGGCGCTGCGGCAGGGCGATGATGGCCTCGCCGGTCGCCTTCGTGTAGTCCCACATCGTGTCGGCGACGAACACCGGTCCCTGCCGTTCGGTGACCGTGATCGGCACGACACCCAGGAAGCCGACGTCGACGAACGCCTCGCGGTCGTCGAGGTCGCGGCGCGAGGAGACCGACGTGTCGGTGCTGAGCGTCTGCTCGCTGCCGTCCCGGCTGACCACGATGGTGGCCTCGCCGGCGTCGTTGGCCCGGATCAGCCCGGTCAGCTGGTCCCACCCGGTGATCGTGGTCCCGTTGAACGCCAGGATCTGGTCACCGGGACGCAGGCCGGCGTCGCGGGCCGGTGCGACCGGATCCTCGTCGGTGCACGCTCGGGGCTGCTCGGCGGCAGGGATGACGCAGTCGGAGACGACATCGACGGTCGTGGTCGCGGTGGGCACCCCGAACCCGCTGAAGACGATGGTGAACAGGATCGCGGCGATCGCGATGTTGACCATCGGTCCGCTCGCCATCACGATCAGCTTCTGCCACCACGGCTTGCGGTAGAACAGCCGATCCTCCTCGCCGGGGCGCACGTGCTCGTACTCGGCGTGCCGGGCATCGGCGATCAGCTGGGTGAAGACGCCGGTGTTGGTGTCGCGGACCTTGCTGGGGTCCTGGCCCTTGGCCGGCGGCAGCATTCCGACCAGCTTGACGAAGCCGCCCAACGGGATCACCTTGATGCCGTACTCCGTCTCCCCGCGCTTGGTGGACCACACCGTCTTGCCGAAGCCCACGAAGTACTGCGTCACCTTCACCCCGAACTTCTTGGCCGGGAGCATGTGCCCGACCTCGTGCAGGGCGATCGAGGCCACCAGGCCCAGCACGAAGACGATGACGCCGATCGCGTAGATCAGGGCATCCACTCGGGCGTCCTCTCGGTACGGCGGTGCGGGTACGGGTCGGTAGTCAGCGGGGAACGGGATTCGCCGCCGTCTGCTCCGTCAGCCGGTCCGCCTGCTCGCGGGCCCAGGCGTCGGCGGCGAGCACGTCGTCGACGGTGAGCGTCTCCTCCTTGAAGGGTACGACGTCGCCGCGGGCGGCTTGCTCGAGATGCTGCCCGAGGACGGCTGCGACCGTGTCGACGATGCCCAGGAAGGCGAGCCTGCCCGCGAGGAAGGCCTGCACGGCCACCTCGTTGGCGGCATTGAACACCGCTGGTGCGGTGCCCGCGGCCGATCCCGCCCGGCGCGCCCACCGGACCGCGGGGAAGCTGTCCTCGTCGAGCGGCTCGAAGTTCCACGACGAGGCCTGGGTCCAGTCGCAGCCCGACGCGGCGCCCGGTACCCGGCGCGGCCAGCCGAGTGCCAGGGCGATCGGGATCCGCATGCTCGGGGGCGAGGCCTGGGCCAGGGTCGACCCGTCGACGTACTCGACCATCGAGTGAACGTAGGACTCCGGGTGCACCACCACGTCGATCCGCTCGAGAGCCAGGCCGAACAGCAGGTGCGCCTCGATCACCTCGAGCCCCTTGTTGACCAACGTGGCGGAGTTGATCGTGACGACCGGCCCCATGTCCCAGGTGGGATGGGCCAGCGCCTCGGTTGCCGTGACGTCGGCGAGCTCGGCGCGGGTTCGTCCGCGAAACGGTCCCCCGCTCGCGGTCAGCACGAGCCGGGCGACGTCGTCGGCGTGATCCCCGCGCAACAGCTGCGCCAGCGCCGAGTGCTCGGAGTCGACCGGCACGATCTGGCCCGGTCGGGCGGTCCGGGTCACCAGCTCGCCGCCGACGATCAACGACTCCTTGTTCGCCAGCGCGAGGGTGCTGCCGGTCCGCAGCGCGGCCAGGGTGGGCAACAGGCCAACGGCTCCATCCATGGCGTTGAGCACCACGTCGCAGGCCAGGGCGGCCACCTGGGCCGGTGCGTCCGGGCCGACCACCAGCCGGGGCATCGCGAACTGCCCCACGCTGTGACCGCGTCGCTGCGCCTCCGCGTACAGCGCCAGCTGGACGTCCTGCGCGCAGCTGCCCCTGCTGACCGCGACCACCTCGACCGCATGGTCCAGCGCCTGCGTCGCAAGCAGTCGCGGCCTCGAACCGGCCGCTGCCAGCGCGACCACCCGGAACCGGTCCGGGTTGGCCGCCACGACTTCCAGCGCCTGGGTGCCCACGGAGCCGGTCGAGCCGAGGATCACCAGGTCACGGCGCTCCACCCGGACGGCTGCAGGCTCAGACATGGCGCTCACCCTACGGAACCGGACCCACCCGGCGCCGACCACCGGGACATCCGTGCTCCCCCGCTGCACGGATGCCCCCGTCGCGACCGCTGGAGCGGCTACTTCACCTCGCGGCGCAGCAGCCGCACGATCCCCAGCGCCAGTGGCAGGGCCACCCAGACGCCGCAGGAGACCGCGAGCTGGGCCCACTGTTCGCCCGACAGGGACGACCCCGTCGTCAGCGGAATCGAGGTGCGGTTCAGGTCGAGCCACTCGGCCGGCTCCTCCAGCCAGCTCACGGTGAACCCGAGGACGTTCCAGATCGTCGGCAGCACGAAGAGCAGGACGATGGCCGCCGGCGTGTTCATGATGAGCATCCCGAAGCCGATCCCCTGCAGCACCGAGATCGCCACGAGCAGGCCGATGTTGGCCACGATCAGGCCGGCGGAGTCCCACGAGCCGGGGCCGTCGAACGCAGCCTCCGCCAACAGGCTCGCCGCTGCCGCCACGACCGTGGCGAGCACGAAGAACATCGCCGACAGGATCAGTCCGGCGAGCAGCTTGGCCGCCACGATCCGGCTGCGCCGCGGCTCCAGGGTGAACGTGACCAGCCCGGTGCGTTGGCTCCACTCGGTGGTCACCGCCAGGATCCCCAGCACGGGCAGGAGCACGCCGAGCGGCGTGCCCGTGGCGGCCATGAAATTCAGGAACGACAGCTCCGCCGCGTCGGCGAAGAACAGCATCAGGGCGATGACGGCCGAGGCGGCGACCGCGATCGCCACCAGCAGCCAGAAACCGGCCCGGGTGTCGACGAGCTTGCGCAGCTCGGCGCGAACCAGCCGGCTGAACGGGATCCCGCTCACCGAGGGATCGGGCTCGGCGGACCGGCGCAACGGTGCTTGCGATGTCACGGTGTTCATGCGCTGACCTTCTCTGCTGCGTCCTCGGCCGTGAGCTGCAGGAACATGTCCTCGAGCCCGGCGCCTTCGGCGCCCCGCAGCTCGGTGACAACCACCCCGTCGCGTGCGGTGACGGTGCCGATCTGCTCGCCTGTCGCGTCCACGACGTACGCGCGGTCCGGGGTGGCGGTGTAGCCGAAGCCGGCTGCGTCGAGGCTACGGACCAGCGCGTCGGCGTCCAGGGCGCGTACCAGTGTGCCCGCCGCGGTGAGCAGCTCGGCCTTGCTGCCGTCGGCCACGATCCTGCCGCGCACGATGACCACCAGGCGGTCGGCGATGACCTCGATCTCGTGCAGCAGATGGGAGGACAGCAGGACGGTGCCGCCGCGCTCGGCGAAGCCCTTGAGCAGGCCCCTCATCCAGTGGATGCCGGCCGGGTCGAGGCCGTTGGCGGGCTCGTCCAGGATCAGCACCTGCGGGTCACCCATCAGCGCGTGTGCGATGCCCAGGCGCTGGCGCATGCCCAAGGAGTAGTTGCCGACCCTCCGGTCACCCTCGGTGCCGGACAGGCCGACGACCTGGAGCATGTCGTCGACCCGCCCACGGGGCAGGCCCATGACGGTGGCGCCCAGGCGTAGCACCTCCCGGCCGGTACGACCGGCGTGCTGCGCCGACGCGTCGAGCAGGACACCGACGTGTCGACCCGGGTTGCGGAGCTGGGCGTACGGGACGCCGAGGACGGTGCTGTGGCCCGCCGACGGCGGGGTCAGCCCGGCCATCATGCGCATCGTGGTCGACTTGCCTGCCCCGTTGGGACCGAGGAAGCCGGTGACCGACCCTGGCTCGGCTCGCAGGGACACGCCGTCGACAGCCGTGTAGGCGCCGTAGCGCTTGGCGAGTTCTTCGACAACGATCATGGGTCGAGCATGCCCACTACCGTCCGCGGGACACATCGGGCTCAGGTCGAGACCTGGCCGCCGTCCGGAGGTGACCGCGTAGACCGAGGTAGGGGGTCACCTGACCTTCGGTCGCTGCCCGCAACCGGTCGCCTCTCCTACCCTGGTGACGTGGACGCCACCCCGGCCGCGCCTCCTGCACCGCTGACCCGGTGGCAGTCGACGTGGCGATACCTGTTCGCCGTGGCCTTCGGCGGCCTGTTGTGGGTGGCGACGTTCTACGCTCCCTACGCCTGGCAGCTCAGCACACTGTTCGTCGTCGATCTGCTGATCGGGTTGCTCACCGTCGTCCTGATGCGCTGGCGGCGGCGCTACCCCCTGGCCGTCGCCATGGTGACCAACGCCGTCAGCGCCATGTCCACGGCCGCCAGCGGAGCCTCCATCGTCACCACCGTGTCCATGGCCACCCGCCGGCGGTGGCGCGAGATCCTGCCGGTCGTCGTGGTCGCCGTCATCTCCTCGCTCGTCTACTTCCAGACTCAGCCCACCGGCGAGGGCCCCCTGCTCGTCGCGCTGCTGTTCATCGTCTTCTTCGTGAGCGCCGTCACCGCGATCGGCATGTACATCGGTGCCCGTCGCGACCTGCTGGCCACGCTGCAGGAGCGGGCCGAGCGCGCGGAACGCGAGCAGGGCATGCGAGTCGCCCAGGCCCAGGCCAACGAGCGCGCCCGGATCGCCCGGGAGATGCACGACGTGCTGGCCCACCGGCTCTCGCTCGTGGCGATGCACGCAGGGGCACTGTCGTACCGTCGCGACCTCACCGACGTGGAGCTCAGCAATGCGGCCGACGTCATCCGGTCCAACGCGCACCGCGCCCTGGCCGACCTGCGCGAGATCCTCGGGGTGCTGCGGACGACGGAGCGCAACGGCGCGCCCGACCGGCCGCAGCCGACGCTGCAGGACCTTCCGCAGCTGCTGGAGGAGACCCGGCGGGCCGGGACGAACGTACGGCTGTCCCATGACATCGCAGATCTGTCGGCCGCCCCGGAGACCCTCGGGCGCAGCGCGTACCGGATGGTCCAGGAGAGTCTCACCAACGCACGCAAGCACGCGCCCGACACCACCGTCGACGTCGTCCTGTGCGGTCGCCCGGGCAGTGAGCTGAGGCTCGAGGTGCGCAACCCGGTACGGGTCGGCGCCGGGGCGAGCGCGACCCCCGGTTCGGGCCTGGGACTGGTCGGGCTGACCGAACGCGCCGAGCTGATCGGCGGACGCCTCGAGCACGCCCTGACCGACGGTGAGTTCGTGGTCCGCATGGCTACCGTGGCCGGCATGAACGACGCCGTGCGCCTGGTCATCGTGGACGACGACGCGCTCGTGCGGGCCGGGCTCTCGATGATCCTGCGCGGTGACCCGCACATCGAGATCGTCGGCGAGGCCGGTGACGGCGAGGCTGGGCTGGAGCTCGTCGACCGCTGCCTGCCCGACGTGGTGCTGATGGACATCCGGATGCCCCGACTGGACGGCCTGGCTGCCACGGCGAGGCTCATGCGGCGACCGTCACCGCCGAAGGTCGTGGTGCTGACGACGTTCGACGCGGACGACGACGTGGTGCGGGCCCTGCGGGACGGGGCCAGCGGCTTCCTGCTCAAGGACACTCCGCCGGCCGAGATCGTCGAGGCGGTGCACAAGGTCGCAGCCGGCGACCACATGCTCTCCCCCAGCGTGACCGCGCAGCTGATCGCCCGGCTCGGCGACGGCGAGCCGGAGGCTGCGCGGCTGACCCGGGCGCAGGATCTGCTCGGCGCCCTCAGTGCGCGCGAGCGCGAGGTCGCGGTCGCCGTCGGGCAGGGCAAGGCGAACGCGCAGATCGCGGCGGAGCTCTACATGAGCGTGGCGACGGTCAAGGCGCACGTCTCCCGGATCATGGTCAAGCTCGAGGCGGCCAACCGGGTTCAGGTCGCGATCCGGGTCCACGACGCCGGGCTGATCTGAGATCGGGCCGATCTCGGCCTCTAACACCACGCCCATCAGGTCCGGGGTCAGGTCGGCTGTGTGGATTCAGGACGTATCCGGGGACGAGTCGGCCGGCATGATCACGGTCGTGAGCAGCCGGCGAGTGCGACCGGGTGTCGGGGACAGGCCGCGCCGGGAACCGAAGACGGCGACCAGGTCGTCGAGCAGCTGTCCCATCTCCTCGTCGCTCAGCCACAAGGCATGGTGCCGGTAGCCCACTTGGTCTCGGGTAAGGTCGATGTCACCGCGACCGACGTAGCGGTCGAAGTTGTCCAGCACCCCGGCGACGAACGTAAGGAAGGCGCGGCGGTGCTCATCCCGCGTCATGGTCGCTGCCTCCTCGGGCCCTACCGTGGCGGATTCCGTGCGCAGCCGGTACGTGCGCTCGACGGCGCCACGGACCTTGCGCTGGTCGACGACTTCGAGCAGTTCGCCGTCCCACAGGGTTGCCAGCTGCCGGTACAGGGTGGCCGCCGGCACGTCGGCAAGTTCCTCACGCACCTCCGCGGTGGTGAGCCTTCGGTCACCGAGGAACGTCTGCACGATCCGCAGCCTTACCGGGTGCAGCAGCAGATCATGCATAGCCATGGCAAGCGACCGTTCTCATGGTTGACATCGTTCCCAGTAGTGAGAACAATACAGGCATGGCGACTCTTCACCTGACTCCGACGGCTCTGCACGTGCACTTCACGACGGCCGAGAAGGTCGCCGGCCTCCTGCGCGATGTCGACGTGCCGCTGTCCTCGATCCGCAGTGTGGACGTCCTGACCGACGGTCTGGGCGGCGCACGAGGACTGCGGGCACCAGGCCTGGCCGTACCCGGTTGGCGCAAAGCTCGAGACCTTGCGGCGGCGCAGGACTCGGACGCTGGTCTCGGTCAGACGCCATCAGCCGGCACTCGATATCCGGCTGGCCGGCTCCGGCTACGGCTACGACCAGCTGGTGATAGGAGCCGATGACGCCGAGGCGCAGGCGTTGCTGACGGCGACGGGCTGATCTGGGTCTTCGGGCTGCGGTACGTTCGGCACCGCTCGTACCAGGTGGCGAAGGGACAGATCGTGAGCGCACTGTGGCATGGGTTCTCCGACATGGGCGCGGTCGAACGAGACGGCCGGTTCGTGATCAGCCGCGGTGAGGGCGCCCATGTCTGGGACATCGACGGCACTCGCTACCTCGACGCCACGGCAGGTTTGTGGTTCACGAACGTGGGCCACGGGCGCATCGAGATCGCGCAGGCAGTGGCCGCACAGCTCGGCTCGATCGCCGCGTACTCGAACTTCGGCGACGTCACCATCGACACCACGGTGGAGCTAGCCGAGAGGTTGTCGGCCATCGCGCCGGTTCCCGACAGCAAGGTCTTCCTGACCTGCGGGGGTTCGGACTCGATCGAGACCGCGGCCAAGCTGGCCCGCCGGTTCTGGCACGAGCTCGGGCGGCCCGACAAGCGGGTGCTGGTAGGACGACAGAAGGCCTACCACGGCATGCACTACGCCGGCACGGCGCTGTCGGGGCTGCCGCCGAACCGTGCGGGGTACGGCGAGCTCGTCGCCGACTCCGCCACCGTCGACTGGGACTCCGGCAAGAGTCTCGCGGAGACGATCGAGCGGATCGGGGCGGGCAACGTCGCCGCATTCTTCTGCGAACCCGTGATCGGGGCCGGCGGCGTCTACCCGCCGCCGGAGGGGTACCTGCACGAGGTCCGCTCGATCTGCCGCGAGCACGACATCCTCTTCGTCGCCGACGAGGTGGTCACCGGCTTCGGGCGGATCGGGGGTGCCTGGTTCGCGTCGACACGCTTGCGTCTCGAACCGGACATGGTCACGACCGCCAAGGGCCTCACGTCCGGCTACGTCCCGATGGGTGCGCTGCTGGTCGCGCCACACGTCGCCGAACCGTTCTTCCACCCCGGCGCCGGGGTGTGGTGGCGCCACGGATACACCTACGGCGGGCACGCCGGTGCGGCAGCCGCTGCCATGGCCAACCTCGACATCCTCGAGCGTGAGCACCTGCTCGACCGCGCCGCCGTCCTCGAGCAGACCCTGCACCGCGAGCTGGCCCCGCTGGCCGAGCACGACGCGGTGGCCGAGGTGCGCAGCGGGACGGGTGCGATCGCCGCGGTCCAGCTGCACGACGCGTCGCAGGTGATCGGCCTGGTCGAGCGGCTGCGCTCGTACGGTGTGTCGACCCGGGCCGTGGGTGCGGGCGGCATCCAGGTGTCGCCGGCGTTCGTCATCACCGACGACGAGGTGCACACGCTCGCGGTCACCATCCGGGCGGCTCTCGACTCGCAGTGACCGGCCTCAGCCTGCCCGCCACTGCTCGCACTGCGCGTCGGACGGTAGCTCCCGCGACTCGGACTTGAGCAGGTACACGTCGATTCCGCACGGCGAGCCGACCTGGATGTAGCGGTCCTCGATCGCCGCGGTCAAGGCACCGTCTGCATCGAGCTGCCAGGAGTTGCGCGGGTACCATTCCACGAGCCAGGTGGGTGCGTCGGGTCCGCGCAGCGTCGTCAGCAGCAGGTCGAGTTCCGGGTCGAGCGTGCGGGTGAGCAGGCTCCACAGGTACGGGTAGGGGCTGCTCATCCCCGCCGCATGCAGCACGTTGGCCTTGCCCCAGAGGACCACGCCGGTGTCACCCTGCTCGCTGTCGGCCGCCATCCACCGCCCGACCGCAGCCTGGCTGTTGGTGCTGCCCAGGATCGGCCGCTCCAGTCCCAGGTATGTCGCGACCACGGCGGCCACCGCAGCCATGGCCGCACCGCAGCGCATCCCGAGCCCTGACCAGGTGGGCTGGGGAGCCATCACCGCGGTCGCGAGAACGACGGCCGGGATCAACTGCAGCAGGTAGTCGTTGTACCAGGCGCCGCCGAGGAACATGGCCGCGCCCGATGCGACGATCATCGCCAGGACCGCAACCCATGTCGCGGTGTTGTCGTACCGCTTGACCTGCCGGTAGCCACAGACGAAGCAGAAGAGCAGGACCAGGAAGCCGGTGAGGGCGGCGATGACGGTCAAGGTGACGAAGCGGTAGAAATCGTTGTCCGAGCGCCCGATCACCCCCACCGCCTGCAGCCGGTAGCCGAACATCTGGAACCAGACCTGTGACGCGGTAAGCCACGAGACCAGGACGCCCAGCGCCACCGCCGCGACCGGCAGGAGCATCCCGAGCAAGCCACCGCTCGCGATCCGGACGACGGCGCTTCCGGGCAGGGCTCGGACGCGCCAGGAGGCGAACAGCAGTACGCCCGCGAACACCGCGCCCTCCGCGTAGCTCTGCACAACCAGCAGCGCACTGGTGGCGCAGGCACCTGCCAGCACGGCGAGTGCATCCCCGGTGCGAGAGCACGAGTGCCTGACCGCCGCAATGGTGCACGCGCAGCTCACCGTGACCAGCGCCGCCGCCAGCAGGCGCTCGTTCATGACCCCGGAGGACATCGCATAGGTGGAGCTGTACGACGCTGCCACCAGCGCTGACCACCCTGCCCCCGGCCTGCCCCGCAGCTGGTGCCCGGCCCAGCCGGCCGCGACCACCAGGATCACGGCCACCAGGCAGCCGAGCAGCCGGAGGGCGATGGCACCCCCGAGAGCGTCGGCCAGGACGAAGACCAGCAGCAGCACGATCCCCCTGCCCACGAAGAAGTCGCCGTACAGGAAGGGCCCCTCCTCCCAGTTCTGCGCGATGATCAGCAGGCCCGCCTCGTCCGGCATCAGCGGCCAGGTGAGGAACGGCACCCGCAGGGCGAGCGTGAAGAGCACGCACAGCCCGACCACCACCCCGCTTCCCGGGCCGGTTCTCTCGGGTGGCCGACGAATCAGCTCGAGTACGGGCACCGGCACAGTGTCCCATCCACATCTGTCACGACCGTCACGTACTGCCCGCCGATGCGCCGGCGAGTTCCGAGCAGTGGCTGACCACACGCCGCGTCATCGACGTCAACTCGGACCTCGGCGTGCCGTGCACGAGATCGGGCGATATACCCATGTTTGTCCAACTTCCCCATCGGGTAAGCGGACGTCATGAGACCACATCGCATCGTCCTCACGCTGGCCGTGTCGCTCGCCGCCGCACTCGGCGTCACCGTCGCGGCTCCGCTCACCTCCTCCTCCCCGCTGACGGCGCAGGCGGCCCTGCGCAAGAACGTGGACACCGACTACACGCTGCTGCGGCGCGATGCCCGCTCGTACGTCATCGGCACCGCATACCGGGGCTGGACGTTCGACGCCCACGGGCCCGCCAAGGCGGGCTACCGCTGGGGCCGGGTGTTCGGCGACCTCAACACCTGCCTGTGGATCTACGAGGGCGCGGTCGCCGGCTCCGGCGCCACGGTCGATTCCTGTCCGTCCGCGCAGATCATGCCCGTCTCGGAGTTCACCAACGGACAGATCGGCGGTGGCTCCGACGACGGCGCGACGGTCGGCACCGTGGCCGGACCCGGTTGCACGACGTACGACGGCGTGCACCTGACCGGCTACGGCAACGTCCGCCCGTGGCAGGTTCCGACCAGTGCCTCGGCCCCGGTGGCGACGTCGCTGGTCTTCGGTTCGCAGGTGCGCTGGCGCTACGTGACCCGCGACGGCGCGTACGTGATGGTCCGCGACCCGGCAATGGGCGAGTCCCACGGGGTCGGCGTCCAGTCCTGGTACTTCCTGCCCCGCGGGTGCCTGCCCTACGACCTGCCCTGAGCCGGATCGGGGTCACTGCTCGCGCTGTCCCCACGGTGAGCCGTAGGCGGTGAGCAGGTCGAGGAACGGCACGGCGTCGAACGCCTCCGGGCCGAGCACGCCGTTGCCCGACCACACCCCGGTGGCCAGAAGCTCGAGCGCCACGACCGGGTTGACCGCGGTCTGCCAGAGCACGCATTGGTGCCCGTACTCGCGCATGGACCAGTCGTTGTCCACCACGTGGAACAGGTACGTGGAGCGCGGCTGTCCGTCCTTGCCGGTTCCGGTCACCCACACACCGGCACAGGTCTTGCCGTGCATCCGGTCACCCAGAGCGGCGGGGTCGGGCAGGCACGCGGCGACCACGTCACGCGGACTCACCTGCACGCCGTTGACGCTCACCGGCTCGGTGCGATCCAGGCCGATCCTGTGCAACGTCTCGAGCACGTCGATGAAGTCCGCGCCGAGGCCGTACTTGAAGGTGGCCCGCTCGCAGTCGACCCAGCGCGGCATCAGCAGCACCTCCTCGTGCTCCACGTTGACGCACTCCACCGGGCCGATCCCCGCCGGGAAGTCAAAGGTCTCGGCACCGGAGAACGGCTCGGTGGTGAACCAGCCGCGCTGCTTGTCCCAGACGACCGGCGGGTTGAGGCACTCCTCGATGGTGGTCCAGATCGAGAACGACGGTGCGAAGTCGTAGCCGTCGACGGTGAGGTTGGCGCCGTCACGGGTGCCGAGCTCCTCGACGTGGCTGAACAGGTGGTCACTGGCGTAGCGCGCGAACACGTCGGATAGGCCGGGCTCGACGCCCATGCCGACCAGCGCCAACCTCCCCGCGTCCTGCCACTGCTGGGTGGCGGCGAACTGCTCGTCGCCGAGCTTGACCCCGGTGCGGGCGTGCGGCTCGTCTGGATGCGGCCGGGACAGGCTCATCGCCATGTCGAGGTAGTCGGCGCCCGCCGCGAGGGCTGCCTGGAAGATCGGCATCACGAATCGGGGGTCGACCGCGTTCAGCACGTGGGTGACGCGGTGCTCGCGTGCCAGCGCCTGCACGGAGGCCGAGTCGGACGCGTCGACCCGGGCCGCGACGAAGCGGTGGTCGGCGACCGCCGCCACCGCACGCTGCGCCCGGGTCTCGTCGTGGTCGGCGACGACGCACGACTCGAAGAAGCTGCGCCGCACGGCGATGGACGTGAAGGCCGCCCCGACGCCGCCGGCACCGACCAGCAGGATCCGCACGTCAGACCTCCCTTCATCTCAGGCGTGCAGGTTGGACATGACGTGCTTGATCCGGGTGTAGTCCTCGAACCCGTACATGGACAGGTCCTTGCCGTACCCGGAGTGCTTGAAGCCGCCGTGCGGCATCTCGGCCACGATCGGGATGTGGGTGTTGATCCACACGCACCCGAAGTCCAGCCGCCGTGCCATCCGCATGGCCCGGCCGTGGTCGCGGGTGAAGACGCTGGAGGCCAGCCCGTAGCGCACGCCGTTGGCCCAGCGCAGCGCCTCCTCCTCGTCGCCGAACTGCTGCACGGTGATGACGGGCCCGAAGATCTCGTCCTGGATCACCTCGTCGTCCTGGCGCAGCCCGGACACCACGGTCGGGGCGTAGAAGTAGCCGCCGGCGAGGTCGCCGCCGACCCGCTCGCCACCAGCCTGCACCTGGGCGTGGTCGGGCAGCCGGTCGACCATGCCGCTGACCCGTGCCAGCTGGTCGGCGTTGTTGACCGGCCCGTAGAGCACGTCCTCGTCGTCGGGGCGGCCGGTCCTGGTGCTCCTGGCCTGCTCGGTGAGTGCGGCGACGAAGTCCGCGTGCACCCGGGGGCCGGCGAGAACCCGGGCAGCAGCGGTGCAGTCCTGACCGGCGTTGAAGTAGCCGGCTCCCGCGATCGCCTCCGCCGCCGCCTCGACGTCGGCGTCGTCGAAGACGATGACCGGGGCCTTGCCGCCCAGCTCGAGGTGGACACGCTTGACGTCGTCGGCGGCCGACTTCGCCACCTGTTGCCCGGCCCGGACCGAGCCGGTGATGGCGACCATCTGCGGCGTGGGGTGGCTGACCAGTGCCCGGCCGGTGTCACGGTCACCGCAGACCACGTTGAAGACCCCCGGCGGCAGAAACTCGTTCGCAACCTCGGCCAGCAGCGACGTCGAGGCGGGCGTGGTGTCGCTGGGCTTGAGCACGATGGCGTTTCCCGCAGCCAGCGCCGGGGCGATCTTCCACACCGCCATCATCAGCGGGTAGTTCCACGGCGTGACCTGGGCGACCACCCCGATCGGTTCGCGGCGCACCCAGGAGGTGTGGCCGGCGAGATACTCCGCGCAGGCCCTGCCGTCGAGCACGCGCGCGGCACCGGCGAAGAAGCGGATCTGGTCCACCGCGGGCGGGATCTCCTCGCTGCGGGTGAAACCGAGCGGCTTGCCGGTGTCGCGGCTCTCCACGGCCACGAACTCCTCGGCCCGCGACTCGATGGCGTCGGCGAGCCGGAGCAGGGCACGCTGGCGGTCCGACGGGGTCGCGTCACGCCAGGTCTCGAAACCAGTCTGCGCCGCACGCATGGCGACGTCGACGTCGTTGGGGCCTGACATCGGGGCGCTCGCGTACACCTCGCCGGTGACCGGGTCGATCACGTCGTAGGTGCTGCCGTCTCGCGCGGCTACCTTCGCGCCGTTGACGATGTTGCTGATGGTGACCTTGTCCGACATCGAGGTGCCTTCCCGCAGCTGTCGAGGGCGTGTTCGTCCAGCTATCCTGCCAGTGATTTCGTTGCTTGCCCACGGCGAGACGGTCGAAACCACGGCGAGTTGATCCGATGGCAACGGATACCGGACACAGCGGACTCTTGCGTGGACGCGCGGCACGCCGAGATCCGACTTGCTGGCCACCTGGGGTGCTTGGCGCGACCATCGACTCGGATCTCGGCGTCAGTGGAGAGGGCTCAGGCGGCGGGCGAGAGCCGATAGACCGCGATCACCAGCACCCCGCCCGCCGCGCGCGGGGCGTTGACCCTGAGCGAGGCCTCATGGGTCTGCGCGTCGGTCAGGATGGTGCCGCTGAGCCCGGGGGCGACCGAGGTGTTGCGGCCCTGCCCGTCCACCTGCAGCTGGATGTTGACCTGCGGCCCGCGCCGCCCGTCGGGGTAAAGCAGCCCGTACCCGACGTACGGTGCGTACGGCGAGCCGGTGCCCGCCGGCACCTGCACGCGCAGGTGGTTGCCCTCCGGTTCGAGGGTCATGCTGCGGTGGAAGTCCAGCGCGTACACCCGCCCGTCCAGGCGCTGCTCTCGTGGCACACCGACGCCGCGGACATCGACGAACCGGTCAGGGTCGCGCCCTCGACGTACGCGCTCGTAGAGGGCGAAGCCGAGACGTGCCTCGGGGTCACGAATCGCCTTGCCGTCACGGTCGGTCAACCGGATACGAACGACCACGTCGTCTCCTGCACGGATCCCCATTCGCGCCCACAGTCGCTCGCCCTGCTCGGCGGTCCCCAGCTTCGAGTGGCCGACGGGGCCGGGACGCTCGCCTTCGCCGCAGCTGCTGCCGCCCATCGACTGGCCGTTCATCGTCAGCTGTGCCCAGCGGTCGAAGTCACGGCCACCGTCGGCCGCGCAGAAGTAGTCCCAGCGCAGGTCCACGGTGCTGAGGGTGAACCGGTGCGAGACGACGCTCTCGCCGCGCTCCCCCACTGCGGACGCGAGCAGCTCGCCTCCCCGGTGCGTCGACGGGTACGCCCATGCGTCGGCGGTCTCGACCTGGTCGACATCGGCGTCGGGGAGGTCCGCTGTCGCTGACTGGTTGCCGGAAGGACGTTGCGCAGGTGGCTCGTCGCCGGACGCCAGTGCTATGGCACCGATCGCGACCAGCGCCAGCACCACGGCACCGACGATAGGAAGGGTGAAACGCTGTCGCCGTGTGGCGGTCATGACTCGTCCTCCAACGTGTCGTCGTACACGTAGTAGGCGACGACCAGCGTCCCCTGCTCCCGGCCTTGCTCCGCAGTCAGGCGCAGGCGGCCCGGCTGGCCGTCCAGCGGGTACGTCTGGAGCGCATCTCCGGACAACCACGCTTCCATCTGGTTGCGTCCGTTGCTCAGGATGGCGCGGGCGCTACCGGGCCCGTCGACCCACCCGTACACGATCAACCCGTACGGGTCTTCGCCTCCCGCCTCGAGTGCCGCCGCGGCACCCTGCTGTCCAGGTGCGGATGCGACGTCGACGAGCGAGAACTCCTGATCCTCGACGTTCAGGATCTGTGGCATCTCGATCCCGGCGACACCGACCCGTTCCCCGGTCGGCTCATAGATCCCGAGCCCGAGGCTGGCCCGGTCGATCGTGATCGGCTCACCGCGGTCCTCCAGCCGAAGGGTCAGCGTGAACGGCTCCCCCGCACGTGCTCCGGCTGCCGCCCAGGACTGCGAGGACTCCCGATCGACGTCAACTGTGCTGAACCCGAGCACCTCCCTGCCGGGCTGGCACAACCTCGTGCCGACCGGCTGCCCGTTCACCTCGAGCGTCGAGGCGATCATCATCTGCGAGTATCCCAGGCTGGGGTCGAAGCGACCAGGAACTCGACACCGGCGGTGCACGGCGACATCGAGGTCCTCCAACGTGAGCGACCAGCTGATCTCACTCTCACCGACCTCCCCCACCGTCGACGTGATCAGCGTGTCTCCGTCCAGGCGCTCGGGGAACGAGTAGCCCTCGTCCGATCCCTCCCCGCCCTCTCCTACCACCGGCGGTTCGCCGTCGCCCGAATCCACGAACGCGGGCGCGATGACCACCGTGGCGGCCACCACCGCCACCGCACCCACCATCGAGCCGACCAGGCGGGTCCGCCGCCTGCTCGTGCGCCGGCGGCGTACCGACGCCATCCGCTGCGCCATCGGGATCTGCTCCTGCGCGTGCACCTGCTCGTGCATGGTGTTGCGGAGTTCGTCGATGCCGTTCATGACCGCTCCTCCTCGAGGCCGGTGCCGGCGAAGGCCGGGTCGATCCGCAGCTTGTCCAGGCCCCGGCTGGTCTGGCTCTTGACCGTGCCTGGCGACACCCCTAGCACCTGCGCGGTCTGCGCCTCGCTGAGGTCGTCGAAGTAGCGCAGCACGATCACCGCGCGTTGTCGGGTCGGGAGCCGACCGATCGCCTCCCACAGGTCCAGCCGGTCGGCCGGCTCGACGTCGGTGCGACCAGGCCGCTCTGGCAGCTCCTCGGTGGGCTTCTCACCGCGCCACTTGCGCCGCCACCAGGTCGCCTGGGTGTTGACCATGACCTTGCGCAGGTACAGGTGCGGGTCCATGGCGATCCGCGACCACGCCTCCCAGGTCTTGACCAGGGACGTCTGCAGCAGGTCCTCGGCGAGTCCGTGGTCGCGGGTCAGCAGGTACGCCGTGCCGTACGAACGGCTGGACGCGGCGTACGCGAACTCCTCGAAGCTCGGTGAGTCGGCCCGCGCCGAGGCCATCACGTCCTCCCCCAGGGGCGCCAGCGTCGCGGCGCCTCGTGTGTGGTCCATGTCGGTCCAGACAACCCGGACCCGCCAAAGGGTTGCAGAGGCCACCCCTCCGCGCCGAAATCCGACCTAATGGTCACCGGAGGCGAGTGGCGTGACCAGGAACTCGGATCTCGGCGGGGTAGAACGGCCGGCCGCACCTCAGCGGCCCTCGAGCAGCGGACGAGCCGGGTCGTGGTCGATCCCGTTGCGGCGCACGGCGATGCCGGACAGCGCCTCGAGGACGACCCGGTTGGCCAGTCCTGCGGTGATGTCGGCGTGGTCGTAGGGCGGGGACACCTCCACCACGTCCATCCCGACGACCGGCAGCTCGACGCAGATGCGGCGCACCGAGTCGAGCAGCTCGCGCGCCGACAGACCGCCGGGCTCCGGGGTCCCCGTGCCCGGCGCGTGACCGGGGTCGCACACGTCGATGTCCACGGACAGGAAGACGCCTTCGCAGTCGTCGGTGGCGATGTCGAACGCCTCGCTCAGACATTCGCGCAGCCCGCGCTCGACGATCTCGGTCATCTCATAGGACCGCATGCCCTGCTCGGCCATCCAGGCCAACGTCTGCGGCCCGGGCCAGTAGCCGCGCAGGCCGATCTGCAGGAACCGGTCGCCACGCAGGGCCCCGGACTCGATCAGTCGTCGCATCGGCTGGCCGTGGCCGTACAGCGACCCGAACTCGATGTCCCCGGTATCGGCATGCGCGTCGAAGTGCACCATCGACACCCGCCCCATGCCGTGGTGCCGCGCCACCGCCGTCGCGTCCGGCCAGGCGATGGAGTGGTCACCGCCGAGGACCAGCGGGATGGCCCCGGCGGAGGCGACCGCGTACACCGCCTGCTCGACGGCGGCCAGCGCCGTGGGCGCCTCGCCGGGCGCCATCTCGACGTCGCCGGCGTCGCGCACCATCAGGTCGCGCAGCGCGTCGACCCGCAGCGCCAGGTGCGGTCGCGACCCGTCGTGCGCGAGGTAGCACGCCTGCCGGATCGCCTGCGGGCCGAACCGCGTCCCGGAACGGTGCGACGTCCCACCGTCGTACGGCGCGCCGATGATCACGACGTCGGCGTCCGCATACGTCTCGGGGTCGGTCAGGTCGCACTCCGCTACGCCAAGGAACGTCAGATCGGGGCCGTACTGACTGCCGTAGCGCGTCACGGGTCCTCCACGGATTCCGCCTGTCAAGACCGGTCTCAGTGAGCGTTTCACGATTGACTCGTCGTTGTCACGACGGATCCACTTGCCGATGCACGGTTCGCACCTGCACACTCGACGTGCACACTCGACGTGCACACAGCCGCTGGCTCCAGACCAGCACGCCGAAGGATACGAGGTGCCAGGATGACCGCCGGACCCGACAGCACGACCCGCACCGGTAGCCGGTCGCAGCAGGCCGCGAACGACCACCTGTGGATGCACTTCGCGCGGCACTCCCCCGATGCGCCGGTACCGACGATCGTGCGCGGCGATGGCGTGCACATCTGGGACAGCCACGGCCGGCGCTACCTCGACGGGCTGGCCGGGCTGTTCGTGGTCCAGGTCGGGCACGGGCGCAGCGAACTGGCCGACGCCGCGGCCAAGCAGGCCTGCGAGCTCGCGTTCTTCCCCCTGTGGTCCTACGCGCATCCCACCGCCATCGAGCTGGCCGAACGCCTCGCGCACCATGCGCCGGGCGACCTGAACCGGGTGTTCTTCACCACCGGCGGCGGGGAGGCCGTGGAGAGCGCCTGGAAGCTGGCCAAGCAGTACTTCAAGCTCACCGGCAAGCCGACCAAGCACAAGGTGATCAGCCGTTCCATCGCCTACCACGGCACCCCGCAGGGCGCGTTGTCGATCACCGGCATACCCGAGATGAAGGCGCCCTTCGAGCCGTTGGTGCCGAGCACGTTCCGGGTGCCGAACACCAATGTCTACCGCGCCACCGAGCACGGCGACGACCTGCGTGCCTTCGGTCGGTGGGCGGCGGACCGGATCGCCGAGGCGATCGAGTTCGAGGGCCCGGACACCGTGGCCGCGGTGTTCCTCGAGCCGGTGCAGAACGCCGGAGGATGCTTCCCTCCACCGCCGGGCTACTTCCAGCGGGTCCGCGAGATCTGCGACGCGTACGACGTGCTGCTGGTGTCCGACGAGGTCATCTGCGCCTTCGGCCGGCTCGGGCACATGTTCGCTGCCGACCGGTACGACTACCAGCCCGACATCATCACCTGCGCCAAGGGACTCACCTCGGGTTACTCACCGCTCGGCGCGATGATCGCCACAGACCGGCTGTTCGAGCCGTTCGCCACCGGCACCGCGTCGTTCATGCACGGTTACACCTTCGGTGGCCACCCGGTCTCGACCGCCGTCGCGATGACCAACCTGGACATCTTCGAGCGCGAACGTCTCAACGAGCACGTGCTCGCGTCCGAGGGAGGCTTCCGTGCCACGCTGGACAAGCTGCTGGACCTGCCGATCGTCGGTGACGTCCGCGGCGACGGCTTCTTCTACGGCATCGAGATGGTCAAGGACAAGACGACCAAGGAGACGTTCGACGCCGAGGAGTCCGAGCGGCTGCTACGCGGCTTCCTGTCCAAGGCGCTCTTCGAGGCAGGCCTGTACTGCCGGGCCGACGACCGTGGCGACCCGGTCATCCAGCTCGCTCCGCCGCTGATCGCCACGCAGGAGCATTTCGACGAGATCGAGCAGATCCTGCGCTCGGTGCTCACCGACGCCTGGTCGCGCCTGTAGACCAGTACGACGACCCCGCGCCGAGATCCGATCTGATGGTCATGGATCCGCGACCTGCTGACCAGCAACTCGGATGTCGGCGACGTGGGGCAGGGCAAAGCAGGCACGCCCGTCTAGGCGCAGGTGCGCATGGCGTCCACCAGGGCGTGCAACCCCTCGCAGGCATCGGCCTCGCTCAACGGGCTCTTCACAATCCAGGGTGTAGTTGCGGTCTGAAGCCTCCGCTCTCGAGCAGGGACCTGGCGATGTAGTTGGTGAGGTTGCGGAACCCGAGGGCGGAGCCACGGAGGTGCTCGAGACGTCCGTTGATCGCCTCGGTCGGGCCGTTGCTGGTGCTGGGTCGGTCGAAGTAGGCCAGGACGTCGGCGGCTCGTTGTTTCAGGGTCCGTCCGAGCTTGATGAGCTCGGGCAACGCGGCCGGGACGCCGTGTCTGATCGAGGTGATCAGCTTGGTCATGATCTCGCTGCCCTTGGTGCGGTCGGGTTCGCGGTAGGCGGTGATCATGCGCTGGTAGATGCTCCAGGTGACCTCAACCTGGACGTGCTGATCGCCGGTGAATAGTTCAGCGAGTCGCTTCTTCTGCTTGTCGGTGAGCAGCCCGGCTCCGGTGTGCAGGGTGCGTCGTGCATGGTAGAGCGGGTCGTCCTTGCGGCCGCGGTGACCGTGGATGGCCTGCTGGACCCGGCGTCGGCACTCATCCAGGGCGTCGCCGGCCAAGCGGACTACGTGGAAGGGGTCCATGACCGCGACGGCGTCGGGGAGCTCTTCGGTGGTGGCGGTCTTGAACCCGGTGAACCCGTCCATCGCGACCGCCTCCACAGCATCACGCCAGGGCTTGGGTCGTTCAGCGAGCCAGGTCTTGAACGCTTGTTTCGAGCGGCCCTCGACCATGTCCAACAAGCGCGCTGACCCTGTGCCGTCACGGATCCCGGTCAGGTCGATGATCACCGTGACGTACTTGTCGCCTCGCCTGGTGTGGCGCCAGACGTGCTCATCGACGCCGATGACCTTGACGCCGTCGAAGCGGGTCGCGTCGTCGATCAGGACGCGTCTGCCTTCGGCCAGAACAGCGTCGTTGGCGGTGTTCCACGACACCCCAAGTCCCTCAGCGATCCGGGCGACGGTGAGGTGCTGACACGCGATGCCTTCCAGGGCCCACCGCAGCCCACGGCGTGAGAGCTTGGCTCGTGGTTCGGCGGCCTGGGTGGTGTCTTGGCGCCATACGTGAGCGCAGCCGGTGCACCGGTAGCGACGGATCGTCACCTCGAGTGTCGTGGGCCGCCAGCCCAACGGTTCGTGTGCCAGCCGGCGGACGACGGTGTCGCGCGGGACGCCTTCGCATCCGCAGCGGCGGCACCACTGGTCCGGCTCCAGGACGCGGCACGACAGGACCGCACGCTCTGGTTCGAGGCGTTGCCCGACGACTTCGAGTCCGAGCTCGTCGAGGCGGCAGAACGTGGTCAGGTCAGGGCGCGCGAAGGTAGCGTCAGGCACGTCGAGGTCTTCCAGATGAGTTGTGTAGGAACTCTCATCATCGGGAGACCTCGACCTCTATCCGACGAACGACGCGCCACCGCCAACTACACCCTCATCTGTGAAGAGCCGCTCAACGTCATCGGTGGGGCCAACGGCAGGCAGTTGCCGTGCAGCCCACCCTTGCCGACCAGCAGGCCTCGCTCACGTGCCGCCTCCAGCACCGCAGCGGCCGCCGCCGGGTCCGGCGCGTACCCGTCGGGACCGACCAGCTCGAGGCCGATCATCAGCCCGCGCCCGCGTACCTCGGCCACGTACGGCAGGTCCGCGCTCGCCTTCACCAGCCCGTCCATCAGCACCTTCCCGACGGCCGCGCAGTGGCGCTGCAGGTCGTGGTCGAGCACGTAGTCCAGCGTCGCGTTGGCGGCTGCGGCAGACAGCGGATTGCCGCCGAACGTCGAGATCGAGTTCGCTCCCAGGCAGTCCATCACCTCCCGGCGGGCGACGACACCGCCGATCGAGGCGCCGTTGCCCAGGCCCTTGGCGAACGTCATCGCATCCGGCGTCACCCCGTGGGCGCCGATGCCCCAGAAGTGGTCCCCGGTACGCCCCCATCCGGTCTGCACCTCGTCGCTGACGAACAGGATTCCGCTCTCGTCGAGCACCTCCTGGTACGCCGCGAACAGGCCGTCCGGGGGCACCGCGAAACCGCCCACACCCTGGATCGGCTCGGCGATCATGCAAGCCACATCCCCGGCGGTCGCGGTGGCCATCAGCTCGCGCAGGTCGCGGACACAGGCGTCGACGTACGCCGTGTCGTCGAGTGCGGCGAACGACGAGCGGAACCGGTAGCCGCTCTGTGCGTAGATCACGTTCAGCGGCGACAGGCTCGAGGCCGACCAGCCCCGGTTGCCGGTGATGCCGGTCGTGGCGAACGTCCGACCGTGGTAGCTGTTGCGCAGCGCGATCACCTGGTTGCTGCGCCGGTACTGCGCCGCGATCAGCAGCGCGGCCTCGTTGGCCTCGGTGCCCGAGGCGGTGAAGAAGACCTTGGCGTCCGGGATGCCGGAGCGCCGGGCGATCTTCTCTGCGAGCTCGACCTGCTGGCGGATCAGGTACAGCGTGGACGTGTGCACCACACCGGTGCCGAGCTGCCGCTGGATCGCGTCGCGCACCTCGGGCACGTCGTAGCCGAGCATGTTGGTGAGGATGCCGGCGAAGAAGTCCAGGTACGTCCGGCCGTCGCCGTCGGTGACCCGCGACCCGGAGCCGGAGACGATCTCGATCGGCTGGTCGTAGAACAGCGACATCCAGGTCGGCATGACCTCCCGGTGACGGGCGTGCAGGGACGCGTGCGGCGCTGTGTCATGGCTCATGAGTCCGACTCCCGTGTGCGGTTCATGCCCGGTTCCGCCGGCGACGGACGAGCTCGGCCACGACGACGACGACGACCGAGACCAGCAGCATCGCCGTGCCGATGACATTGATCTGCGGTGGGATCTCGCGGCGGGAGACCCCCCACACGTACATCGGGAAGGTCTGGCTCTGTCCGGCGACCAGGTTGGTGATGATGTAGTCGTCGAACGAGAGCGAGAACGCGAGCAGGGCGGCGCCCACGATCCCGGGGAAGACCAGCGGGAACGTCACCCGCCAGAAGGTCTGCCACTCGTTGGCGTACAGGTCCATCGCCGCCTGCTCGAGCGTGTTGTCCATGCCGGACAGGCGCGCCTTGACCGCCACGACGACGAACGACAGGCAGAACATGATGTGGGCGATGAGGATGGTGGCGAAGCCCAGCTGTCCGGCGAAGCCCGCGGACACGAACAGGGCCAGCAGGGACGAGCCCATGACGATCTCCGGCGAGGCCATCGGCAGGAAGATCCCGACGTTCGCGACGCTGCGCCCGCGGAAGTGGTGCCGCGCCAGGGCGAAGGCCATGAGGGTGCCCAGCAGCGTCGCGCCCACGGTGGCCAGCAGGCCGATCTGCAGGCTCTTGGCGACCGCTTCGCACATGCCGTAGGAGGAGCACGGGTCCGACCAGTTGGCCAGGGTGAAGCCGTTGAACTGGTAGGCCACGTCCGCGGTGTCGTCGAAGGACATCAGCACGACCACCATGACCGGGAGGAACATGTAGACAAGCACCAGCAGCGCCACGAACATGACCAGGTGGCGCGTGACCCAGCGCCCGGCACCGACCAGGGTGGCGCTCACAGCAGCTCGTCCGTTCCGGCCCGGCGGATGTAGAACATCACCATCGCGAGGATCAGCAGCATCAGCGTCACCGACAGGGCCGCGGCGGCGGGGTAGCTGCCGGCCCCGAACAAGCTCTGGATGCGGTTGCCGATCATGGTCTGCTGGGGGGTGCCGAGCAGCTCGACGTTGATGTAGTCGCCGGCGGCGGGGATGAAGGTCAGCAAGGTGCCGGCCACGACTCCCGGCATCGACAGCGGAAGCGTCACCCGGCGCAATGCCTGCATCGGGCTGGCGTAGAGGTCCCCGGCTGCCTCGATCAGCCGGACGTCGATCTTGTCGAGGCTGGCGTACAGGGGCAGCACCATGAACGGCAGGAAGTTGTAGGTCAGCCCGAGCACCACGGCCGGTGCCGTGGCCAGCAGGCGACCGTCGCTGCCCAGGACGTGGAGGAACCTCAGCACCTCGACGATCACGCCCTGGTCCGAGAGCAGCATCTTCCACGACAGCGTACGGATCAGGAAGCTGGTGAAGAACGGGGCGATGACCAGCACCAGCATGACGTACTTCCACCGGCCGGCCTTGAAGGCGATCGCGTACGCGAGCGGGTAGCCCAGCAGCAGCGCGAAGAGGGTGGCGAGGCCGCCGTAGAGCAGGGACCGGCCGAACTCGCTCGCGTACTCCCCGATCGCGTCGACGTAGTTGCCGAAGGCGAAGGTCAGCTGGTAGCCGGCCTCCAAGGTTCCGGCCGGGTCGTACAGGCTGGTGCTGACCAGCGTGGCCAGCGGCACGACGAAGAAGACCAGCAGCCACACGGTGCCCGGCAGGAGCAGCAGGTAGCCTCTCCGGCTGGGGTGCTGCGGCGGCGCCTGCTGCTGGTCGTCGGCTCCGCCGGGGACGGGCGCCGGAGCCGTCACGCCCGGAGGTCCTCGTGCTCGACTCCGGCGTGGGCGTCCTGGGCCGCGTCCAGCACGAACGTGTGCTCGGCACGCCAGCCCACGTCCACGGTGGCACCGACGCAGAACAGTTCGCGGGCACCGGTGTTCTGCTCGAAGACGGTGAACTCCTGACCCCACGGCATCCTGACGAGGTATTGGGTGCTGACGCCGGTGTAGCTGACGTCGGAGATCCTGCCGTCGCGCACGATGTTAGTGCCCTCCTCGCGCTCTGCCCCCGATGAGTCGAGGAAGGCCTTCTCCGGCCGGACACCGACCCAGACCGCGCCGCTGTCGGCGTGCGAGCGCGAGCGGGAGGCGAGCACGGTCGTCCCCCCGACGTCGACCTCGACGAGGTCGTCTCGCAGCCGGGCGACGTGCCCCGCGACGAGGTTGGACTGGCCGAGGAAGTTGGCCACGAAGGTCGTTGCCGGGTTGTCGTACAGCTCGCCGGGTGGCCCCATCTGCTCGATGACGCCGGCGTTCATGACCGCGACCGTGTCGGCCATGGTCATGGCCTCCTCCTGGTCGTGGGTGACGTGCACGAAAGTGAGTCCGACCTCGACCTGGATGCGCTTGAGCTCGATCTGCATCTGCCGGCGCAACTTGAGGTCGAGGGCACCCAGTGGCTCGTCGAGCAGCAGGACCTCGGGCTCGTTGATCAGCGCCCGGGCCAGTGCCACCCGCTGCTGCTGGCCGCCGGACAGCTCCTGCGGACGCCGCCGGCCCCGGCCGCCGAGCTCCACCAGCTCGAGCAGCCGCGCGACCTCGGCGTCCACCTTCGTGCGACCGCGTCGCTTCAGTCCGAACGCGACGTTCTCGGCGACACTCAGGTGCGGGAACAGCGCATAGTTCTGAAAGACGGTGTTCACCGGCCGCTTGTACGGACGCAACCGGGTCACGTCCTGGTCACCGAGGAAGACCCCACCGGCCGTCGGCTCCTCGAGGCCGGCCACCATGCGCAGCGTCGTGGTCTTGCCGCACCCCGACGGCCCGAGCAGGGCGAAGAACGACCCCGTCGGCACGGTCAGGGTCAGGTCGTCGACCGCTGTGAACGCGCCGAACCGCTTGCTCAGGGACACCAGCCGCAGGTCCGTGCCGGGACCCCGGTGGACACCGGTGCTCTCCCGGCTCTGCTCCTCGACTCCGGTCCCCATCGCTCAGCCGCCGGTGACCTGGGCGAAGTCGTCCTCGTACTTCCTCGCGGTCGCCTCGTCGACCGCCATGAAGTCGTGGGTCTTCGACAGCGTCTCCTCGTCCGGGAAGATCAGCGGGTTGTCCACCAGGCTCGGGTCGACCGTCTCCATTGCCTCACGGGCTCCGTCGACGGGGCAGATGTAGTTGACCCAGGCGGCAAGCCTGGCTGCCACCTCCGGGTCGTAGTAGTAGTTCATCAGCTGCTCGGCGTTGGTCTTGTGGGTGGCCTTGTTGGGCACCAGCATGTTGTCGCTCCACAGCGCGAGCCCCTCCTCCGGCACGGCGAACCTGATGTTGGGGTTGCTGTACTGGGTGATGATCACGTCGCCGGACCACGCCTCGCAGGCCGCCACGTTGCCGTTGACCAGGTCCTGCAGGTAGTTGTTCCCGTTGAACGCGCGGATCTGGCCGTCGTCGACCGCCTGCTGCAGCCGGTCGATCGCCACGCCCCACTCGTCGTCGGTGAAGTCCTCGGGGTCGGCGCCGGTGGCGAGCAGCATGAACAGCATGGTGTCGCGCATCTCCGTGAGCAGCGTGACCTGGCCCTTGAGGTCGCTACGACTGAGCAGCTCCTCGAAGCTGCGTACCTCGCCGGTGAGGTCGGCGTTGTAGGCGATGCCGGTCAGCCCGCTCTGCCACGGCACGCTGTAGTCGCGGTCGGGATCCCAGGCTGGACTGCGCAGGCTCGCGCTCAGGTTCTGCTCGACGTCGGGCAGGTTGGCGTGGTCCAGCTTCTGCAGCCACCCCAGGTCGATCATGCGGGCAGCCATCCAGTCGGTGAGCACGAACAGGTCCCGGTCGACCGGCTCACAGGCGCCGAGCTGGTTGCGGACCTTCTCGAAGAACTCGCTGTTGTCGTTGACGTCCGTCGTGTAGTTGACCGTGATGCCCGTCTTGTCCTGGAACGCCTGGAGGGTGGGCAGGATGGTGACCTTCTCACCGTCGCGCTGGACCCGTTTCTGATCCATGTAGGCCGGCCAGTTGGAGAAGTCGAGCATCTTCTCCTGCGCTGAGCGGTCCTCGCTGGTGCAGGTGTCGGCCGACTGCGTGGCCGACGGCGTCCCGCACGCCGCGAACAGGCCTGCACCGGCGACCGAGAGGGCACTGAGCGAGGCACCGCGCAGCAGTGAACGCCGGCTCAGGGATGCGCGCACCATCGCCTCGAACTCAGCAGGGATCGCACCGGCGGAACGACGATCGTTCATCGAGAGCACCTTTCGCGTGTGGGTGGCAGAGCGCTCGAGAGGCTCCCCTCACGGTGGACGGGTCGGGATCGCATCGTTCCAGAGTAGGCCACCAGGAACAAGCGATTCCGTCGCCCAGTTGCGCGACTGCAACGAAATCAGACGCAAAGGCCCACAACACCTAGTGATTGGCTCAAACGGGGAGCCCACGGGCCTTGCCTTCGGCTGAGCAGGTCGTCACCATGTCAGGCGTGTCCCCACGCCGCCAGAAGACCGCAGGTCCACGCCTCGAGGGCAACGGCCTCGACGAGGTGTCCAAGGCCATCATCGAGCAGCTGCAGCAGGACGGCCGGCGCCCGTACGCCACCATCGCCAAGGCGGTCGGCCTGTCCGAGGCAGCGGTGCGTCAGCGGGTGCAGCGGTTGCTCGACAGCGGGGTCATGCAGATCGTTGCGGTGACCGATCCGATGCAGCTGGGGTTCGCGCGCCAGGCGATGATCGGCATCACCGTCGAGGGACCGATCGAGCCGGTGGCCGACGCGCTGGCCGCGATGGACGACATCGACTACGTCGTGGTCACCGCGGGCGGCTTCGACCTGCTCGCGGAGGTGGTCGCCGAGAGCGACGCGCACCTGCTGGAGCTGCTGTCCACGCGGATCCGGGTCATCCCCGGCGTCCGGGCCACCCAGTCGTTCGTGTACCTGAAGCTGCACAAGCAGACGTACTCCTGGGGTGTGCGCTGAGCGCGCGGCGTCGCGCGAGCGCAGCGAGCGGGGAACCCGGAGCGCGACCATCGCAACCGGCGGTGGGCATCCCATCCCTGCCCTACCGGTCGCTGTCGCTGTGGCACGAGACGGCCGACGACGACTGGGTCCCGAGGCCGTCGATGCCGGGACCCACCGAGGCCGACGTGGTGATCGTGGGCGCCGGCTTCACCGGCCTGTGGACGGCGTACCACCTGAGCCGGGTCGCCCCGGACTGCCGCGTGACCGTGCTCGAGGCCGAGGTGGCGGGCTTCGGTGCCTCAGGGCGCAACGGCGGCTGGTGCAGCGCCCTGTTCCCGGTGTCGACGCCCGCGCTGTCACGTCGGTACGGTCGTGATGCGACGCTGCGGATGGCCCGTGCGATGCAGGCGACCGTGCGCGAGGTCGGCGCGATCGCCGACGCGGAGGGTATCGACGCGCACTACGACCGCGGGGGGACCGTCGTGCTGGCCCGCACGCCGGTCCAGCTGCGCCGTGCCGGGGCCGAGGTCGCCGCCTCTCTCGCCGCCGGGCTGGCACCGGAGGACCTGCAGATGCTGGATGCGGCGACGGCGTCGGCCCAGCTGGCCGGTTCCGGCGTGCTCGGCGGCACCTTCACCCCGCACTGTGCCGCGATCCACCCCGCCCGCCTGGTGCGCGGACTGGCCCGCCTCGTCGAGAGCCGAGGCGTCAGGGTGCACGAGCGCACGCCAGTCCGCGCGATCGAGGCCGGCTGCGTGCGCACCGACGCCGGCGACGTGCGCGCCGAGGTGGTGGTCCGGGCCACCGAGGGCTACACGCCGAGCCTGCCCGGCCACGGCAGGAAGGTGGCTCCGGTGTACTCGCTGATGGTGGCCACCGAGCCGCTGCCGGAGACTTCCTGGGTGACGCTCGGGCTGGACAGGCGGCAGACCTTCAGCGACGGCCGCCACCTGGTCATCTACGGACAGCGCACGCGTGACGGCCGGATCGCGTTCGGTGGGCGCGGCGCGCCGTACCACTTCGGCTCGGCGGTACGACCCGAGCACGACCGCGACCCTGACGTGTTCGCCGCGTTGCGGGCGACGCTTCGCGAGCTGCTGCCCCAGCTGCGCGACGTCGCCTTCACGCACGCCTGGGGCGGACCGCTGGCCGTGCCCCGCGACTGGCACGCCTCGGTCGGGCTGGACCGCGCGACCGGTCTGGCGTGGGCCGGCGGGTACGTCGGCGACGGCGTCGGCACGTCGCACCTGGCCGGTGCGACACTCGCCGACCTGATCGCCGGACGCGACACCGACCTGGTCGACCTGCCGTGGGTCGGTCACCGCAGCCGGTCCTGGGAGCCCGAACCGCTGCGCTGGCTCGGCATCAACGCCGGCCTGCGGGCCATGACCGCGGCCGACGCCGAGGAGTCCGTCACCGGCCGCACCAGCCTGCTGGCCAGGGCGGTGTCACCGCTGCTCGGCGGGCACTGAGCACCGCTTGCGCGCTCAGCGGGTGTCGGCCGGGTCGTCCCCCTCGTCGCGTCCCGATGCCGGGATGTCGGCGTACGGATCGGCCCGTGCCCACTTGTCGCGCGGCCGCTTCTTCGGCGTGGCGACGGTGATCGAGCCACCGAACCGGGAGTCCTGGTCGGCACCGGCACGCGCCGGGACGCCTCGACGCGTGGTACGAGCCGACGCTGCGTCCTGCGCGTCGTCGTCCCTGGACCCGCCGAACGCCTCCGGGTCCGGCCAGCGCCGCTCGAACAGCACCACCAGCGGCGACGCCAGGAACACGCTGGACAGCGTGCCGACCACCAGGCCGGCCAGCAGCGCGATCGCGAAGTTCGTCAGCGAGTCACCGCCGAGGAACACCAGTGCCGCCAGGATGATCATGGCGCCCAGGCCGGTGTTGATCGTCCGGGGTACGGTCTGCAGCGCGGCGGAGTTGACCATCGACCCGAACTCCTCGCGATCTCGCAGCCGCAGCCGTTCGCGGACCCGGTCGTACACGACGACGGTGTCGTTGACCGACAGACCGATGATGGTCAGGGCCGCGGCGAGGAAGATGCCGTCGACGGTCTTGCCGGTCCACGCGAAGATGCCGATGACCGCGACCACGTCGTGCACCATCGCAACGATCGCGGCCAGACCGAACGTCCAGCGGAAGCGGAACGCGAGGTAGATCATCTGCGCGGCCAGCGCGACACCGAGCGCGATGATCGCGTTGTTGCGCAGCTCCGCGCCCAGGCTCGGCCCGATCAGGTCGTCGCGGTCACGGGTGACGCCACCGGCCAGCTCGGCCAGGCTCGCCTCGATCGAGGTGGCCTCGGCGTTGCTGATGTCCTCGGTCCGGACGGTGATCTTCTCCTCGCCCTCCGTCGTGACCGTCTGTACGACCGCGGTCGGATAGCCCTCGTCGGCCACCGCCTGGCGTGCGTCGTTGACCTCGACCGGCGCCGCCGTGCCGAACTCCATGACCCGCCCGCCGGTGAACTCCACGCCGAGGTTGAGCCCGCGGAGCACGACGCCGAGGACGGACAGCGCGACGACGGCGACCGCGATCGCGACCCACAGCGAGGATCGCTTCATCAGGTCGGGGCCGGAGACCTCCAGCCAGTTGCGCAACCGGCCGCTGCCGGCCAGACCGGTGACCTTCGGGTGGTTCTGGACGACGCTGCGGCGCACCGCCCATCCGGTGAACACCCGGGCGATGACGAGCGCCGAGAACATCGAGGCGAGCACACCGATGCTGAGCGTGACACCGAAGCCGCGCACCGGCCCGGCGGCCAGGAAGAACAGCAGCCCGGCGGCCAGCAGCGTGGTGATGTTGGAGTCCATGATCGCCGACAGTGCCTTCTGGTACCCGGTCTCCAGCACCGGTTCCAGGCCCTCACCACGCCGTCGGGCGAACTCCTCGCGCGCTCGCTCGAACACGAGCACGTTCGCGTCGATCGCCAGACCGATCGCGAGCACGAACCCGGCCAGGCCGGGCAGGGTCAGCGTTGCGCCGAGGAAGACCAGCAGCGCGTACGACAGCAACGTGTAGGCAGCCAGCGCCAGTGTGGCCAGCAAGCCCATCAGACGGTAGACGACGCAGATGTACAGGCCGGTCAGCGCCAGACCGATCAGGGCGGCGTTGACCGAGGCGTCGATGGCGTCGTCGCCCAGCGTCGGACCGACGGTGCTCTGGCTGATGACCTCGACCGGGAGAGGGAGCGCGCCGCCCTCGATGAGCACGGCGAGGTCGGTAGCCGTCTCCTGCGTGAACCCGCCGGTGATCTGGGTGCTGCCGCCCTGGATGCCGGCGCCACAGGGCGCGTCGTTGACGGCCGGGGAGGAGATGACCTCGTCGTCCAGGACGATGGCGATCCGGTCCCGGGGGCTCTGTCCGTTGTCGCGCGCGCAGGCGGCGTCACTGGTGAGGTCGGCCCAACGGCCTCCCCCGGCACCGTCGAAGTCGACGTTGACGACCCACTCGGAGACACCCTGCTGGGTCAGCGCGGCCTCTGCACCGGTGACGGCGTCGCCGGTGAGCGCGGCCGGCCCGAGCTCGAGCTCGACACCCTGCTCGTCGGGCAGCACCAGCGCGGGCTCCTCGCCCCCGGCGGGGGGCTGACCGGCGCCGTCGGTGGGTTCGTCCGTCGGCTCCCGGGTCGGCCGGTCGTCGGGGCCGTCGGTCGGCTGCCCACCGTCGAGCGGCTGCGGGCGGGCCGGCTGGAGCTCCTGCTCACCTTGCGGCGGACCGTCCCGAGGCGGACCGTCCCGAGGCGGACCGTCCCGAGGCGGGCCGTCTCCCGGCCCCGGTGGCAGCTCGACCCCAGGAGGCAGACCACCCTGCTGCCCCCCCACGGTCCCGAGGACCGGGTGGAAGGACAGCTGCGCGGTCTCACCCACCAGGGCGACCGCCTCGTCGGGGTTCTCCAGGCCGGGGAGCTCGACGATGATCCGGTTGTCTCCCGAGCGTGCCAGCGTGGACTCCGCGACGCCGAGGGAGTCCACCCGGTTGCGCAGCACCTCGAGCGCGTTCTGGGTGTTCTCGGCGTTGGCCTCGACCCCGTCGCCGTCCTGGGTCTCGAGGACGACCTGCACGCCGCCCTCGAGGTCGAGCCCGAGCCTGGCGGTCGACGTCAGGGCGAGGTAGAGCGAGAAGGCGATGACGCCGAATGCGACGAACGCACGATAGATCGGTGCCTTGGAGCGACTGCGGGCCACGGCGACTTCCTCCGTTACACGTCACGAGGTGACGCGCCCGGGTAGGTACGCGTCAGGGAACGGCGAGAGCGCGGCGGACCGGAGGCGCACGGCCCCGTACGCCATCGACGTCCACGCCACGGACCCGGCCACCGCGATCGGTGGACCGGCCCACGAACACCGCGTGCGGGACCCGCAGGACGGCGCACCGTGCGGCTGCGCCGGCACCGGTCTGGACCACCTGCTGGCCACGCGGATCAGACGTGGCGGCGCCGATCTCGACATCGCGTACGACGGGGGTTGCCTGCTGCACGGGGCCAGGGGCCGACCGCACGCCGACCCCGATCGGTGTCGCTGTCGTGCCGGCGGCAGCGACCGGTGCACCGAGCAGGAGGCCGCACAGCGCGATGCCGACCGCGGTCAGAGCCGCGGCCAGTCGTCGACCGACGTCGGGACGTGCGAGGCCGGAAGCGGCCATGGAGCGGCCTCCCGGGCGCTGGCAGGTACATACGCCGGATCACACTACCTGAGTCGACCCGACGGCATCGTGCGTTGACCTGCTGCGTACGCCCTGCGCCAGTGACGGGAGCGTTGTGACGGTGCCAGGCACGTGGAGGGGTGGGCCGGCGGCGACATCTGGCCGGTTCGTCGCCGCTTGCTGAGGCGCTGCTCGCCATGGTGGTCAACGTGATCGGCGACCTGACCCTCGGGGTTGGCTACGGCGTTCCTGGGCTCGCCGCCTCGACAACGGTCTCGCTGCTGGTCGGCGCCGCGGGCTCCGTGGCGCTCCTCGCGCGACGCCATGCCGCGGTGAGTCTGCGGCCACTCGTGTCCAGTAGTGCCCGCACCGGCCTCGCCGGGCTTCTCGCCGGCGTGTCGTGCTGGGCCGTCGTCGCCTGGCTTCGTCCCCTGCCCGACGGTGGGTTGCTGCCGGTGTTCGTCCAGCTTGTGGCGGCCGGGCTGGCGGCGCTGGCGACGTATACCGCAGCCATGCTCGTCCTCGGCCGCGGGCAGCTGCGAGACCTGGCCGCGGTGGCCGGTGTCCGCCTCGGGCCGGGATCGCCCTGAGGATCCGGGGCGCGGTCGTGCAGGTCAGCCGTGCTGACCCGGTGCGCGATGCAGTGCGGGGCGCAGCGCGTCCAGCACCGCCGGGTCCTCGATCGTCGAGGGGACGTCCGCCTCGACACCGTCGGCGATCTGCCGCATCGACTTGCGCAGGATCTTGCCCGAGCGCGTCTTCGGCAGCGCGGGTACCACAGTCACCGAGCGGAACGCAGCCACGGCGCCGACCTCGTCGCGCACCGACGCGACCAGCTCGCCGACCAGTTGCTCGTGGTCGACCTCCAGACCGGCCTTGAGCACGACGTACCCACGGGGCAGCTGGCCCTTGAGCTCGTCGGCGACCCCGATGACGGCGCACTCGGCGACCGCATGATGCTGGGCGAGCACCGCCTCCATGGAGCCTGTCGACAGCCGGTGGCCAGCCACGTTGATGATGTCGTCGGTGCGTCCCATGACGTACAGGTAGCCATCGGAGTCCACGAAACCACCGTCACCGGAGAGGTAGTAGCCCTCGAAGGCCGTCAGGTACGACGTGCGGAACCGCTCGTCGTCGCCCCACAGCGTCGGCAACGCGCCCGGCGGCAGCGGCAGCCGCACGCAGATGGCGCCCTCGGTGTCGGGTCCCACCTGCCGGCCGGACTCGTCGAGCACCGCGACGTCCCATCCGGGGACGGGCACCGAGGGCGAACCCGGCTTGAGCGGCATCGGCTCCAGGCCGCGCATGTTCGCAGCGATCGGCCACCCCGACTCGGTCTGCCACCAGTGGTCGACCACCGGGACGCCGAGCCGCTGCCCCACCCACTCGAACGTGGCGGGGTCGAGCCGCTCCCCGGCGAGGAACACGGTGCGCAGCCTGGACAGGTCGTGCCCGGCGAGGTGGGTCCCCTCCGGGTCCTCCTTCTTGATCGCGCGGATCGCGGTCGGTGCGGTGAAGAAGCCTTCGACGCCGTGCTCGGCGATCACCCGCCAGAACGAGCCGGCGTCCGGGGTGCCGACGGGCTTTCCCTCGTACAGCACCGTCGTGGCCCCGATGAACAGCGGCGCGTACACGATGTAGGAGTGCCCGACGACCCACCCGACGTCGGAGGCGGTCCACCAGACCTGACCGGCGTTCATGTCGTAGATGTTGGTCATCGACCACGCGAGTGCGACCGCGTGCCCACCGTTGTCGCGTACGACCCCCTTGGGCTTGCCCGTCGTGCCCGAGGTGTACAGGACGTACAGCGGATCGGTCGCGGCCACCTCGACACACTCGGCGGGGTCGGCCCGGCCGGACGTCATGGCGAGGTCCCAGTCGACGTCGCGATCCTCGACCAGCGTCGCAACGGCCTGCGGGCGCTGCAGCACCACCACGGCGTCCGGAGTGTGCTCGGCGAGGTCGATGGCCCGGTCCAGCATGGGCTTGTACTCCACCACCCGGGTCGGCTCGACGCCGCATGAGGCCGACACGACGACCTTCGGCTTCGCGTCGTCGAGGCGTAGGGCGAGCTCGGCCGGCGCGAAGCCGCCGAAGACCACGGAGTGCACCGCCCCCAGCCGGGCGCAGGCCAGCATCGCAACCACGGCCTGCGGGATCATCGGCAGGTAGATCACCACCCGGTCTCCCTTGCCCACACCGAGCTGGCGCAGGGCCCCGGCGAAGGCCGCCACGTCCTCCAGCAGCCGCGCGTACGTCAGGGTGTGGACCTGCCCGGTCACCGGGCTGTCGTAGATCACCGCGGGCTGCTCGCCGCGACCGGCGACGACGTGCCGGTCCAGCGCGTTGTAGCAGGTGTTGAGCGTCGCGTCGGGGTACCAGCGGTGGAACGGTTCCCGGCTGCTGTCCAGTACTCGCTGCGGCTTCTTGATCCAGGTCACCAGCGAGGCGGCCTCCCCCCAGAACCCCTCCGGGTCGCTGATGCTGGCGTGGAACTGCTCGGCGTAGGCACCCATGTGCCACATCCTGGCTCGATGTCCGCGCGGTCGCCAGACGTGGAGCGGACCGCCGATACACCCTTCCTTGCCGTCCGCGCATTCTCGGGCGCCCGTCCGCGCATTCTCGGGCGCCCGTCCGCGCATTCTCGGGCGTCCCCAGTAATTCGGTTGTCCGGTGCGGTACTGGTCAGGCACTCTGCGTACACCGGACGCGCCGCAGACCGCGGCCAGATGTGAAGGAGGCGCGACATGTCCATCGCCGCCCTGGAGACCCACCTCGTCTCCTCCCCTCCTTCCCACCGGAGCTTCCACCGTGTCCCAGCAGCAACCGTTCCAATGCTCTTCTGACTTCGCCTTCAACTTCACCCCGCTCGACGACCTCGCCGACGGCCAACGCTGGTCGACGTGGTCCTCGGTCGAGCGCGGACTGCACGGTCCCGAACCACGACCCCCCTGGGTGGTCACCGCCGACGCCGCGGTCGACACCGAGCTCGGCGTGCTCAAGACAGGGAAGGAGGCCGACGTGTTCCTGCTCGAACGAGCCGTGCCCGACGACTCGGTGTCCGATGACGCCGGGCAGCACAGCGTCCTTGCCGCGAAGCGCTACCGCACCGAGGAGCACCGATCCTTCCACCGCGCCAGCAGCTACACCGAGGGCCGGCGCACCCGGCGAAGCCGCGACGCACGTGCCATCGCGAACAAGACGTCGTACGGCCGCGAGGCGGCAGCGGGACAGTGGGCGTACGCGGAGTTCGACGCGCTGTCGCGCCTGTGGAGCGCCGGGGTACCGGTGCCGTACCCGGTACAGGTCGACGGCACCGAGTTGCTCATGGAGCTGATCACCTCCGATGACGGTCGCCCCGCTCCGCGTCTGGCCCAGGCCCGCGCCGAACGCGACGTGATTCAGGGTTGGTGGGACCAGCTCGCGGATGCCATGCACACGCTGGCGCGCGCCGGCATCACGCATGGCGACCTGTCGCCTTACAACCTGCTGGTCGCCGACGAGCGCCTGGTGCTGATCGACCTGCCACAGGTCGTCGACCTGGTCGGCAACCCGCAGGGCCTGGACTTCCTGGCACGTGACTGCCACAACGTGTGCCGCTGGTTCGGCTCGCGTGGGGTGGCTGCCGACGAGCACGAGCTCTTCGGGGACCTGATGGCCTCGGCCTTCGGCGCCCCTTCGTGAGTTCGCGTGTGCCGATCCGTGAGGTCAGGCACTACCCCTGGTCCTGCACCACGATCTCCACCTCGAATCCGTCGTCGCCCTCGAGGTACGCGGCGCAGCGTTGCGGTCCACCGGCGTACGGGTGCGACTGGGGGAAGAGCAGGCGCCATCCCCGTCCCGGCGAGGCGGCGACCAGCGCGTCCAGGTCAACACGGTCGTCGATCCGCAGCGCGACATGGTTCATGCCCGGGGCGATGCGGTCGTGCGACGCATCTCGTACGTCCGGAGACTGCTCGACCACCAGATAGCCGGACTGCGGCGATCCCCAGGAGGTACCCCGATCCCACTCGGCAAGCACCCGCCAGCCGAGCTCACCGAGCAGCCACGCCCAGCGCGGACGCGCCGAGGCGAAGTCCGCTACCCACAGCTCGACGTGGTGGAAGCTCATCCGGTGATCTGGCATGGACACAACTCACGGACGGGCGCACCCGAACTCACGGACGGGCGCTACGGCGCGAGGTGGATCGCCGTATTGACCAGACCCACGTGGCTGAACGCCTGCGGAGTGTTGCCCAGGTGACGGCCGGTACGGGTGTCGTACTCCTCGCTCAGCAGACCCAGGTCGTTGCGCAGCGACAGCAGCCGCTCGAACAGCTCCCGTGCCTGGTCCCGCCGTCCCATGCTGTGCAGGGCATCGGCCAGCCAGAACGAGCAGGCCAGGAACGGGGCCTCCTCACCGGCCACTCCGTCGCCCTCAGCGCCACCCAGGCGGTACCGCAGCAGGAGGCCGTCCTGCATGAGCTCCCGCTGAACGGCGTCGACCGTGCCGATGACCCGCTCGTCGCGCCAGTCCAAGAAGCCGACCCTCGGGATCTGCAACAGTGCCGCGTCGAGGCCCTCGGAGCCGTAGAACTGTGTGAACGTGTTCCGTTCGCCGTCGAAGCCGTGCCGACAGACGTCGGAGTGGATCTCCTGTCGCAGAGCGCGCCACCGTTCCAGCGGCCCATCCAGCCCATGACGTTCGATCGCCTTGACCCCTCGATCGACCCCGGCCCAGGCCAGCACCCGCGAGTGCACGTACGGCCGGTCCGGGCCGCGTACCTCCCACAGGCTCTTGTCCGGGTCCTGCCAGTGGCCTTCGAGAAAGTTCAGGAAGGCGCGTTGCATGTCCCAAGCACTCTCCGAGGCAGCGAGGCCGGCATCTCGCGCGAGATGGAGGGTGTCGAGCACCTCGCCCCAGACATCGAGCTGGAACTGCTTGGCGGCTGCGTTGCCGATCCGTACAGGCGGGGAGTCCTCGTAGCCGGACAGCCACGGCAGCTCGTACTCCGGCAGCCGTCGTGTCCCGTCCAGGCCGTACATGATCCGCAGCTGGTCGGCGTCGCCGGCCACGGCTCGCAACAGCCACTCGCGCCATGCCCGGGCCTCGTCCACGTAGCCGGTCCCCAGCAGCGCCTGCAGGGTGAAGGAGGCGTCCCGCAGCCAGCAGTAGCGGTAGTCCCAGTTGCGTACGCCGCCGATCTCCTCCGGCAGGGACGTGGTGGCGGCCGCCACGATGCCCCCGGTGGGGCGGTACGTGAGCGCCTTCAGAACCACCAGCGAGCGCCGGACCGCGTCGTCCCAGGGGCCGGTGTGCCGGCAGTGATCGGCCCACTCCTGCCAGAACGACTCGGTCTCGGCCAGGGCGGCCACGGCGTCGAGTGGCTGGGGCTCCGGCAGGTGCGAAGCGACGTGCGTCAACCGGAACGGCACCTGCTCGCCGGCGCCGACCTCGAACTGCGCCCGCGTGGCGAGGTCTCGTCCCTCCAGCGGGACCGGTGTGTGCAGCCACACCGCGTCCGGTCCAGCGATCGCCGACATGCCGAGCGGTGTGCGGCGCACCCATGGCACGACGTGCCCGTAGTCGAAGCGCAGGACGAGCTCCATCTCCATGGACACCCGGCCGGACACCCCCTCGACCACCCGCACGATGTCGGCGGCGTCGCCACGCGGCGGCATCGTGTCCACGACTCGCACGGTGCCCGTCGGGGTCTCCCACTCGGTCTCCAGCACCAGTGAGTCACCCCGGTAACGGCGCCGCGTGCACGTGCCGCCACCGGCAGGCGCGAGCCGCCACCGGCCGTTGTCCCTGCCGCCGAGCAGCGCTGCGAAGCACGCCGCGGAGTCGAACCGGGGCAGGCACAACCAATCGATGGATCCGTCCCGCCCGACCAGTGCTGCGGTGTGCAGGTCGCCCACCAGGCCGTAGTCCTCGATCTTGCCTGCCATGTCCGTCACCCTCCGCTGCGCGTCGTATCGTCGGTCCCGCGGATCGTTCAGCCGTCGAGGGCCAGCACCACCTTCACGTCGTCGTCCCCGACCTCGAGCGCGTCCCGAAAGCTCGCGAGCGGCACCCGGCGGGACACCAGGCGGGCCAGCCAGTTGCGGTCGGCCGCAGCGAGAGCATCAGCGGCCTGCACATAGTGCTCGAGACTGGCGTTGACCGAGCCGAACACCACATCGTTCTCCAGGACGATGCCGCGATTCACGCCGCCGGCGTCGAACTCGATCCGGCGCCCCGGGGAGGAGACGCCGGTCAGGCAGACCACCCCGGAGGATGAGGTGTGCGTCATGGCCCCCACGACCAGAGGTGCCGCGCCGGTGGCCTCGATGATGATGTCCGGCTCGCCCAGGGACCCGACCGCTGCCTCGAGACCGTCACAGTGGTACGTAGCGCCCAGGTCGGCGACAAGCTGCGGCTTCGGCCCGATGTCGACCCGGTCGAGGACGTGCACGTCCAGGCCGCGCTGGGTGCCGAGCAGCGCGGCCAACAGACCGATCGGACCGGCACCGGTGACCAGCACCGTCCGTGGCTCGAACCAGGCTCTGCCCCCGATCCGTTCGATCCCGTCCCATGCCTTGGCCACGATGCTGGTCGGCTCGGTGAGCACGCCGACGTCGACGAGCCCCGGGTCCAGCCTGACGGCGTACTCGGTCTCGAGGCACCACTGCTCGCTGGCGAACCCGTCGATCTGCTTGATGCCCCGTTCGGTGTACTGCCCATTGCGACACATGTCGAAGCGGCCGTGCGCGCAGGCGCCGCACGGGACAGGGTCCGGACGCCGCACCACGCCGACCACCAGATCCCCTGGCTCGAATCCGGAGCCGGTCGGCGCCTCGAGGACCCGACCAAGCGACTCGTGTCCGAGCACCAAGCGCTCCCGACCGGGCGGGGGCGATCCGTAGTCGCCGGCGATGATCTCCCGATCGGTGCCGCAGACACCGACCGCCAGGCCGTCCACTAGCAGGTCCCCCGGACCAGGCACCGCGTTCGGCACCTCAGTGACGGCGACGGCCCCCGGGGTGCCCGGCTCGACGGTCAATGCACGCATACGCTCCATGGTTCCAGCCCACCTGCTCATCCGTGAGTTGGGTGCCCCCCATCCGTGAATTTTCCGGTCACCCATCTGCGGGTATACCCAGCGAGATCACCACGAGGGACGCAGTCGCCCCGGCACGACGATGGTGCCCAGCGCAGCACGGAGCGTCTCGTACTGCGTCGGCTCGAGCTGTTGGCGCCACGTCTCCACGATCTCAGCGGCCGCGTCTCGGGCAGCGTCAGTGCATGCGCGACCACGCTCCGTCAGCTCCAACACGCGGGCACGGGCGTCGCGCGGGTGGTCCTCCCGGATGAGGTAGCCGCGCCGAACCAGCTGTTCGACCAGCTGGCTTGCGGCCTGCTTGGTAATCCCCAGATGTGCGGCTAGCTCTGCGGTCGTGGTGCTACCGGCACTGATCCGTACGAAGGCGAAGCCGTGTGCTGGCCGCACATCGTCGAAGCCACGGCTCGCCAGGCCGTCCTGCACGCCTTCCACCAGCTGACTGGCCAGCCGCAAGACCGTCGCAGCCGTCTCCCAGTTGTCGCTGTCGGTCACGGTGTCGAGGTTGACACATCTGGCTGTGCACTTCACTATCTAGACAAGTTACTTGTCTTGTTAGGAGGATGCCATGCCCGTGTTTCGATCCGCTGATGCCGCGATGTACGAGACGCACGGCAGCCGCTTCAGCTCCTACGTCGCCCCGGCGCGGGGGAGTAGCCAACTGTGTGCCTGGTGCCTGCAGGTTCCGCCCGACGTGGAAGGCGTCGCCCACCGTCCGGACCGCGAAGAAGTTCTCGTGATCCACGACGGCGTGCTGTTGCTCACCCTGGACGGCGTGCGGTCCGAGCTCCATCAGGGCGACGTCGTCCTCGTCTGCGCGAACAGCGAGCTGCAGGTCAGTGCCGGCCCAGCGGGAGCCACCGCCTAGGTCACGACGACACCCGGTCTCGAAGCTGTTACCGCGGACGGTTCCCGGCTGACTCCACCATGGGCGCGGTAATGGTACCGACCACCAGCCGCTCGTACGGGCCGCGCGGCGCTCGGCCCCAGGCACCAAAACTCACGGATGGGCGCACCAAAACTCACGGATGGGCGGAGGTGGACTCATGCCTGGGCAGCCAGCTGCCCGCATGCACCGTCGATCTCCTGCCCACGCGTGTCCCGGACAGTGGTCGGCACGCCCTTGGCCTCGAGCCGGCGTACGAACTCCCGCTCGTCCTGCAGTCGGGAGGCCGTCCACTTCGAGCCCGGCGTGGGGTTGAGCGGGATCAGGTTGACATGCACCCAGCCCCAGTCGCCGAAGGACGTCAGCAGGTCTCCGAGCAGGTCGGCACGCCACGCCTGGTCGTTGATGTCACGCATCATCGCGTACTCGATCGAGACCCGTCGCCTGGTCTGCCGGGCGTACTCCCACGCCGCCTGGACGGTCTCGGCTACCTTCCAGCGGGTGTTGATCGGCACCAGCTCGTCGCGCAGCTCGTCGTCGGGCGCATGCAGCGACAGGGCCAGCGTCACCGGCAGGCCCTCGGTGGCGAGCTGACGCATCCGCGGCACCAGTCCGACCGTCGACACGGTGACCCCACGCGCGGACATGCCCAGGCCTTCCGGTGCGGGCTCGACCAGGCGTCGGACCGCACCCAACACCGCCCGGTAGTTCGCCATCGGCTCTCCCATGCCCATGAAGACCACGTTGGAGACGCGACCGGGACCGCCGGGCACCTCGCCGCGAGCGAGCGCGCGAGTGCCGTCGAGCACCTGCTCGACGATCTCGCCGGCACTCATGTTGCGCTGCAACCCTCCTTGGCCGGTGGCACAGAACGGACAGGCCATGCCGCAGCCCGCCTGGCTCGAGACGCACATCGTGACCCGACCCGGGTAGCGCATGAGGACGGACTCGACGAGGGCGCCGTCGAACAGCCGCCAGAGCGTCTTGCGGGTCTCCCCCCGGTCGGCCTCCATCACCCGCAACGAGGTCAGCAACGATGGCATCAGGTCGGCCACCAGACGGTCCCGGCTCACAGCAGGGAGGTCGGTCATCTGCGCCGGGTCGTCGACCAGGCGGCCGAAGTAGTGGGTCGAGAGCTGCTTGGCCCGAAACCCGGGCTCACCGAGCGCCTCGACCGCCTCCACCCGCTCGGCCAGCGTCAGGTCGGCGAGGTGGCGGGGTGGCTTGCGGCGGCCGACCGGCTCGTCGAAGACCAGCGGGAGGGTACGGGTGGGTTCGGCGTCAGGCATCGCGTGCCAGTGTCCCACGCACTACACCGGCACTGCGCCCACCAGCGCGTGGCCGGTCTCCGTGCGCCGGTAGACCACGCTGCGCCCGATCCGACTGCGACTGATCAGCCCCGACTCACGCAGGACTGCCAGGTGGTCGCCAACGGTGCCGAGCGACAGGTCGAGCGCGGCGGTGAGCTGGCTGGTGGTGGCGGGCCGGGCCAGGTCGACGAGAACCCGGGCGCGCGTCGCGCCGAGCAGCCGGGGCAGCCCAGCGGGCACTGAGTCGAGGGCGGCACCGACCCCTCGCGCCTGGAAGACCAACGCGTAGTCGTCGGGCTCGCGATGGCTCAGCCAGCTGCCGCGAAGTGTGATCGGCACCAGGGCCAAGCCATCGGGTCCCACCGCGCGATCGGGGTAGGGGTTGTCGTTGATCCGGATCGCGTCGCCACCCACCCAGTCGAGCCCCTTGCGCACGTCGGCGAGCGCTCGGTCCCAGCCGTAGGCGGCGAGCAGCCCGGCGCGCGTCATGATGTCGCGCTCGAGAACCGCCCGGCGTCGGGGCCAGTCTTGGGCGAGGCAGCCCGTCCACGTGCGCTCCAACGCGTCGGCTGTGCGCTCGACGACCCCGTCGCGCAGCAGCACCGGTGCCGGCCGCTCCCCCATCTCAGCGGCGGCGCGGTCGAAGTCGGCGTACGCGACCTCGTCGGGTGTCGCGCGCACCTCGGCCAGCTCGTCGGCGACGGAGGTGACCATGCCGCCGCGAGGTGGTCGCGTGACGAAGTCCGGAAGCCAGCGGGTGTGGACCAGCAGGTCCGCCAGCGCAGCCGCCACCGGTTCGCGCCGGATCTGCGCCGCCACCCGTACGTGCTCGTCGAACCAACGAGCCGTCCACGGCGTGCGCTCACCCGTGGCGAGCACGACGTACGCGGTCAGCGTCTCGGCGAGCGGCGAGAGCGCAAACCGGGTGCGAGACAGGCTCTGTGGGCTCAGGCGCAGCAGCGTCATGTTTCGCCTCCGGCCGAAACAATACAGCTCATCTGTGCGGCCCGTCAGTCTCTGCCGGTGCGTACCTATCGAGAGCTCTTCGCCGTCCGCGAGTACCGGCTGCTCTTCGGCACCGCCGCCCTGGGGACCGGCGCTGGCACGATCGAGCGGCTCGCGCTGGCCACCGTGGTGTTCGAGCGCACCGGGTCACCGCTGCTGGCGGCGCTGGCGTTTCTTGCCGGGGTGCTGCCGGCGGCGGTCGGCGCCCTCACCCTGATGTCGCTGGCCGACCGGGTGCGGCCACGCACCTTCTTCGTCGGCATGAATGTCCTTCGCTGCGCAGCGGTGCTCATCCTCGCCACGGGAGCCGTCCCGGTGTGGGGCATGTTGCTGATCGTCATGGCCGTGGGCCTGGTCGCCTCCGTTGGCGCCGGCGTGAGCGGGGGCCTGCTGCGCGACGTCGTCGGTAGCGACGGCTACGCGCTTGCCCGGTCCACGTTCGGCGTGCTCACCGGGTCCATGCAGATCCTCGGCTTCGCCGTCGGCGGCGTGCTGCTTGCGACGCTGAGTCCCCGCGTCGCGTTTCTCACGGTCGCTGCTCTCACCGCAATGATCGCTGTGCTGTGCCGGCTCGGACTGCACGACCGCGGACCGCGCGCGAGTGGGCGGGGATCCCTGCAGCTGACACACCAGGGCAACGCGCGGCTGCTCGGACGCCGCGGCACGCGGTCACTCCTGCTCGCGGCGTGGGTCCCCAACGGCCTCGTCGTCGGCGCGGAGGCGCTCTACGTCCCCCACGCCGGCGCCGGTGCGGCCGGACTGTTCGTGGCCGCGGCCTTCGGCATGCTCGTCGGTGACCTGCTCGTGGGCCGCTTCGTCCCCCACCGACTGCGCTTCCGACTCGTCGTGCCGCTGCGGCTGCTGCTCGCCGTGCCGTACCTGGTGTTTTGGGCCGATCCTCCACAGCCCGTGGCGGTGCTGTGTGTCGGCGTCGCCTCGGCCGGGTTCGCCGCGTCGATCGCCCTGTCCGAGCGGCTGTTGGAGGTCACGCCGGACGACCTCCAGGCGCAGGCGCTGGGACTGTCCAGCAGCGGGATGGTGACGTCACAGGCGCTCGGTGCCCTGATCGCCGGCGCGGTGGCGGAGGCGCTGGGCACCGGGCCGGCAATGACGGTGGTCGCCGCCATCTCGGCGCTCGTCACTCTCACCCTGGTCCCCGGGCTGCGCAGCGTCAGCCACCCCACGGCCGACACACCGACGCAGACTCACCCGTGACCTCCAGTTCGCACGCGTCCGGCATCCGCATCCGCACCCACGCATCCAGGTTCGGCGACGCATTGGTCAGCTCGGCCACCAGCAGCGTCCAGGCAGTCCCGTGGCCGACGAGCACGAGGTCACCAGGCGTCCACACAAGCAGGGTCCGCGCCGCAGCCGCCACGCGGCGGCGGACCGCCGCCAGCGGCTCCCAGCCAGGTACGGGCGCACGGTCGGGCTGGGCGAACGCCTCCCGTACGACACCATGGAACTCGCCCGGATCGTCGAACCACCCGGCCGGCCGCTCCGCCTCGCGCAGGTCAGGCATCGTGGTGACGTCGGCGCCGGTCAACGACCGCGCCGTGGCCAGCGCCTTGGGCTCCGGCGAGCAGAACCAGGTGCCGGCCGAGACCGGGAGGGCGCGCACCTCGGCGACGGCATCGGCAGCGAGCTCCCACGACGACGCGGGCAGCTCGGGCTCGATGACCGGTCGCCCGTGCCTGATCAGGGTCAGTGTCCTCATGCGACGGGAACGAGCAGGTGCAGCACCAGCCAGCACACGGGGGCGACGACGAGCAGTGAGTCCAGGCGGTCCATCATCCCGCCGTGGCCGGGCAGCAGCGTGCCCATGTCCTTGATGCCCAGGTCACGTTTGATGACCGACTCCCCCAGGTCACCGATGGTGGCGATGGTGGCCACCACCACACCCAGTAGCAGCCCGACCCACACCGGGCCGTCCAGGCCGTACGCCACGGTGAGCCAACCGGCGAGCATGCAGCCGAGTACCGACCCGATGAAGCCTTCCCACGACTTCTTCGGGCTGATCCTGGGCGCCATCGGGTGCTTGCCGAGCAGCGCGCCGGCAAGGTAGCCGCCGGTGTCGGAGGCGATCGTCGTCACGACGAACACGACGATCCGCCAGGGGCCGTCGGCCTCGGTGAGCATCAGGACGACGAAGGAACCGAGCAGCGGGACGTACGCGGTCACGAACACCCCGGCGGTGGCGTCGCGGACGAACCCGTCGACACCCTCGGCGAGCTGGAACACCACGATGGCGATCATGGTCAGCGCCATCGTGACCGACAACGCCTCGGCACCGCCGTAGTACGAGCCGAGCAGCATCACGCCGCCGCCGACGTGCACCGGGACCAGTGGGACGTGCACGGAGGCCGTCCGCAGGGCCTTCCCGAGCTCCCACATGCCGATGCCGCCTGCAGCGAGCACGACGAGCAGGAACGCCTCCTTCACCACGAACAGGGACGCGATGATGACCGCGCCGAGCCCGACACCGACACCGATGGCCGCGCTCAGGTCGCGACCCGCCCGACTCGGCTTGGGCGGCGCCGCAGAGGCCGCGCTGTCGGAGGTCATGGTGGACGAGCTGGGTCGAGGATCAGACCTCGATCAGCTCAGCCTCCTTGTTGCGGAGCAGCTCGTCGATGGCGTCCACGTGCTTCTTGGTCATGCCGTCCAGCCGCTTCTCGGCGCCGGTGACCTCGTCCTTGCCGGCTTCACCGTCCTTCTCCAGCTTGTCCAGCCCCTGCTTGGCGTTACGGCGTACCCCGCGAACGGAGACGCGGCCCTCCTCCGCCTTGGTGCGGGCCAGCTTGATGTACTCCTTGCGGCGGTCCTCGGTGAGCTCGGGAAGCACCACGCGGATCAGGTTGCCGTCGTTGCTGGGGTTCACCCCGAGGTCGGAGTCACGGATCGCCCGCTCGATGGCCGCGGTCGCGCCGCTGTCGTAGGCCTGGATCACCACGACGCGCGCCTCCGGCACCTGGAAGGACGCCAGCTGCTGCAACGGCGTCGGGCTCCCGTAGTACTCGGCGTTGATCTTGGCGAACATGGCAGGGTGCGCGCGTCCGGTACGGATGGCGGCGAACTCCTCGCGGGCGTGCTCGACGGCCTTGGCCATCCGCTGGTCGGCGTCTCGCAGGGTCTCATCGATCACGACGTCATCACTCCTGGGGTGCGTGGGTTCGGCGCGCAGCTCGGGCAGGGCTCGGGAGTCACGCGGCGTGCACGAGCGTGCCGATCTTCTCACCTCGCAGCACGCGGGCGATGTTGCCGTCCCCCTCCATCCCGAAGACGATCATCGGCAGCCGGTTCTCCATGCACAGGGCGAACGCAGCCGCGTCGACGACCCGCAGACCGAGACGCAGCGCCTCGTCGAAGGTGATCTCGTCGAACCTGGTGGCGGCGGAATCGTGCCGCGGGTCGGACGTGTAGACGCCGTCGACGCCGCTCTTGCTCATCAACACGACGTCGGCCTTGACCTCCAGTGCACGCTGGGCGGAGACCGTGTCGGTGGAGAAGTACGGCAAGCCCGCGCCCGCACCGAAGATCACGACGCGGCCCTTCTCCAGATGTCGGATCGCGCGACGCGGGATGTACGGCTCGGCCACCTGGCCCATGGTGATCGCCGACTGCACGCGGGTCTCGACTCCCTGCTTCTCGCAGAAGTCCTGCAGCGCCAGGCAGTTCATGACGGTGCCGAGCATGCCCATGTAGTCGGCGCGGCCACGGTCCATCCCGCGCTGGGAGAGCTCGGCGCCGCGAAAGAAGTTGCCGCCACCGACCACGATCGCCACCTGCACACCCGACAGGGCGACCTGGGCGATCTGGCGGGCCATGCTGGCCACCACGTCGGGGTCGATCCCGATCTTGCCGCCTCCGAATACCTGGCCGGACAGCTTGAGGAGCACCCGGTCGTACACACGGGTGGCCTGCGGGTCTGTCACCGACGAACCGACCGGCCCGCTCCCGACTGGCGTCACACTCACACCGACCTCCTGGCTGGGCCCCGGTTCGGGGCGGTCTCGCGGATGCTGTGGGCCCATGGTGCTCAGGCGGCGCCGACCTCGAAGCGGGCGAAGCGGGTGACGGTGACGCCGGCTGCCTCGAGCTGGGCCCTGACCGTCAACTTGTTGTCCTTGACCGAGACCTGTTCGAGCAGCACGACGTCCTTGAAGAAGCCGTTGACGCGGCCTTCGACGATCCTGGGCAGGGCCCCCTCGGGCTTACCCTCTTCACGAGCGGTGGCCTCGGCGATCTCGCGCTCCTTGGCGACGATCTCGGCGGGAATGTCCTCACGGGTGACGTACTGCGCACGCATCGCGGCGATCTGCAGCGCCACGTCGCGGGCCACACCGGCGTCGTCACCGGAGTACTCGACGACGACGCCGACCGCGGGCGGCAGGTCGCTGGCGCGACGGTGCAGGTACGTCTCGACGGTGCCCTCGAAGCTCGCCACCCGACCGAGCTCGATCTTCTCGCCGATGACCACCGCGAGGTCGGCCACCGTCTGCTCGACGGTCCGGCCGTCGAGCTCGGAGGCGAGGAACTCGTCCCGGTCGGCTGGCTTGACGGCGGCTGCGTGCTCGGCGAGCTTCTGCGCGACCGCGTTGAACTGCTCGTTCTTGGCCACGAAGTCGGTCTCGGAGTTGAGCTCGACGAGCGCTCCGCGCTCGGCAGCGACCAGGCCGGCGGTGGCCTGCCGCTCGGCTCCCCGCCTGGCGGCCTTGGCTGCGCCCCTGACGCGCAGGAGCTCGATCGCCTTTTCGAAGTCGCCCTCGGCCTCGGTCAGGGCCCTCTTGGCGTCCATCATCCCCGCGCCGGTCATGTCACGGAGCTTCTTGACGTCTGCGGCGGCAATGCTCGCCATCGTCTCGCCTTTCTCTCGTACGACCTCGCGGCCGCGAACTGTCGGTGGCTCCCGGTCGGGGCCGCGCCGTGCGCACGCGACCGGGTTTGCCGCGCAGGGTCGAAAGGATCGACCCTGCGC
>JALZKQ010000079.1 GCA_030859165.1 Actinomycetota bacterium
GAGCCGGCCCCCCAGACCTCGGGTCACTCGCCGACCACGATCCCGGACCAGACCTCGTCGTTGACGGGACTGGGGATGTAGCCGGACACGTTCTCCCCCAGAGCCAACGTCGGTACGGGGCTGGCGATCGGCACACCGGGAAGGAACTCCATCACCTCTCGGGTGATGTCCTCGTAGAGCGGGACCTGCTCCTCGGGCACGGGGATGCCACGGGCCTCGGTCAGCGCCTTGAAGATCTCCGGGTTGTCGAATCCGAACTCCTTGGTCTCCCCGCCGAAGAAGACGCCGAGGAAGTTGTCGGTGTCGTTGTAGTCGCCGGTCCACCCCAGCAGGTGGATGTCGTGGTTGGAGGAGTTCTGCATCTTCTCGAGGTAGTCCGGGTCCCACGCGTCGCCCACCGGGTTGACCGTGATCCCGACGTCCTCGAGCTGGGTGCTGATCACGTTCATGGTGGCGACCGGGTCGGGCATGTACGGACGGCTGACGTCGGTCGGGTAGTTGAAGTCCAACGCGAGGTCCTCGGCGCCCGCCTCCGCCAGCAGCTCTTTGGCGCGCTCGGGGTCGTACTCGTACGTCGTGACGTCGTCGGCGTAGCCGGCCACGCTCGCCGGCATGAACTGGTCGGCGATCGCCGATCCCGGCGGCAGCGTCTCGTTGGCGACGGCCTCCTTGTCGATGGCGTGGGCGATGGCCTGGCGCACCAGCGGATCGTCCAGCGGGGCGCCCGATGACGGGGACTGGTTGAACGCCAGATAGAGGATATTGAAAGGCGGCCGGTTGACCAGCTGCATTCCCTCCTCCTCCAGCTTCGGGAGGTCGCCGGGTGCCACCAGGTCGTACCCGTCTATCTCACCGGCCAGCAGCGCGTCACGCCGGGCGCCGAGGTCCGAGATCGTCGGGATGACGATGTTCTGGGTCTTGGCGGGCTCGCCCCAGTAGCCCTCGAAGGCAGTCAGCCGGACCTCCTGGTCGCGGTCCCACGACTCGAACTGGAAAGGGCCGGTGCCGACCGGGCCGTTGGTGGCGTACTCGGTGGTCATCGGATTGCCCCCGGCCGGGACCGTGCCGTTCTCCGCGATCGCCGTCGGGCTCTGCATGGAGAAGGCGGGCAGGGACAGCGACGGGACGAAGCCGGCGAACGGCTGGTTCAGGCTGATCGTGACGGTGGTGTCACCGTCGGTCTCACAGGACTCGTAGATGCTGTCCTCGCCGTAGCCCTTGTACAACTTGTCCCAGTAGTAGGAGTTGGCCGGCGACTGCGAGGGCCCGGCCGGTTGGTCGTTCATCCACTCGAAGTTGTCGCACACCGCCTGCGCGTTGAACGGGGTGCCGTCGTGGAACTGCACACCTTCCTGGAGTGTGAAGGTCGTCGACAACCCGTCCTCGGCGGTCTCCCACTCGGTGGCGAGCAGCGGGGCGGTGTCCGGAGAGCAGGGCTCGACCCCGACCAGGCCCTCGAACATCTGCCGGGCGACACGGAAGGTCTCGCCGTCGGAGGCGAAGTAGGGATTCATCGTCGCGGGATTCGCCGAGCCGGCGAAGATGAAGGTGTCGTCCCCGGCTTCTGGGGCATCGGCGGCCGCCTCGACGTACTCCTGGCACTCCGCCTCGGCAGCAGTGCTCTGCTCCTCGACGTCGCCGTCCGCCTCCGGCGGCGGCTCGCTGCTGCCGCAGGCGACCAGGCCGAGCACGGCCACCGAGGCCACCGCCGGGAACAGCACACCACGACGCAGATGCCGTGAACTCATCGCGTTCCTACTTTCATGAGGGTTCGACCGGTGCCTGGGGAGCATCCGGGGTACGGCGTCGCACACTAATCGCGAAGTGCCCGCTGGGTAAGCGCTACGCGCGTTGTCGGCCGATTCGTTACAGAGCCTGAACATTGCCTACCGGTCTGGTCGTCCCCCGATGACGGCGCTCCAGCCGGTCAAGGACGTGGTGGGGTACGGCGAGCAGGCCGTCTGCCGTCGGGGTCCACAGGACGGCAGGAAGGTCGCTCACGTCGGCACCTTGTCACCTGGCGTTGAAGTACTTCGCTTCTGGGTGGTGCACGACCATCGCGTCGGTCGACTGCTCCGGGTGCAGCTGCAACTCCTCACTCAGGACGACTCCGATCCGCTCGGGTCGCAGCAGCTGCACGATCTTGGCGCGGTCCTCCAGGTCGGGGCAGGCCGGGTAGCCGAAGGAGTAGCGCGACCCCCGGTAGCCCTGCCGGAAGATCTGGTGCAAGTCCTCGGCGTCCTGGTCGGCGAACTCGAGCTCGTCGCGCACCCGGGCGTGCCACAGCTCGGCCAGCGCCTCGGTCAGCTGCACCGACAGGCCGTGCAGCTCGAGGTAGTCGCGGTAGGCGTTGGCCTCGAACAGCTCGTTCGCCACCGCCGACACCCTGGCCCCCATGGTGACCAGCTGGAACGCGACGACGTCGAGCTCCCCGGCGTCCTTGGGCCGCAGGAAGTCCGACAGGCACAGGAAGCGGTCGCGGCGCTGGCGAGGGAACGTGAAGCGGGTGATCTCGCCGGACTGCGTCTCGGGGTCGAGCACGACCAGGTCGTCGCCGTCGGAGTAGCAGGGCCAGTAGCCGTAGACGACCGACGGCTCCATGATCGCCTCGGTGTGCAGCCGGTCCATCCACATCCGCAGCCGCGGACGCCCCTCGGTATCGACCAGGTCCTCGTAGGAGGGACCGTCACCGCGCGCCCCACGCAGACCCCACTGGCCCATGAACGTGGCCCGCTCGTCGAGGTAGCCGGCCACCTCGGCCAGCGAGACGCCCTTGACGATGCGGTCGCCCCAGAACGGCGGCGTCGGCACCGGGTTGTCCAGGGCGACGTCGGAGCGTGCCGGCAGGTCGACCGGCACCTCGCGCTGGGCGGTCTTCGAGCGCACCTTGCGTTCCCGCAGGGCCGGCAGCGCCGCTCCTTCGACGCCACGCTTGACGCCCATGGCCGCGTCCATCAGGCGAAGGCCCTCGAAGGCGTCCCGGGCGTAGCGGACCTCGCCGTCGAACATCGCGGCGAGGTCCTCCTCGACGTACGCGCGGGTAAGGGCCGCCCCGCCGAGCAGCACCGGCCACTGCGCGGACAGTCCGCGGGCGTTCATCTCCTGGAGGTTCTCGCGCATCACCACGGTGCTCTTGACCAGCAGGCCGGACATGCCGATCACGTCGGCCCGGTTGTCCTGCGCGGCCTCCAGGATGCTCGACACCGGCTGCTTGATGCCCAGGTTGATCACCGTGTAGCCGTTGTTGGTGAGGATGATGTCCACCAGGTTCTTGCCGATGTCATGCACGTCACCCTTGACCGTCGCCAGCACGATCGTGCCCTTGCCCTCGTCGTCGGTCTTCTCCATGTGCGGCTCGAGGTGCGCCACCGCGAGCTTCATCGCCTCGGCGGACTGCAGCACGAACGGCAGCTGCATCTGCCCGGAGCCGAACAGCTCGCCCACCACCTTCATGCCGGCCAGCAGGTCGTCGTTGACGATCACGAGAGCGGCCTTGCCGGCGGCCAGCGCTTCGTCGAGGTCCTCGGTGAAGCCCTTGGTCTCGCCGTCGATGATCCGTCGCTGGAGGCGCTCGTCGAGCGGGAGCGCGGCGAGCTCGGCGGCCCTGTCGGCCTTGGAGTCGGTGAGGCTGACGCCGGAGAAGACGTCGAGGAAGTGCGTCAGTGGGTCGTGGTCCGGCGTCCGCCGGTCGTAGACGAGGTCGAGGGTCGCCTGCAGCTGATCCTCGGGGAGACGGGCCAGCGGCAGGATCTTGGCGGCGTGCACGATGGCGGAGTCGAGCCCGGCCGCCACGCACTCGTGCAGGAACACCGAGTTGAGCACCACCCGTGCCGCCGGGTTGAGACCGAAGGAGACGTTGCTCAGACCCAGCGTCGTCTGTACGTCGGGGTAGAGCGCCTTGACCTGGCGGATGGCCTCGATGGTCTCGATGCCGTCCCGGCGGGTCTCCTCCTGACCGGTCGCGATGGGGAACGTGAGCGCGTCGACGATGATGTCGGACGTCTTCATCCCCCAGTTACGGGTCAGGTCCTCGATCAGTCGCGACGCCACCCGTACCTTCCACTCCGCGGTACGTGCCTGACCCTCCTCGTCGATGGTGAGCGCGACGACGGCCGCTCCGTGCTCGCGTACCAGCGCCATGATCCGGGCGAAACGGGACTCCGGTCCGTCGCCGTCCTCGTAGTTGACCGAGTTGATGACGCAGCGTCCGGCCAGGCGCTCCAGCCCGGCCTGCAGCACCGCCGGCTCGGTGGAGTCGAGCACGATCGGCAGCGTCGACGTCGTGGCCAGCCGGAAGGCAGCCGTGCTCATGTCGTCGACTCCGTCGCGGCCGACGTAGTCGACGTTGAGGTCGAGCAGGTGGGCGCCGTCTCGGATCTGCGCCTTGGCGATGTCGACGCAGTCGTCCCATCGACTCTCGAGCAGCGCCTCGCGGAACGCCTTGCTGCCGTTGGCGTTGGTCCGCTCCCCGACCGACAGGTAGGAGGTGTCCTGGCGAAACGGCACGTGCTGGTAGAGCGAGGACGCCCCTGGCTCGTGGGTGGGCTGGCGATCGACGACGGCCCGGCCACGGACCCGATCGACGACCTGGCGGATGTGCTCCGGTGTGGTGCCGCAGCAGCCGCCGACGAGTGACAGGCCGTACTCGCGGGTGAACGAGTCGTGCGCATCGGCCAGCTGTTCGGGGGTCAGCGGGTAGAAGGCCCCGTCCCCGCGCAGCTGCGGCAGCCCCGCGTTGGGCATGGCACCGACGGACACCTCGGCGTAGCGGGACAGGTAGCGAAGGTGTTCGCTCATCTCGGCCGGGCCGGTGGCGCAGTTGAGGCCGATCGCATCGATGCCCAGCGGCTCGAGCGCGGTCAGCGCAGCGCCGATCTCGCTGCCGAGCAGCATGGTGCCGGTGGTCTCCACCGTGACGTTGACGATCATCGTCACGTCCGCGCCGGCTGCCGCGATCGCCCGCTTGGCGCCGAGGACGGCGGCCTTGCACTGGAGCAGGTCCTGGGCGGTCTCGACGAGCACGGCGTCGATGCCGCCGTCGATCATGCCGCGGGTCTGTTCCTGGTACGCGTCGCGCAGGGTGGCGAAGCTGGCGTGGCCCAGGGTCGGCAGCTTGGTCCCCGGGCCCACCGAGCCGAGTACCCATCGGGGGTGGTCCTGGGTGCGCCAGCGATCAGCTGCCTCCCGGCCGAGAACGGCACCCGCCCGGGCAAGCTCGTAGATCCGGTCGGTGATGCCGTACTCGCCGAGGTTGGCGAAGTTGGCCCCGAACGTGTTGGTGAGGATCGCGTCCGCACCGACCTCGAGATAGGCGTCGTGGATGGCCGCCACCACGTCCGGCCGGGTGACACTCAGAATCTCGTTGCACCCCTCGTGGCCGTCGAAGTCCTCCAGGGAGAGGTCGTGCAGCTGCAGCATGGTCCCCATGGCCCCGTCGGCGACCACGACGCGCTCGCGCAGGACCTCACGCAACGCACGGACGTGGTTCATGACGGGCTCTCCAGGACATCGGATGGGACGGCAGTCCAGGGTACGCACGGATCGCCGCACCCGGTGGAGTCGTAGGGTGTGACGGTGGACATGACTGGTCTCCCCGACGTCGTCGACCCCGTGGTGGTCGTGGCCTTCGAGGGCTGGAACGACGCCGGTGATGCCGCGACCGGCGTCATCGACCACCTCCTGCACGCGTGGTCCGGTGAGCTGGTCGACGAGATGGATCCCGAGGACTACTACGACTTCCAGGTCAACCGGCCCATGATCACGTACAGCGACAGGGGTGAGCGCGCGATCACCTGGCCGACCACCCGGTTGTACGTCGCACGGCCGCTCGGCGCCGACCGCGACGTCCTGCTGATCCGCGGCCTCGAGCCCAACATGCGCTGGCGGGGCTACTGCGACGAGCTGCTGACCTGGATCGACAGCTTCGGCGCGACCATGGTGCTGACGCTGGGGGCGCTGTTGTCCGACGCTCCGCACACCCGTCCGGTCCCCGTGACCGGTCACACCTCCGACACGGCCGTCTCCAGCGCACTCGACCTGGACCCGTCCCGCTACGAAGGTCCCACCGGGATCAACGGTGTCTTCGCCGACGCCGTCTCTCGCAGCGGGGTGCCCAGCGTGTCCTTGTGGGCGGCAGTTCCCCACTACGTCGCCCAGCCTCCCTGCCCCAAGGCGACCCTGGCCCTGCTCGGCCGCCTCGAGGAGGTGCTGGGGACGTCCCTCCCCCTCGGCGACCTGGTCGAGGAGGCCCGCGCCTGGGAGCGCGGCGTTGACGAGCTGTCCCGTGAGGACTCCGAGATCGCGGAGTACGTCGAGGCGCTGGAGGAGGCCCGCGACACCAGCGAGCTGCCCGAGGCAAGCGGGGAGGCCATCGCCCGGGAGTTCGAGCGCTACCTCAAGCGCCGCAACCACGACGACTAGCGGCCCGCGCCGGCGTACTCCCCATGGCACCTTGTCACCTCCCATGGGGTGCAACCCATGGGAGGTGCGGTTTACCAGGGTCCCCTGGTAACCGCGGCCGCTCAGAGCCGGACGCCGAGCAGGGCGTCCACCACGGTGCGCACGGTGTCCGGCGCCGATTCCTCGGGGTGGTCCACCCGATGCTCCTCCCCCATGCTGCCCCCGAGCACCGCATCCGCCCAGACATCGACCGCCGCCAGCGCCCTGGGGGTGTCGAGGTCGTCGTGCAGGGCCGCTCGCACCATGTCCACCAGTCCGGCTGCCGGCGGGCCGCTTGCCCGCGACACGGCGTCACGCCAGCGGACCAGCCGTGCCTCGCCGGCCGCCAGAGCCGCGTCGGTCCAGGCCCAGTCGCTGCGGTAGTGGTGCGCCAACAGCGCCAGCCTGACCGCACCGGACTCCACCCCGGTCTCGCGCAACCGTGACACCAGCACCAGGTTGCCGCCGGACTTGCTCATCTTCGCGCCGTCGTACCCGAGCATCCCGGCGTGCGCGTAGGCGTGCGCGAAGGGCTGCTGACAGGCCACCTGTGCCTGGGACGCGGACATCTCGTGGTGAGGGAACACCAGGTCGTTGCCCCCGCCCTGCACGTCCAGGCCGGGCCCGAGATGCGCCAGTGCGATCGCCGCGCACTCTACGTGCCACCCGGGCCGTCCGGGACCGAAGGGTGACTCCCACGACGGCTCGCCGGGGCGTGCCGCGAGCCAGAGCAGGCAGTCCAGCGGATCGCGCTTGCCGGCCCGGTCGGGGTCGCCCCCCCGCTCGGCGGACAGGATGCGCATGCGCTCGGCGTCCAGGCAGCTGACCGAGCCGAAGCCTGGGTCGCTGTGCACGTCGAAGTACAGGTCGTGCTCGACCGAGTACGCCGCCCCGCGGTCGACCAGACGCTGGATCAGGTCGACGACCAGTGGGATCGACTCGACCGCGCCCTGGAAGTGCTGCGGGGCCAGGACGCGCAGCGCCTGCATGTCGGTACGGAACAGCTCGGTCTCCCGCTCGGCCAGCTCGCGCCAGTCGACCTGGGTCGCGGCGGCGCGCTCGAGCAGCGGGTCGTCGACGTCGGTGACGTTCTGCGTGTAGGTGACCTCACGACCGGCGTCGAGCCACACCCGTACGAGGGTGTCGAACGCGACGTACGTGGCGGCGTGGCCCAGGTGCGTGGCGTCGTAGGGGGTGATGCCGCACACGTACAGCCGCGCGGTCCGGGCGGCTGCACCGACCTCGAGCATGGTCCCGGTCGCCGTGTCGTGGATCCGGGGCAGCGCCGCGGTGCCGTGCCCCAGGTCACCCAGGCAGGGAACCGTCGCAGAGTTCCAGGCACGCATGCCCGGCAGACTATCCGGCACCCTCTAGAACGCCGGCCAGGGGATGACCGCAGAGCCGAGGACGGGCTGCGGATGCAGCAGGGTGTGCAGCAGCCGCGCGGCGCGCCGGCGGACCTGGCGGACCTCCCCGGGCGTGATGTGCTCGACCAGCACGTCAGCCGAGCGCTCGAGCGCGGCGAGCAGCCGCTCGAGCGCGGCGGCGTCGTCGTCGGCCAGCGGACGTCCGGCCCACCCCCACAGGACCGTGCGCAGCTTGTTCTCGACGTGCAGGCTGACGCCGTGGTCGCAACCGCTCACGGCCCCGGCGGCATTCACCAGCACGTGACCGCCCTTGCGGTCGGCATTGTTGATGACGACATCGAAGACGGCCAGCGAGCGCAGCGCCGGGTGGTCGGCATGCACCAGGGCCACCGGCTCGCCGTGCTGGTCCACCGCGTCCAGCACGTGCAGCCAGCCCGGAGGGACCGCGTCCACCGGCACGATGTCCACCAGCCCAGCCTCGACCGGCTCGTCCACCCACTGCTGCACCATGCCTGGTCCGAACGGCCCATCGGCCATGACGGTCGGGGGCACCAGGTGCCAGCCGGCGAGCTCGGAGACGAGGTACGACGCCACCTCGCGCCCGGCCAGTGTCCCGTCGGGAAAGTCCCACAGCGGACGCTCACCACGCACCGGCTTGTAGACGCAGCTGCTCTCGACCCCGTCGAGGGCCAACCGGGCGAAGAAGGTGGCGTTGGACGCGCTCACCAGGCGACCCTGGACGGTCATCTCACCGCGACGCAGCAGTTCCTCGGTCGCGGTGTCAGCCACGGTCGACGCGCTTGAAACCGTTGGCGCGCGGGCACAGGTGTCCCTCGACTCCCATCGGCTGACCGCAGAACTGGCACGGGATCCGACCGGCGGCGATCACCAGGCGGGCCCGGGAGGCGAAGGATCGCGCCATGGGGGCGCTGATGTGCACGACGAGGGCCTCGGTGGCCTCCTCGTCCTCGCTCTCGGTGGCGGCGAACGCCTCCACGACGAGCTGGTCGTCCCCCTCGTCCCACGCCAGCGTCATGGTGCCGACCCGGAACTCCTGCTCGATGGGCTGGTCCAGCGGCGAGGTGTCGTCCAGCTGCACGGTCTCCCCCGCCTCCCCGTTCTCGCCGACCCGCTCGAGCAGATCCCCGATCTTGTCCGCGAGGACGGAGACCTGTTCCTTCTCCAGCGCTACCGAGGTGAGCCGGCCGCCGTCGCGCGCCTGCAGGAAGAACGTGCGATCCCCCGGCTGACCGACGGTGCCGGCGACGAAGCGCTGCGGTGACTCGTAGCGGTGGATGAGCATGGGACCAGCCTAGGCGCCGCCGCCCACCACCGCGTCCGAGGAGCGCTTGCGTCGGCGCCTGCGCGCCGGCGGCTTCAGCCACGACAGGTCGCTGCCGGTGTCGTTCACGTGCGCGACGTAGGGGCGCACGGTCGTGTGCTGGATGACGCTCAGCGAGCCGGGACCAACCATGATCCGCTGGAAGGAGTCGAGGTGCATGCCGTACGCGTCCGCGACGATCGCCTTGATGACGTCACCGTGGCTGACGGTGACCCACAGGGCGTCCGACCCGTGCTCCTCGGCGATCCTGGCGTCCCAGGTACGCACCGCGGCGACTGCGCGGGCGTACATCTGGGTCAGCGACTCCCCGTCGGGAAACCGCGCGGCGCTCGGCTGGCTCTGCACGGTACTCCACAGGGACTCCTTGGCGAGCTCCTTGAGCGGCCGTCCGGTCCAGGTGCCGTAGCTGCACTCGACGAAGCCCTTGTCGCGGGTCAGCCGCGGTGGGTCTCTGAGCTCCTGTGCCAGCAGCTTGGCCGTCTCGACCGCGCGCTCGAGCGGGCTGGTGACCAGGGCCGTGATCGGCAGCTCGGCGAGCCTGCGACCGACCCGGCTCGCCTGTTCCCGTCCCACGTCGTCGAGATGGACGCCGGGTGTGCGTCCGGCGAGGATGCCCTCGGCATTGGCAGGGGTGCGGCCGTGGCGGACGAGCAGGAGGGTGGGCACGTCGGCCAGCCTAGACACCGCACGCCCGGTCCAGGGGCCACAATGAGCCCGTGATCGCCGACTGCGCCCTGTACCGCGACGGCCGCCGCGTCGACGACGAGCGTCACCGGCACGACCTGCGGGCCGCCTGCGACGCCGTCCGTGACGGCAGCGACTTCGTGTGGCTGGGGCTGGTGGAGCCCTCCGTGGCCGAGATGTCCGACGTCGCGGACGCGTTGGGCCTGCACGCGCTGGCGGCAGAGGACGCGGTGAAGGCACATCAACGGCCCAAGATCGAGCACTACGGGGACGGGTGGTTCCTGGTGCTCAAGACCCTGTGGTACGTCGACGCCTCCGACGCGGTCGAGACCGGTGAGCTCCACGTCTTCCTCGGTCCCCACCACCTCGTCACCGTGCGGCACGGTGAGGGCGTCGACCTGTCCGCCACCCGGGCGCGGGCCGAGCAGGCGGCCGAGACGCTCGGCAGCGGGCCGGCGGCCGCCTTGCATGCGGTCTGCGACGCCGTCGTCGACCAGTACGAGGGGGTCGCGGCTTCGCTGGAGGAGGACGTGACCGAGGTCGAACGTTCGGTGTTCTCTCCGGAGCGGACGCGGGACTCCGAACGCATCTACGGGCTCAAGCGCGAGCTCCTGCAGGCGCGCCGAGCGGTGCTGCCGCTCAAGGAGCCGTTGTCACGGCTGGTGACGGACGCCGGCCCGGCGTTGGGCGACGACGCGGCCCCGTACTTCCGTGACGTGCTGGATCACCTGATCCGCGTCGCCGACGTCGTCGACTCCGTCGACCGGCTGCTCGACGCTGCCCTGGATGCCCACCTGGCGCGCATCTCGGTGCAGCAGAACGACGACATGCGCAGGATCAGCGCGGTCGCCGCCCTGTTCCTCGCCCCGACGTTGGTGGCCGGGGTCTACGGCATGAACTTCCAGAACCTGCCCGAGCTGGGATGGCGCTACGGGTACCCCTTCTCGTTGGGTCTCATGGTGCTGGTCGTCGCGGTGCTGTGGTGGCGCTTCAAGCGCTCGGGCTGGCTGTAGCCGCTCGACGTCGTCGCGTTCAGATCGCGCTGATGACGCCGGTGCCCACCAGCGCGAGCGTCAGGCTGCCGAACAGCACCCGGTAGATCACGAAGGGCGTGTACGAGTGGGTGCTGACGTAGCGCAGCAACCAGGCGATCGTGGCGTACCCGATGACGAACGACACCACGGTCGCGGCGACGGTCGGCGCGACGCCGTACAGGTTCTCGCCACCGGGGATCTCCGGCAGCTGGAACAGCCCTGCCCCCACGACGGCTGGGATCGCGAGCAGGAAGGCGTAGCGGGTCGCGGCCGCGCGCTCGTACCCGAGGAACAGGCCCATGCTGATCGTGGCGCCCGACCGGGAGACGCCCGGCACCACCGCGGCTGCCTGTGCGGCGCCCAGTAGCACTGCGTCGCGCAGGGTGAGGGCGGCGATCTCCCGGGTCCCGCGTCCGACGCGGTCGGCGAGGCCGAGCACGAGGCCGAGCGCGATCAGCACCGTGCCGGTGATCCACAGGTTGCGGAAGTCGCCCTCGATCAGGTCCTGTAGCGCGATGCCGACGACCACGATCGGCAGCGAGCCCACGATGATGAACCATCCCAGGCGTGCCTCCAGCGTGTCGCGCAGCGCGGGTCGGACCAGGGCCCGCACCCAGGTCGAGCCGATGGTCTGGATGTCGGTGCGGAAGTACACGAGGACCGCGAGCTCGGTGCCTATCTGCACGACGGCGGTGAACGCCGCGCCGGGGTCGCCCCAGCCGAACCACTCGGGGAACACGCGCAGGTGCGCGCTGGAGGAGATCGGGAGGAACTCGGTGAGGCCCTGGAGCACGCCGAGGACCACCGCCTGCAGGAAGTCCACCGTGCTCAGCCCGCCAGACCGGCAGCGTCCAGCGCCTCGGCGACCGTGCGCATCGTCGCGACCCGGCCGTCCTCGGTCTCGGCGAAGGGTGTGACGTTGAGCGTGGTGACCCCGGCCTCGGCGTACGCGCGCAGGCGTTCCACCAGCCGCTCGCGGGGTCCGATCAGGGCGGTCTGGTCGATCAGCTCCAGCGGCACCGCCGCCATCGCGTCGCGCTGACGCCGGTCCAGGTAGAGGTCCTGGATCTCGCGGGCGGCCACCTCGAAGCCCATCCGCCCGGCGAGAGCGTGGTAGAAGTTCTGCTCTCGGCTGCCCATGCCTCCCACGTACAGCGCCGTGTAGCCACGCAGCGGCCCGGCGCAGGCCTCGAGGTCGTCGCCGACGACGACGGGCACCGTGACCGCAACGTCGATGTCGGCGATCTGGCGTCCTGCGCGTTGGATGCCGGTGCGCAGCGGGTCCATCGACACCGCTGCGTGCTCCGGGGCGAAGAGGATGCCGAGCCACCCGTCCGCGATCTGCCCGGCGAGCTCGATGTTCTTCGGGCCGACGGCCGCGAGGTACACCGGGACGTCCGCCCGGTACGGGTGCAGCATGAGCCTCAGCGCCTTGCCGGGTCCGTCGGGCAGCGGCAGCGTGAAGTGCCGGCCGTCGTAGCGCACCGTCGAACGGGCCAGCGCGGTCCGCACGATGTCGACGTACTCCCGGGTACGGCCCAGCGGCTTGTCGAAGGCGACGCCGTGCCAGCCCTCCGACACCTGTGGACCCGAGACCCCCAGGCCGAGGCGGAAACGGCCGTTGGACAGGGTGTCGAGCGTCGCAGCCGTCATGGCGGTCATCGTCGGCGTACGTCCCGGGATCTGCATCACCGCACTGCCGACGTCGATGCTGTGGGTTCGTGCCGCGACCCAGGTGAGCACGGTGACGGCGTCGGACCCGTATGCCTCGGCCGCCCACACGCAGGAGTAGCCGAGCTCCTCGGCGCAGCGGGCCAGCCGGACCTGCTCGCCGTCACCGGTCGTGGCGACGTACCCGACGTTCAGACCAAGTCGCATGCGGCGGAGTCTAGGGCGCCCCCCTCCACTAGCCTGCCGCTCATGCAGCATCGACGCCTCGGGAGCAGTGGACTGGTCGTCTCCCGGATGGGGCTGGGTACGTGGCTGTGGGGCGACGACACCGACGAGCACGAGGCGCGCGACCAGCTCGCCGCTTTCGTGGACGCCGGCGGCACCCTGATCGACACCGCCGCCGGCTACGGTGACGGCGCCTCCGAACGACTCCTCGGACGGCTGCTGCGCGAGGTCGTGCCGGCCGACGACATGGTCGTCGCCACGAAGGCCGGGCTGGGGTCGCGCCGTGGCCGACGCGGTCCGGACACCTCGCGGGGAGGCCTGCTGCGCCAGCTCGACGGTTCGCTGCACCGTCTGGGGGTCGACCACGTCGACCTGTGGCAGCTGCACGTGTGGTGCGACGACGTGCCCTGGGAGGAGACCCTCACCGCGCTCGACCACGCACTGGCCACCGGGCGCACCCGCTACGTGGGCGTCTCCAACTACGCCGGCTGGCAGACCGGCCTCGTGCACGCCTGGCAGCGGTCGGGGCCAGGACGTGCCGCCATCGTCTCGACCCAGGTGGAGTACTCGCTGTTGAACCGGTCGGTCGAGCACGAGATCCTGCCCGCGGCCGGCGCCCTGGGCATCGGCGTGCTGGCCTGGTCCCCGCTGGGCCGTGGCGTCCTGACCGGCAAGTACCGCACCGGCACCCCGGCGGACTCACGTGCGGCGTCACCGCACCTGGAGTCCAACGTCGCCACGTACCTCGACGACGAGAGTCGCGGCATCGTCGAGGCGGTCGTCCGCGCCGCCGAGGGCCTCTCGCTCACACCCGCAGAGGTCGCTTTGGCCTGGGTACGGGACCGGCCCGATGTGACAGCGGCCATCGTCGGCGCCCGTACGGCGGCACAGCTGCGCGACACGCTCGGCGCCGAGGACGTCGAGCTGCCAGCCGAGATCGTGACGGCCCTCGACGACGTCTCCCGCGAAGGCGCCGACGCTCCGTGAGCCGCCACCCGGTGAGCCAGGACCACTGGCGCACGCTGGACGACCCGCAGGCGCAGCCCGCCGCGGTCGACGCCGCCGCCCGCGAGGCCGGGGCGGATCCCGACGACGTGCGCCGCGCCGCGGGCCTCACCTCCTGGCTGGTGCGCCGTGCGACCCTCGACGGGTCGACCGCCCTGCCGGCGCCGGCACTGGCCCGGGCCCTCGCCGGATACGGGTTCCGCGATCCGGTGCCCGGCGTCCGCCTGGCCGACGACCAGGCGCGGATCGTCGCCCTGCCGGAGGAGCGGCTGGCGGCGCCTGTCGATGTCGCCGCGCACGAGGAGACCGTCGCCGACGAGCTCGCCCGGCTGCTCGACGGTGGGATGCAGGACCAGGTCCGCATCGTGCTCGACGTCGGCCCGGCGTCGACGCGCCGGTGGGTGGAGGACCTGGAGCGCCAGGTCGAGACGGCCGGGGGCAGGCTGGCCCGGGCGGTGGCCGAACGTGCCGCCGCCAGCGCCGGCGTTCTCGCCTCGGCGGACGTGGCGGTCATCGACGGGGCGCACCGGCTGACCCTGGCCGACGCCGCCACGGTGCTCACCCGGCTTGGCGACCAGCAACGGCTCGTGCTCGTCGGCGACCCGGACGCCGTCATGGCATCTGCCCCGGGGCGGCTGCTTGCCGACGTCGTCGACAGCGGGGTGGTGCCGGTGGTCAGGATCGCCCCCGACTCCTCCGGTACCGGTCCGCTGGTCGACCTGCTCGGCGCGCTTCGCCGGGGCGAGCTCCCGCGGGTCGACCCGGAGCAGCGCGAGGTGGTCGTCGTACCGGTTCAGGACCCGGTGCAGGTGGTCAGCCGGACCCGTCAGCTGGTCGAGACCTCCATCCCCCGGGCGTTCGCTCTCGATCCCGCCTCGATCGCGGTCCTGACCGTCCGGGCCGACGGGGACCTCGGCAGCGACGCGTTCGCCCGCGTGCTGGCGGGCAGCGACGTGCAGGTCTGCACGGTCGCGCAGCTCGCCGGCCGACGCCACGACGCGATCGTGCTCGTCGTCGCGCACGAGGCTGCCCCGGCGCTGACCCGTTCGACCCTCGTCTCGGCGGCCGCCGCGGCGCGCCGGCACCTCTCGATCGTGCACCAGGCCGGTCCCGCCCTCGCCGCAGCGGTGGCCGGCAGACCGCACGCGCCTCGACTCACCCGCCTGCGGGGGCTGCTGCGCGAGGCCGTGCTCGGTCCCGACGACGTGGAACCGGTCGGCGGCAGCGACGAGACGTGGCAGGCTGGAAGATGATGGAGTACGAGTTCCAGCGCATGTGGCTGCCGCGTGCGCAGACCCGCTCGGCCGTGTGCCGCCTGCTCACCGACGCTGCCGAGTACGGGGGGTGGGAACTCGACCGGTTGCGGCTGTTTCCCGACGGCACCCGCCGGGTGACCCTGCGCCGCCGGATCATCCGGGTCCGGCGTACCGCCTGAGCCGGGGTGCCCCCGCCTCGAGTGAGACCCACCCGTCACGCCGTCCCCATGCGTCACGTCGATGGTGGGCCGCACGACGAAACCGCTTCGTCCATGGTCCCCGCTTCGTCGCTGGGCGTCCCCGCAACGAACCTATGGTTGCGGGGACGCCCGGCAACGAGTGCGCTGGCGGTCAGGCGCGGTCGAGGAACCGGTCCAGCACACGGGCACCGAACGTCAGTGCGTCCACGGGCACCCGCTCGTCGACGCCGTGGAACAGGGCAGTGAAGTCCAGGTCCGGCGGGAGCCGCAGCGGGGTGAACCCGAAGGACCGGACGCCCAGCCGACTCCACGCCTTAGCGTCGGTGCCGCCGGACATCAGGAACGGTGCGATGTGCGCCGTCGGGTCCTCGGCCAGCAGCGAGGTCGTCATCGCGTCGACCAGGTCCCCACGGAAGTCGGTCTCCAGCGCCACGTCACCGGTCTGCACGTCGACGTCGACCGAGGTCCCGGCGAGGGCGCGCACCTGCTCGGTGAAGCTGTCCTGCTGGCCGGGCAGGAATCGTCCGTCCAAGTAGGCGTTCGCCTCCTCCGGCACCACGTTGACCTTGTAGCCCGCCGACAGCATCGTCGGGTTCGTCGTGTTGCGGATGCCGGCACCGATCATGCGCGCCGCCGGACCGAAGGCTGCGATGAGCTCGTCGGGGTCCCCCGTCGTCGCACCGGTCAGCTCGCGGACCTTGTCAAGCAGCAGTGTCATCGACGGGCCCGGCTGCACCGGCCACTCGTAGTCCCCGATGGCGGCGATGGCCCGTGCCAGCGAGCTGACGGCGTTGTCGGGGTGCCGCATCGAGCCGTGCCCGGCCGTCCCCCAGGCGGTCAGCCGCATCCAGGCCATGCCCTTCTCGCCGGACTCGATGAGGTACAGCCGTTGGCCGTTGATCTCGGCGGAGAAGCCACCCACCTCCCCGATGGCCTCGGTGCACCCCTCGAACCACTCGGCCTGCTCCTCGACCAGGCGGTGGGCACCGTGTCGGCTCCCAGCCTCCTCGTCGGCGGTGAAGGCGAGCACGACCGGTCGCCTGGGCTGCGCTCCCGCGGCCTGGCGAGCGGTCAGGACGGACAGGATCATCGCGTCGAAGTCCTTCATGTCGACCGCCCCGCGACCGGTCACGAAGCCGTCGACCACCTCGCCGGCGAAGGGGTCGAACGACCAGTCCTGCGCCTGGGCCGGCACGACGTCCAGATGGCCGTGCAGCAGCAGCGGCTCCGCCCCCGGGTCGGCCCCCTCCCACCGGGCCAGCACGTTGGCCCGTCCGGGCCCGTGCTCGACGATGGTGGGGTCCAGTCCCGCCCGGGACAGCACGTCCGCGACGTACTCGGCGGCCTTGCGCTCCCCCGGGCCCGAGTCGTCACCGTAGTTGCTGGAGTCGAGGCGGATCAGGGACTGACAGTGCTCGACGACGTCGGCGGTCGGGTCGTACGCGCGGGTTGCTGCGGACTCGTCGGCGCTGGCATCCATGACACCCATCTTGCACCGTCTCCGGCGTACGGTCCCGGTCGGGAGAGACCGGGGCCTTTGGTACAGTTGCCGCCGCGCTGGGCGCTGCCCAGCGGCCACGTCCGGGTGGCGGAATAGGTAGACGCGCTAGCTTGAGGTGCTAGTGCCCGTAACAGGGCGTAGGGGTTCAAGTCCCCTCTCGGACACCCACGCAGACGACGGTCTCCCGTCGAAATCTCGGTGAGGGAGCAAGTCAGCATGGCGAGTGAGGGCAGCACCAAGGCGGTCGTCACCGCGATGTTCGCCAATCTCGGCATCGCCGTCACCAAGTTCGTCGCGTTCCTGCTCACCGCGTCGTCCTCGATGCTCGCCGAGGCCGTCCACTCGCTGGCCGACACCAGCAACCAGGCCCTGCTGCTGCTCGGCGGCAAGCGGGCCCGGAAGGCGGCCACGCCCGAACACCCTTTCGGGTACGGTCGCGAGCGCTACGTCTTCGCGTTCGTCGTGTCGATCGTGCTGTTCAGCATCGGCGGCCTGTTCGCTCTGTACGAGGCGTGGCACAAGTGGAGCGACCCGCACCCGATCGACGCATGGCGGTGGGTGCCGATCGCGGTTCTGCTGGTAGCCATGGCGATGGAGTCCTTCGCCTTGCACACGGCGGTGGTGGAGTCGAACCGGGTCCGCGGCAGGCGTTCGTGGACGCAGTTCGTCCGCACCGCGAAGTCCCCCGAGCTGCCGGTGATCCTGCTCGAGGACGTGGGTGCGCTCCTCGGCCTGGTCTTTGCGCTCATCGGCGTGTCCCTGACGCTGGTCACCGGCCAGGGCCGCTGGGATGCGGCCGGCACGGCCATGATCGGTGTGCTCCTGGTGGTCATCGCGATCATCCTGGCGATCGAGATGAAGTCGCTGCTGATCGGTGAGGGGGCAACCCCCGGTGACGTCCGCGCGATCGAGACTGCCCTGCCCGGTGACGGGGTCGAGTCGATCATCCACATGAGGACGCTGCACCTTGGTCCCGAGGAGCTCCTGGTCGCCGCCAAGATCGCGGTGACCGCCTCGGCGACCGCTGCCGACGTCGCCGCTACGATCGACGCGGCCGAACGGCGGGTCCGCGAGGCGGTCCCGATCGCCCGGCTGATCTACCTCGAGCCGGACGTGCTGCGCAGTACGGAGCCGGTGGGACCAGCCGGTGCGGAGCCGGTGAGAGCGACCGAGGCGTGACGGGCCGCTCGACGGCGCGCGGCTGACCCGTCCGGCTTAATCGCCGGACTCCCCACGACATGTCGAGACTGCCCATGGGTTGCTGCCCATGGGCAGTGCGGTTTACCAGGGGACCCTGGTAAACCGGAGCGGTCAGGGCAGCCGCCAGTCGACCGGCGGTGCGCCCTGCCGCACCAGCAGGTCGTTGACCCGGCTGAAGGGTCGCGACCCGAAGAAGCCGCGGGCAGCCGACAGCGGGCTGGGGTGCGCGCTGGCGACCCGCGGCACGCCGTCGAGCATCCGGGTGAGCGACTGCGCGTCGCGTCCCCACAGGAGGGCGACGAGCGGGGCGTCACGACCGACCAGGGCCGCGATGGCCTGCTCGGTGACGGCCTCCCATCCCTTGCCGCGATGGCTCGCCGGCGCACCCGGGCGCACGGTGAGGACGCGGTTGAGCAGGAGCACCCCCTGGCGTGTCCACGGCGTCAGATCACCGCTGGTCGGGCGCGGCAGGCCCAGGTCGTCCCCGAGCTCGGTGAAGATGTTCACGAGGCTCCGGGGCAACGGGCGCACGTCGCCCGCCACCGAGAACGACAAGCCAACGGCGTGCCCCGGCGTGGGGTACGGGTCCTGGCCGACGACCAGCACGCGGACCGCGGCCATCGGTTCGGCGAACGCCCGCAGGACCTGCGGGCCCGGGGGCAGGTAGGACCGGCCGGCGGCAAGCTCGCTCCGCAGGAACGCCCCCATGTCGGTGATGGTCGATGCCACCGGCTCGAGCGCCTGCGCCCAGTCCGATGCAACCAGGTCGCTGAGGGGTCGCGTCGGCACGCCCACACGTTAGTCGGCAGACTGACCTGCATGACGTACGCCGCTGCCCCTGACCGATACGACTCGATGACCTACCGCCGCTGCGGGCACAGCGGGCTGAAGCTGCCGCTGCTGAGCCTCGGCCTGTGGCAGAACTTCGGCGAGGACAGTGCCTTGGGCACGCAGCGCGACATCGTGACCCACGCGTTCGATCGTGGAGTCACGCACTTCGACCTGGCCAACAACTACGGCCCGCCGTACGGGTCGGCCGAGGAGAACTTCGGTCGCATCCTAGCCGCGGACCTCAAGGCACACCGCAACGAGCTGGTGATCTCGACCAAGGCCGGCTGGGACATGTGGCCCGGACCCTACGGCGAGTTCGGGTCGCGCAAGTACGTCCTGTCCAGCCTGGACGACTCGCTGCGCCGGATGGGCCTGGACCACGTGGACATCTTCTACAGCCATCGCTTCGATCCCGACACCCCGCTGGAGGAGACGATGGGTGCGCTGGACACAGCGGTCCGCTCGGGGCGCGCGACGTACGCCGGCATCTCCTCCTACAGCGCGCAGCGCACCCGTGAGGCGGCTGCGATCCTGCGCGATCTGGGCACGCCGCTGCTGATCCACCAGCCGTCGTACAGCATGCTCAACCGCTGGATCGAGCCCGAGCTGCTGGACACGCTGACCGAGGTGGGTGCCGGCGCCATCGGCTTCACCGCCTTGGCCCAGGGTCTGCTGACCGGCAAGTACCTCGACGGCATCCCCGAGGGCTCGCGGGCGGCCACCGAGGGGACGCTGGACCGCGCGATGCTGTCCCAGGAGAATCTCGACCGCATCCGCGGCCTGCACGCGATCGCCGAGCGGCGCGGTCAGTCGCTGGCACAGATGGCGCTGGCCTGGGCGCTGCGGGACGACCGCATGACGTCCCTGGTGATCGGGGCGCGCAGCGTCGACCAACTCGTCGAGAACCTCGCGGCGCTCGAGAACCTGGAGTTCTCCAGCGACGAGCTCACCGAGATCGACAAGCACGCCGTGGAGTCCGGCGTGGACATGTGGCGTGACCCGAGCACGTCGTGACCGACACCCCGGGGCTGGTGGCCGTGTTCGCCGGTCCGGTCGCCGTCGAGCTGACCCACCTCGCGCACCGGCTCGGCTGGTCGACGCGACTGCTCGACCCGGACGCCGAGCGGCTCGCTGCGGCCTCGAGCCCCGACGTGGACGAGACCGCGACGTCGGTGTCCGACCTGCACGTCGACGACGACACCGACGTGGTGATGACCGACCACCACCGCGACGAGCTCGGGCCGCTGCTGCGCGACCTGCTCGCAGCGCCCACCCGCTGGATCGGGCTGGTGGGCAACCCGCGGCAGGAGGGGCCGCACCTAGAGGCCCTGCGCGAGCTCGGTGTGGCCGAGTCCGAGATCGCCCGGGTGCACCGCCCGATCGGCCTCAACATCGGCTCGCGCACGCCCACGGAGATCGCGGTGTCGACCATGGCCGGGCTCCTGGCCGACCGGTCCGGGCGTCCCGGCGGGTTCCAGTTCGGGTGACCCTCTTCTCGGTTTGGTCTATCGTCGCGCGTCGGCGAGGGTAGAGCACATGAGTGACGACTCCTACACCCACGGGCAGTCGGAGTTCACCGACCGCATCCTCGCCGATCCCGAAGCCGACTGGCCGGTCGAGCCCGGCCGCTACCGGCTGGTGGCCTCGCTGGCCTGCCCGTGGGCGAGCCGGGTCGTTGCGGTGCGCCGACTGCTCGGCCTCGAGCACGCGATCACCCTTGCCGTGGTCGACCCGATCCAGGACGAGAAGAGCTGGCGGTTCACCCTGGACCCCGGCGACGTCGACCCGGTGCTCGCGATCGGGTTCCTCGCCGAGGCGTACGATGCGCGACGCGACGACTACACCAACGGAGTGAGCGTCCCCGCGGTCGTGGACGTGCGCAGCGGACAACTGGTCACCAACGACATCCACCAGATCACCCTGGACCTGTCCTCGCAATGGACCGACTACCACCGCGCCGGTGCCCCCGACCTGTATCCGCAGGACTGGCGCGAGGAGATCGACGCGGTGATGGCGCGGGTGTACACCGACCTGAACGACGCCGTGTACGGGGCCGGCTTCGCCCGCAGCCAGAAGGCATACGGGCGGGCGTACGGTGCGGTGTTCGACTGCCTGGACTGGCTCTCCGAGCGCCTCGCCACCCGTCGTTACCTGGTCGGTGACCACCTGACCGAGGCGGACGTCCGGCTGTTCACCACGCTGGCGCGCTTCGACTCGGTCTACAACGGCCACTTCAAGTGCAATCGCAACAAGATCAGCGAGGACCCGGTGCTCGACGCCTACCTGCTCGATCTGATGCAGACCCCCGGGTTGGGCGACACGGTCAACCACGCCCACATCAAGCACCACTACTACCGGGTCCAGACCAACGTGAACCCGAGCGGGATCGTGCCCTGCGGGCCCGCACAGGACTGGAGCAGGCCGCACCACCGCGAGCAGCTCGGCGGGTCCCCCTTCGGTGACGGTACGCCGCCGACCGAGCACGTCGGCCTCGCCGAGTACCGCTGGTCGGCTTGAGCCTCACCAGCCCATGCTGCCCGGTGCGCCCTTGAACGGGCCGACCACCCGGTCGGTGATCCAGCCACCGTAGAACTCGCCCGGTTGAGGGCGCACGGATTCCCCGTCGACGCGCGCCTCGTCCACCGCGGCGGGGTAGAGCGCGAGGTGGTTCAGCAACCGGGAGAACCGCTCGGTGGGCGTGGGATACCCCCAGGCGCAGCGGTGGGCCACCACGTCGCCGCCGGTGAGGTCGAAGTAGCGCGCCTGTCCCTTCCACTCGCACCACGAGCCGCCCTCGGCCCGGCGTACCGAGCCCGGCTCGAACGCGGCAAGGGGCAGGTAGTACGTCGGGGGGTGGCTGGTCTCCAGCACGCGCAGCGACTGACGTGTCGCGGCGATCACGACGCCGCCCAGCACGACCTCGATCTGCTCGTCGCTCGGCTGCAGGTCGGGCGGGCGGGGATAGTCCCACGCCGACTCCTGGCCCGGGCCGGGTTGCTCACGGACGACTCCGCGCGGCAGGGGCGTGGTCACAGGCTGACCTCCTCGCGTGGTTCGAGCGGGCGGTAGCCGACCCCATGCCGGGCGCCCTGCCGCTGCAAGTGGCCGGTGACCGTGCCGCGGCCGCGCTCGTTGAGCAGGCCGTCGTGCAGGTTGTACGCCTGGCGCGGTCCTACCCCGATCAGGTAGTCGATCACCTGCCCGACGCTGGACCACGGCGCGTGCACCGGCACCAGCAGGGTGTCGACGTCGATCGCCGGGACCTCGAGGGAGTCACCGGGGTGGAACAGCCGGCCGTCGATGCAGAAGCCCACGTTGACCACGACCGGGATCGAGCTGTGGATGAGTGCGTGCTGCCCGCCGTGCGTCGTGACCTCGAAGCCGGCGGCGACGAAGGACTCCCCCGGCGCCACCGTGGTCACGTGGTCGCCGAGCCGGTCCAGCTGCACGGCGACCGCCGATGGTGCCCAGATCCGCAGCGAGGAGTCGCGGGCGACGACCCGGGCGAGTGCCTCGGCGTCCACGTGGTCGGCATGCTCGTGGGTGATCAGCACGCCGTGCACCCCGTCGAGAGCCTCCTCGACCTCGGAGAACGACCCGGGGTCGATGACCAACGACCGGTCCCCGTCGTCGAGCCGGACACAGGCATGGGTGAACTTGGTCAGCAGCACGGTCCCGAGCCTACGGCGCACCCTCGCCGAGATCGGACTTGATGGTCAGTATCGCCGCTCAGGATGACCAGCAACTCGGATCTCGGCGGGGTCGGGCGAGGCGCTCGGCGGGGTCGGGCGAGGCGCTGGGCGAGCAGCTCCGCCACGTCGAGGGCGCGGGTCGGCTGCCAGCCCTCGCCGGCGCTCCACACTTCCGACAGCACCGCCTTGACGAAGCCCCAGGCGACCACGCGCTCGGGCGCCATCGCGAGCTCGTCAGCGAGTTGTTCGAGCCGGGCGTCCACCAGGGCCAGCAGCTGGTCGTCCCGCTCGCCGATCCGCGGGTTGAACAGCATGGCGCCGACGTCGTAGCCGGGGTCGCCGAGGTGACCGTGCGGGTCGATCGCCAGCCAGGGTGTGCGGGAGGCAGCCAGGACGTTGTCATGGTGCAGGTCGCCGTGCACCACGCAGCGTCGGGCTGTGTCGGCGCACAGCTCGTCCAGCAGGCCCAGGGCGCGCTCGACCAGCGGTCGGGGCGGGCCGGGCAGCTCCGGCGACGCGAGCAGCGCCTGGAAGTCCTCCCTCAGGGCGGACACCTCCGGCAGTGCGACCCCGTCAGGGGACGCTTCGTGCAGCCTGCTGAGCACCTCGGTGACCGCAGACGTGGCGTCCTCGTCGGCGTGCGGCACCATCGCGGCCGCGTTGTGGCCCGGGCGCAGCCGTTCGATCAGCAGGGCGCCGTGGTCGGATGCCCGCGCGAGGAGCCGGGCAGCCCCGTACCCGTCGTACGCGCGCAGGGCGGCGGCCTCGCGCTCGAGGTGTGCCTCACCCGGGACGCCCAGCTTGAGGACGGCAGGACCGCCGTCCTGAGTCGTCGCGGGAGCGACCCAGTGGAAGCTGAGGTCGTACGTGGAGCGGGTGAGCTCCAGGCTCCAGAGCTCGGCAACCGTCTGCAGGGTGTGGGGCAGGCCGGCGAGCCAGTCGCGGCCCGGGTCGCCCCAGACCTTGACGACGTTGGCGCGCAGGGCCGGCGGCACGTCCTCGATCAGCACCTCCGCAGGGTGTCAGAGCCGACCCGCCCGCCATGAACGGCCCTCTTACACTGGGACCGTCATGGCCTCCCCCACCCTGCGCGGTAGCGACCTGCGCGCCCGCCTGGATGCGGTGAGCGTGCGCGACGCGCAGCGGCTGTCCCGCCGACTGGACGGCGTACGGCGGATCAAGGACCCCGACCGGCGTTCGCAGGCGTACGCGGAGGTCGAGTCCGCGATCGATCGTGGCGAGCGAGCGGTGCAGGCTCGGCGGGCATCGGTCCCCCCGCTCGACTACCCCGCCGAGCTGCCCGTCACGGCCCGGCGCGAGGACATCGCCCGCGCCATCACCGAGCACCAGGTGATCGTGCTCGCCGGTGCGACCGGGTCGGGCAAGACCACGCAGCTGCCGAAGATCTGCCTGGAGGCCGGCCGCGGCGTGCGCGGGATGATCGGTCACACCCAGCCGCGACGGATCGCCGCCCGGACGGTCGCGGACCGGATCGCCGAGGAGGTCGGGGTCGAGCTCGGCGGCGCGATCGGATACCAGGTGCGGTTCACCGACAGGGTCGGTCCCGACACGTTGGTCAAGGTCATGACCGACGGCATCCTGCTGAACGAGATCCAGCGGGACAAGATGCTGCTGGCGTACGACACGCTCATCCTCGACGAGGCGCACGAACGCAGTCTCAACGTCGACTTCATCCTCGGGTTCCTGCGCTACCTGCTGCCACGCCGCCGTGACCTCAAGCTCATCATCACGTCGGCCACCATCGATCCGGGGCGGTTCGCCGAGGCGTTCGACGAAGCGCCGGTCATCGAGGTATCCGGGCGCACCTATCCAGTCGAGCTGCGCTACCGCCCGCTGGTCGACCCCGACGCACCGGGGCGGGAAGCCCGCGAGCAGGACGTCGCGATCTGCGACGCGGTCCGCGAGCTGGTCGCCGAGGGCCCCGGGGACATCCTGGTCTTCTGCTCCGGGGAGCGGGAGATCCGCGACGGCACCGAGGCGGTCGAACGGATGCGGCTGCGCGACACCGAGGTCCTTCCCCTGTACGCCCGGCTCTCGACCGCCGAGCAGCACAAGGTGTTCGCACCGCACACCGGTCGCCGGGTGGTGCTGTCGACCAACGTGGCCGAGACGTCGCTGACCGTACCCGGCATCCGGTACGTCGTCGACACCGGGCTGGCCCGGGTCTCGCGCTACAGCCAGCGCCTGAAGGTGCAGCGGTTGCCGATCGAACCGATCTCGCAGGCGTCGGCCGACCAGCGCTCGGGCCGCTGCGGGCGCACCTCCGACGGGATCGCGATCCGGCTCTACAGCGAGGACGACTACGACGCGCGGCCGGAGTTCACCGACCCGGAGATCCTGCGGACCAACCTCGCGTCGGTGATCTTGTCCATGACCGCGCTCGACCTCGGCGACGTGGCCGACTTCCCCTTCATCGAAGCGCCCGACCGGCGCAACGTGCGCGACGGGGTCGACCTGCTGCTCGAGCTCGGCGCGCTGGAGCCGAATCCGCCCGGATCGCGGGCGCCACTACGGCTCACCGGCACCGGCCGCCGGCTCGCCCAGCTGCCGCTCGACCCGCGCCTGGCGCGCATGGTCCTGGAGGCCGACCGCGTCGGTGTCCTGCGCGAGGTGCTGGTGATCGTGGCCGGGATGTCCGTGCAGGACCCACGCGTGCGACCGCTGGAGCACCAGCAGGCTGCCGACGCCAAGCACGTCCGGTTCGCCGATCCCGACTCCGACTTCATGGCGTACCTGAACCTGTGGCGCTACCTGCGCGAGCGGCGTCGCGAGCTGTCCGGGTCGGCGTACCGCCGGATGATTCGCGACGAGTACCTGCACTACCTGCGCATCCGGGAGTGGCAGGACGTGCACACCCAGCTGCGTTCGGTCTGCAAGGAGCTCGGCCTGTCCCTCGGGGAGCCGCGTGACGCGGTGGACGCGGCGGCCGTCGCGCAGGCTCTGCTGGCCGGCCTGCTCTCGCACGTCGGGCTGCGCGACCCCGAGAGCCGTACGTACGACGGGGCCCGCGGTGCGAGCTTCGCGATCTTCCCCGGATCCGCGTTGTTCAAGAAGCAACCGCAATGGGTCATGGCCGCCGAGCTGGTCGAGACCACCCGCCTGTGGGGCCGCGAGTGCGCCCGCATCGACCCCGCCTGGGTGGAGAAGCTGGCCGGCCACCTGGTCAAGCGCTCGTACTCCGAACCGCACTGGGAGCGCAGGCGGGCAGCGGTCGTGGCCCTGGAGAAGGTCACGCTCTACGGGGTGCCGCTGGTCGCCGGGCGTCGGGTGACCTACGGCCGGATCGACCCGGTGGCCTCTCGCGAGCTGTTCATCCGGCACGCGTTGGTCGAGGGGGACTGGGACACCCGGCACCCCTTCTTCACCGCCAACCGGGCGATGCTCGAGGAGGTGGAGTCGCTGGAAGAACGCGTCCGGCGACGCGACATCCGCGTCGACGACGAGACCCTGTACGAATTCTACGACGCGCGGGTCGGCGCGGACGTCGTGTCCGGGCGACACTTCGACACCTGGTGGAAGGCGACGCGGCGCGAGCAGCCGGACCTGTTGGACTTCGAGCAGTCGTTGCTGATGCGCGACGACGTGGGCGCCGAGGTGGGGCAGGACTACCCCGACGAGTGGCGCAGCGGTGAGGTGGTGCTGCCCCTGACTTACGTCTTCGAGCCGGGCGCCACCGACGACGGTGTCACGGTGGACGTCCCGCTGGCCCAGCTCAACCAGGTCGACGCGGCCGACTTCTGGTGGCACGTGCCCGGCCGGCGGGAGGAGCTGGTGACCGCACTGATCAAGACGCTGCCCAAGCAGTGGAGGCGCCAGTTCGTGCCGGCGCCGGACCACGCCGGCGCCGTCGTCGGGCAGCTGTCTGGCACCGGGTCGATCGTGGTCGCGACGGCCGAGGCGCTGCGACGTCGCACCGGCGTCATGGTGCCGGTCGAGGCGTTCGAGCTCGACGCGGTGCCGGACCACCTGCGGATGACGTTCCGGGTCGTCGACGGAGACCGGGAGGTGGCGCGGGGCAAGGACCTCGACGCCCTGCGCGAGCAGCTGCGCCCGAGGCTGCGCTCCGCGCTGTCCAAGGTAGCCGCGCAGGTGGAGCAGACCGGTCTGACCTCGTGGAGCATCGGTACTCTTCACCGCCGGGTGGAGCACCGCCGGGGCGCGCAGGTCGTACACGGCTTCCCGGCGTTGTACGACGAGGGCAGCACGGTCGGGGTCCGCGTCTTCGAGGACGAGGCGCAGCAGCGGCACGCGATGCGACAGGGCACCCGCGGGCTGCTGATGCTGACGGTGCCCTCACCGGTCCTGGCCGTCGTCAAGCGATTGGACAACCGGACCAAGCTGACGCTGACGACCAGCCCGTACCGCGACGTGCTGAGCCTGCTCGAGGACTGCGTCGCCGGCGCGGTCGACCATCTCCTGGCCCAGCACGGTGGACCCGCCTGGGACGCCGCGGGCTTCGAGCGGCTGCGCGCCCACGTCGCGGGCGGGCTGCACGCCGTGACGTACGCCGACATGAGCGCGACGGTGCAGGCACTGGCGCCGGTGCCAGCGCTCCGAGACCGGATCGGCGGCCTGGCCGCGCCGCACGTGGCCCCTGTCGCGGCCGACCTGCGTGCCCAGCTGTCCTGGCTGGTGCACGACGGCTTCGTGTCCCAGACCGGCCACGAGCAGCTGCCGCACCTGCCGCGCTACCTCAAGGCCGTCGACCGCCGCCTGGACCGGCTGCCGCACGACCCGCGACGCGATGCCCAGCACATGGCTGTCGTGCAGGAGGTGGAGGACCACTGGGACGAGGTGCACGACCGGCTGCCGACGCACCGCCGGGCAGACGCGGACGTACGCGGGGTGCGCTGGATGATCGAGGAGCTGCGCGTCAGTCTGTTCGCACAAGACCTGGGTACCAGCGGACCGGTGTCGGCCAAGCGCATCCGCAACGCCCTGACCACCCTCTGACCACGATCGGCGCCCGAGAAGGCGCGGATCGCCACCCGAGAAGGCGCGGATCGCCCTACGGTGGTCGTCATGGCCCACGCCCCGAAGCGCCAGCAGCTCATCGTCGACACGCTCGAGGATGCCTTCACGGACCTCATGCAGGCCGATCCGGTGGCCTTCCGTTCCAAGTTCCGCAAGATGGCGGCCGACCCGTACGCGTTCTACCGCGGCAGCGCCTGCCTCTTCTACGCCGACATGTCCTCCTCACGCGACCGCTGGGCCGCCGAGGGCGCGTCGCGGGTCTGGATCCATGGCGACCTGCACGCGGAGAACTTCGGCACCTACATGAACTCCCACGGCGTCCTGGTGTTCGACGTCAACGACTTCGACGAGGCGTACATCGGGCACTTCAGCTGGGACCTGCGTCGCTTCGTCGCCAGCCTGGCCCTGATGGGATGGCAGAAGGCGCTGCCCGAGCAGGCGGTGCGCAACCTCGCGCGCGACTACCTCGAGGCCTACGTGGCGCAGGTCGGGCACTACGTCGACGGCGCGCACGACACGGACTTCGCGTTGCGGCTGGACAACACCGAGGGGGCCATCCACCAGGTGCTGCGAACTGCGCAGGGGGCCAGTCGGCTGCAGATGCTCGAGACGCTGACGCTCGTGGAGGGCCACGAACGTCACTTCCGCGAGGGCGGCGGTAACCGACCCCTACGGGCGCGCGAGCGCAAGACGGTGCTCGCGGCGTTCAACCGGTACCTCGAGACCATCCCCAGCAGCAAGCGTGAGCAGCACCAGGAGTTCTACGAGGTGAAGGACGTCGTCGGCAAGTCCGGCTTCGGCATCGGCAGCGCGGGCCTGCCGGCGTACTCGGTGCTCATCGAGGGCTACGACCAGGCGTTGGAGAACGACGTCGTCCTGACCATGAAACAGGCCAACGTGCCGGCGGTGAGCAGGTACGTCGACCTGCCCGAGGTGCAGGAGTACTTCGATCACGAGGGGCACCGCACCGCGGTCAGCCAGCGGGCGCTGCAGGTGCACGCCGACCCGTTCCTGGGTTGGACGACGGTCAGCGGCGTCGGCTTCGTGATCGACGAGCTGTCACCCTACGAGACCGATCTCGACTGGGGGGACCTGACCGAGCCAGCCGTCATCGCCCCGGTCGTCACCCAGCTCGGCCGGGCGAGCGCCAAGATCCACTGCGTGTCCGACGCGGACAGCGAACAGAGCCTCGTGGAGATCCAGACCGAGGAGGCGATCGCCGCGGCCATCGGCGAGGACCCCTCCGCGTTCGTGGAGGACCTCATCGAGCTCGGCGCCTCCTACGCGGACCGGGTCCGCAAGGACCACGCCCTGTTCGTCGACGCCTTCCGCTCCGGCAGCATCGGCGGTGTCGCCGCCACCGACTGACCCGGCCGCGCGCCGCCGACGCCGTGCAGCCTAGTTGAACGTGTCCGGATCCGGACCGATCCGGTTGCCGGAGTCCAGGGCGCTTATCGCGGTGACGTCGGCGTCGGACAGCTCGAAGTCGAAGACGTCGAAGTTCGACTCGATCCGCGACGGGGTGACCGACTTGGGGAACACGATGTAGCCCAGCTGCAGGTGCCAGCGGATGACCACCTGCGCGGTCGACTTGCCCAGCCGGGACGCGATCTCGGTGACGGTGCCGCTCTCGAGGTCGGCGGCCTGGCCCAGCGGGCTCCACGCCTCGGTGTGGATGCCGAGCTCGGCGTGGACTCCGACGAGTTCGCTCTGGGTGAACGTCGGGTGCAGCTCGATCTGGTTGATCGCCGGTACGACCGTGGTGTCCCGGATGAGGTGGTGCAGGTGGTTGGCCTGGAAGTTCGAGACCCCGATCGCGCGGGCACGCCCGTCGGCGTAGATCCCCTCCATCGCCTTCCACGTGTCGACGTACGTCTTGTTCTCGGGGGTGGGCCAGTGGATGAGGTACAGGTCGACATGATCCAGCCCCAGCCGGGCCAGGCTCTGGTCGAAGGCGGCCAGCGCGCTGTCGGAGCCCTGTTCGGAGTTCCAGAGCTTGGTGGTGACGAACACCTCGTCGCGGGGGATGCCGGCGTTCGCGATGGCCTTGCCGACACCCTCCTCGTTGCCGTATGCCGCCGCGGTGTCGATGTGTCGGTAGCCGACCTCGAGGGCCTTCTGCACGGTCGGGATGATGTCCTCGTTGGACACCTGGAAGACGCCGAACCCCAGCTGGGGGATCTCGACGCCGTTGTTCAGGGTCACGGTGGGGCTCAGTGCCACGGGAGCTGCTCCTAGTCATCGAGGCTGGTTATCGGGCGTTACCCATCCTCCAACTGGCTCCCGGCGCGGATCATTCCGTGCCGCGAGCACCGCGCGGTCCATCCGCGGGGGGTCACCTGTACGACCATCCGGCGCCGGCAGACTGCGCAGAACCGAGGCGGCTCGAGCTCGGCCCGTCGTTCGCAGGCCGGGTGCGGGGACCCGGCCAGTGGTTCGCCGCAGTGACCACAGAACCCGTGGCTCACAAGGTTCTGCCCAGCTCCTTGATCGGCATCCGCAGGTCGCCGAGCAGGGTGAGGTCCTCGCTGGGGTCCCGACCCAGCGTGGTCAGGTAGTTGCCGACGATGACGGCGTTGATGCCACCGAGCAGCCCGTCTCGCGTCCCCAGGTCGCCGAGAGTGAGTTCGCGCCCGCCGGCGTAGCGCAGGATCGTGCGCGGCATCGCGAGGCGGAATGCCGCGATCGCCCGCAGCGCGTCCTGGCTCGCCATCACCTCCAGGTCGCCGAACGGCGTGCCCGGTCGCGGGTTCAGGAAGTTCAGGGGCACCTCGTGCGGGTCCAACCTGGCGAGCTGCGCGGCGAGCTCCGCGCGCTGCTCCAGCGTCTCCCCCATGCCGATCAGGCCACCGCAGCACAGCTCCATGCCGGCCGCCCGCACCATCTCACAGGTGGCCCAGCGCTCTTCGTACGTGTGGGTGGTCACCACGTCGGTGAAGTACGACTCTGCCGCCTCGAGGTTGTGGTTGTAGCGGTGCACGCCCATCTCGACGAGCTCGTCGACCTGGGCCTGGGTGAGCATGCCCAGCGAGCAGGCGATGTTGATGTCGACCTCGGCGTTGATCGCCTCGATGCCGGCCCGTACCTGGTCCATCAGCCGTTCGTCCGGCCCGCGCACGGCGGCCACGATGCAGAACTCGCTCGCTCCGGTCGCCGCCGTCTGCCTCGCCGCCTCGACCAGCTCGGGGATGTCGATCCACACCGCGCGAACCGGCGAGGTGAACAGGCCCGACTGGCTGCAGAAGTGGCAGTCCTCGGGACACCCGCCTGTCTTGAGCGAGACGATGCCCTCGACCTCCACCTCGGGTCCGCACCACGCGATGCGGACCTGGTGTGCGAGGTCGAGCAACGCCGGGAGCTGCTGGTTGGGCAGCCGCAGCACCTCGACGAGCTGCTCGTAGCCCAGACCGTCACCGGCACCCAGCACCTGGTCGCGGGCGAGGGCGAGGACGTCCGACGTCGGTGCCCCGGTCGTGGCTGCAGTGGGGGGGACGGTCATGCGCGCAATCTAACGTGCCCGGGCCGCTCAGCCCGAGCCGGATAGCCTGTGCAGGCCATGACGTGGACCCCGGCCTCCCCCGCGCTGCGCGGCGTAGCCCTCGGCGCCTTCGACCGCGACCATCTGTGGCACCCGTACGCCTCGATGACCGATCCGTCGCCGACCTACGAGGTGACCTCCGCGCACGGCGTACGGCTGCGGCTGGCCGACGGTCGCGAGGTGGTCGACGCGATGGCGTCGTGGTGGTGCGCGATCCACGGGTACGCCGTCCCGGCGCTGGATGCCGCGGTGGGCCAGCAGACCCAGCAGATGGCGCACGTCATGTTCGGCGGGCTCACCCACTCCCCTGCGGTCGAGCTGGCACGGCGACTGATCACGCTGACACCGGCCGGACTCCAGCGGGTCTTCTTCGCCGACTCCGGCTCGGTGTCGGTCGAGGTGGCGCTGAAGATGGTGCTGCAGGCCCAGCACGGCCGGGGGCGCCCGGAGCGGACCCGGATGCTCGCGATGCGCGGCGGCTACCACGGCGACACGCTGGCCCCGATGAGCGTCTGCGACCCGGTGGACGGCATGCACACGATGTTCACCGGTGTGCTGCCCGAGCAGGTGTTCGCCCCTCGCCCTCCCGCCGGTCCGGACGCAGACGTCTCGACTTGGGCGCGGGCGGTCACCGCCCTGGTCGAGCAGCACAGCGCCAATCTCGCCGGCATCATCGTCGAGCCGGTGCTCCAGGGTGCCGGCGGTATGTACGCCTACCCACCGGCCTGCCTGCGGGTGCTGCGCGACCTGGCCGACGAGCACGCGCTGCTGCTGGTGTTCGACGAGATCGCCACCGGCCTGGGCCGCACCGGCACGATGTTCGCCGCCGAGCAGGCAGGTATCAGCCCTGACCTCATGTGTGTCGGCAAGGCGTTGACCGGTGGCTACCTGACGCTGGCGGCCGTGCTTGTCACCGATGACGTGGCTCGTGCGGTCAGCGGTTCGCAGTCGGGTGCGGTGATGCACGGCCCGACGTTCATGGCCAACCCGCTCGCCTGCGCCGTCGCGTGTGCGTCCATCGACCTGCTGCTGCACAGCGACTGGGCGGCGCAGGTGGAGCAGGTGGGTGCCGGCCTGGCCCGCGGTCTGGCCCCGCTGCGGGCGGCTCCCGGCGTCGCCGACGTCCGCACCATCGGCGCGGTCGGCGTCGTGCAGCTCGACCGCGCGGTCGACGTGCCCCGGGCCAGCGCGCTCGGCATCGAGCACGGCGTGTGGCTGCGACCCTTCCGTGACCTGGTCTACACGATGCCGCCGTACGTCTGCTCCGGCGACGACGTCGACACCGTCTGTGCGGGCATCGTCGCCGTGGTGGAGGACCAGGTGGACCCACGGTGAGCGCTTACGCCGACTGGCTGCACGCGCAGGCCCGCGATCGGGAGCTGTCCGGGTTGACCCGCGCGCTGCGTCCGCGCGGTCGCAGCGACGAGCCGGTCGACCTCGCCGGCAACGACTACCTCGGCCTCAGCCAGCACCCTCGGGTGACCGGCGCGGCCGCGGACGCGGCCCGGTCGTGGGGGGCCGGTGCCTCGGCGTCACGCCTGGTCACCGGCTCGCTGGAGCTGCACGGCGAGCTGGAGAGCGCTCTGGCCGACATCAGCGGCGCCTCCGCGGCGCTGGTGCTGTCGACCGGCTACCACGCCAACCTGGCAGCGCTCACCGCGCTGGCCGACGCCGACACGCTCATCGTCTCCGACGCGCACGTGCACGCCTCGCTGGTCGACGGCTGCCGGCTCGCGCGCGGCAGCGTACGCGTGGTCCCGCACGCAGACGTCGACGCAGTGCGTAGCGCCCTGGCCGGACGTACCCAGACCAAAGCGCTGGTCGTCGTCGAGTCGGTCTACTCGGTGCTCGGCGATGCCGCACCACTGTCGGACCTGCTCGCTGCGTGTGTGGAACTCGACGCCCTGCTGCTCGTCGACGAGGCGCACGGCATCGGGGTGGCCGGTGCCGCCGGCCGGGGGCTGGTGCACGGACTGCGCAGCAGGGAAGGAATCGAGCGCGTCGTGGTGACGGCCACGTTGTCCAAGGCGCTGGGAGCGCAGGGCGGCGCTGTCCTGGCCGAACGCCCCGTCGTGGAGCAGCTGGTCAACACGGCGCGACCCTTCATCTACGACACCGGCCTGGCTCCGGCCTGCTCTGCCGCGGCGCTGGAGTCGTTGCACGTGCTGGCGCAGCAACCCGACCTGCCCGGCCGGCTGCGGGCACACGCGGACCGCATCGCGCGTGCCTGCGGCGTGCCGCCGGGAGCCGGAGCGGTGGTCTCGGTGCCGATGTCGTCGACCACGGCCGCGCTCGAAGCGGCGCAGTCCCTGCTGGCCCAGGGGGTCCGGGTCGGCTGCTTCCGGCCGCCGTCGGTTCCCGACGAGGTGTCGCGCCTGCGGGTCACCGCCCGGGCCGATCTCCGGCCCGACCAGCTGGAACGCGCGTGTGCGCTGTTGACCGCCAGCCTCACGGCGGCCGCGTGAGCACGTACGTCGTGGTGACGGGCACCGACACCGGCGTGGGCAAGACCGTCGCGACGGCTGCCCTGGCCGTGCACCACCGGGCGGCCGGGTTGCGGGTGGCCGTCGTCAAGCCGGTACAGACCGGACTGCGACCCGGCGACACCGAGGCCGGCGATGCTGCGGTGGCGGCACGACTCAGCGGTTGTGACGACGTGTACGAGCTGGTGCGTCTGCCTGAACCGCTCGCCCCCGACACCGCGGCCCGGCGCGAGGGGCGTGCCCTGCCCACCGTGATCGAGCTCGCGGAGCTGGTCGCCGAACGCACCGGCGGCGCCGACGTCGTCCTCGTCGAGGGTGCCGGCGGCGTACGGGTTCGACTCGACACCTGTGGGGGGACCCTGCTCGACCTCGCCCGCGCCCTGCAGTGGCACGGGGACGTGCGAGTCGTCGTCGTGGCGCGGGCGGCCCTCGGCACGCTCAACCACACCGAGCTCACCGTCGACGCGGTCCGCGACGCCGGCCTGGACGTCGAGGGGCTCGTGATCGGGTCGTGGCCGCGGACGCCGGACCTCGCCGAGCGCTGCAACCGCGAGGAGCTGCCACGCGTCACGGGTTGCCGCACCCTTGCGGCGCTGCCGGCCGGATGCGGGACGTGGCACCCGGACCGCTTCCGCGCCGGCGTCGACGACTGGTTGCGGGTCGAACCCACATGCTGCCGATAACCTCGTGCGGTCACCCGCACCAGCTCCCGGAGGAACCGTGTCCGAACCGTCCGAGCCCCCCGCCCTGGCGGGGACCGTACGGCGCATCACCCGCTGGGGCGAGCCGGTCATGCACCGCCGGCTGCAGCCGGTGACCGAGTACGACGACGAGCTCCGCCGCTTGGTGGCCGACATGTGGGCCACCATGTACGCCGCCGAGGGCGTGGGCCTCGCCGCGAACCAGGTCGGGGCCGACCGGGCAGTCTTCGTCTTCGACTGCCCCGACGACGACCACGAGATGGTCAAGGGTGTCGTGTGCAACCCCGTCCTCACGCTGCCCGAGGGCGAGGACCGCAACCTCGACGAGAGCGACGAGGGCTGCCTGTCCCTTCCGGGCGCCTACGGTCAGTGCGTGCGCCCGGACTGGGCTCGCGTCGACGGTACCGACGAGCACGGCACCAGCGTGTCGTACGAGGGGACCGGGCTGCTCGCGCGCTGCCTGCAGCACGAGACGGATCACCTGTCCGGCACCGTCTTCGGCGACCGGGTGCCCAGACGCGCGCGCAAGAAGCTCTACCAGCAGCACGACGAGCTGGCCGACGAGTTCCCCGCCGACTGGCCGGTCACGACCGACCCGGCGTAGTCCCGGCCGCGCTCCGGCTCGCCGGCCCCAGGGCGTAGGCGGCGACCGCGGTCGCGGCGGCGACGTTGAGCGAGTCGATCCCCGCAGTCATCCCGATCGACACCCGACGGTCCGCCGTGGACAGCCAGTGGCGCGACAGCCCGCCGCCCTCGGTGCCGACGAGCAGGGCGGGTTTGTCCGGCACGGCCATGGCGGCGATGTCCTCGCTGTCGTGGCCCGGGGTGAGCGCGAGGGAGGTGAAGCCGTGCTCACGCAGGACCTGCATGGCGCTGCGCCAGTCGTCGAACCGGGCGTACGGCAGCGCGAACACCGCACCCATCGACACCTTGATCGCCCGGCGGTACAACGGGTCCGCGCAGCGCGGAGCCAGCAGTGCGGCGTCGAAGCCGAGCGCGGCGGCCGAGCGGAAGATCGCACCGACGTTGGTGTGGTCGGTGACGTCCTCCAGCACCACGATGCGGCGTGCCGGACGCAGGACGTCGGCAACCGGCGGCAGTGCGGCCCGGTGCAACGACGCCAACGCACCGCGGTGCACGTGGAAGCCGGTCACCTGCTCGGCCAGCTCCTCGCTGACGACGTAGCAGGGGACGTCTGCGGCCGCGTCGAGGACGTCGCCCAGACCGTCGAGCCAGCGGGGCGCCATCAGGAACGACCGTGGCCGGTGCCCCGCCTCCAGGGCACGCCGGACGACCTTCTCCCCCTCGGCGATGAACAGGCCGTTCTCGGTCTCCAGACGCTTGCGCAGCGAGACGTCGCGCAGGTGGACGTAGTCCGCGAGCCGCCCGTCTGCCGGGTCGTCGAGCCCGATCCGGCGCACCACGTCAGGACCGGGTCCGCGTGGGGTGGGCGACCGCGACGACGCCGCCTACCACCACGATCGCCGGGGGCCGGATACCGCGCTCGGCGACGGCTGCGCCGACGGCGTGCAGGGTGGACAGCACCCGCTGCTCTCCGGGCATGGTGCCCTCCTGCACAACCGCGACCGGCGTGTCGGCGCGGCGGCCGTGCTCGATCAAGGCGCTCGCGATGGCCGTCAGGTTCTGCACCGCCATCAGCAGCACGATGGTGCCACGCAGCTGACCCAGCGCCGGCCACGAGACCAGCGAGTCGGCGTGACCGGGCGGCAGGTGCCCGGAGACGATCGTCACCTCGTGAGCCACGCCTCGATGCGTGACCGGGATCCCCGCCGCCGCGGGGACACTGATTGCGCTGGTGATCCCCGGCACCACCGACCACGGCACCCCCGCCGCCTCGCACGCGAGCGCCTCCTCGTACCCCCGGCCGAAGACGAAGCTGTCGCCGCCCTTGAACCGCGCTACCCGCTGCCCGGCCAGGGCACGGCTGATGCACAGCTCGTTGATCGCCGGTTGGGACGCCGACCGGCCGCGGGGCAGCTTGGAGACGTCCACGATCTCGACCTGCGGCGGGAGCTCGTCGAGCAGGGCCCGCGGTGCGAGTCGGTCGGCTACGACCACGTCGGCCTCGAACAGCGCGCGGCGACCGGCCAGCGTGATGAGCTCGGGGTCGCCGGGTCCCCCACCGACGAGCACCACACCCGGTTCGCGGGCCGACCGGTGCGGATCGGTGAGGCGACCGTCGCGCAGCGCCTTGAGGATCGAGTCGCGGATGGCCGCCGAACGACGCGGGTCCCGGTTGGAGGTGACGGCCACGGTCACCTCGTCGTGGCGTCCCGACGCCGGGGTCCAGGCACTGCCCTGGATGGCGTCGTCGGCCCGGACGCAGAAGATCCTGCGCTGCTCGGCCTCGGAGACGACGGCGGCGTTGACGGCCGGGTCGTCGGTCGTCGCCAGGGCGTACCAGGCCCCCTCGAGGTCACCGTGCCGGTAGGTGCGGTGCAGCAGGCTCACCTCGCCGGAGGCGACCATCGCCTCGATGGCCGGACGTACCTGCGGGGACACCACGACGACTCGTGCGCCGGCCATCAGCAGCGTCGGCAGCCGTCGCTGGCAGACCGATCCCGCACCGACGACCACGACCCGACGCTCGGCCAGCCGCAGTCCCACCGGGTACGGCGGCTGATCCCCGGCGGCAGTCATCGGGTCATCATCGCCCACGCCCTCGAAGCCCTCGCGCAGCGCGGCGACCCGTCCGAAGGGTGGACGTGTGTGGGCACTGGCATGGCGGGTAGGTTGACCCGACCCGATCTTCTGCCTCGGAGGCCCCTCGTGAGTCTGGACCGCCCCGTCAGCCCCAACCCGTACGACCTGCTGCCGAGCGTTGCTGCGTTCTCGCTCAGCAGCAACGACGTCAGTGATGGCCAACCCCTCGCCGACGACCAGGTGGCAGCCGCAGGCAACACCTCGCCCCAGCTGTCCTGGTCCGGCTTTCCCGAGGGCACCAAGAGCTTCGTCGTCACCTGCCTCGACCCCGACGCACCGACTCCGTCCGGCTACTGGCACTGGACCGTGGTGGACATCCCGGCCGACGTGACGGAGCTGGCCACCGGGGCGGGCGCCGGCGACGAAAGCCTGCCCGCTGACGCCTTCCACGTGCGCAACGACGGGGGCAGCAAGGACTTCAGCGGTGCGGCACCGCCCGACGGTGACCAGGTGCACCGCTACTTCTTCGTGGTGCACGCCGTGGGCGAGGAGACGCTGGGCGTCGACAGCGCCGCATCGCCCGCGGTCGTCTCCGTCAAGCTTGCGTTCAAGACGCTGGCCCGGGCCGTCCTGGTCGGCACGTACCAGCACTGAGACCTGGGCGCCCCTTTTCCGTTGCCGCGCGTCCCTGCGCCCCCTGATTTTTCGTTGCCGCGCGTCCCTGCAACGAACCTATGGCTGCGGGGACGCCCGGCAACGAGATCGGATTGCTCCGATGGCGCCCACGAGGCGCACGTCAGGCCTCCTTCCGTCGGCGCACCACGACGCCTGGTGGCCGAGGACGCCTCTCGGCTTCGCGTCGGCAGAGTCCTAGCTGGTTCACGAATCCGCCATGATCGCGCGCGATGTCGCTCGGCGCGATGGGCATCACCACGATGCCCCGGCTGATCATCGCCCGCTGCAGACGTTGGGTGCGCTTGTAGAGTTCCGGAGAAAGGTGCCACTCCATCGAATCGATCTGCAGCGCGACGGCCACGTCGTCGTACCAGCCGTCGGGGGAGCCGATGAACTCACCCTCCGGCGTCCACAGCTCGATGTTCCATTCCAGTGGCGGGAGTCCTGACCCCCGCATCGCACGGTGGGCGTCGGCCTCCGCGACGGAACGTACTCCGACGTCGATCTCGCGCATCGCCAGGTTCATGCGGGACGTACGCTGTCGCGCCCCCGCCCGCAACGCCTTTCCCAGGGCCTCCGGTGTGCAGCGACGGGACTGCACCACGTGAGCGACCAGGGCGCGTACGTCATCGAGCGGCTCGTCCCGGCGGCATGCGTCGACCAGGGCCCGCGGGATCGGTGCGAGGCGCAGGCCATGCGACAGAACCGGTTCGGGCTGGAACCGGGTCCGCTCAACGGTGACGAAGTGGTGCGACGTCTTGTGCGAGTCGTGCGGGATCAGGAGATGTACCCGGTCGAGTCGCCGTACGCGCACCTGGTGCTGGTCGAGGGCGTGCCCGCCGGTGATGATGCTCAACGAGCCACCGTACTTCAGTGCCGAAATCCGTTGCTCACGGGCGGTGGGACGGCCGCGATGGGCCAACACGACGCCGGGTAAGAGCCGCTGCCACGGACCGTGAGGTCCGATGCGGTGCACGATCGTGCTGCGCGGCATGCCCAGCTGCATCAGTTCGGCGTGCGTGGCGACGTACTCGTGGCGTCGCAGGAGCGAGTCAACAACAGCACTGTCGTAGTCGGATCGTCGAGGCACATGTCCAACCAACCGTGTTGGGGGACACGTTCCCAGAGGGTCATCAGCATCTGTGGACGGAGACTCTCGCCGTGGGTGCGTCTGGAGCGGTCGACGTTGGCTTCAGGGCGTCCCCGCAACGAACCTATGGCTTCGGGGGAGGCCCCGAACGGGAACCGGGGCTACGATGCGTCGTTTGCCGTCTCGCGTCAGGGGTCCGTCATGTCCGTGTCGCTGTACTCCGGCGTCGCGAGCCGTGGCTTCCGGCGGTACGCGACGTACCGCAGTGCCACACTCGCCGGCATCTTCACCAACACGGTGTTCGGCGTCATTATCAGCTACACCTACATCGCGCTGTGGGACCAGCGCCCGCAGCTCGGCGGCTACGGCGTCGAGCAGGCGCTGATGTTCTGCTGGATCGCGCAGGCCCTCATCATGCCCGTGGGCCTGTTCGGTGGGGGCATCATCGCGGACTACTCCGAGCGGGTACGCAGCGGAGCCGTCGCGACCGACCTGCAACGTCCGGTGCCGCTGCTGGCGGTGCGGCTGGCCGAGGACCTCGGACGCGGTGCGTACCACCTGCTCACGCGCGGGGTGGCGCCGCTCGTGCTGGGCGCCCTGTTCTTCCCCCTGGCATGGCCCTCGACGGGTCTGACCTGGATCCTGTTCGCAGTGTCGGTCACGCTCGCCATGGTGATCGGTTTTGCGCTGCGCTACCTGCTCGGGCTGCTGGCGTTCTGGATCATCGACACCAGTGGTCCGGCGTCGATGCTCATCGTCGCGCAGATATTCGCCTCCGGCAGCGCCTTGCCGCTGGTCACCTTCCCGGACCGGCTGCGCACGGTCTGCGAGCTGCTGCCGTTCCGTTGCCTCGTGCAGGTGCCGTGCGACGTGCTGCTGCGTGACGACACCGGTACGGCGGCGCTGCCGCTGCTCGGCCTGCAGGTTCTCTGGGCGGGACTGCTGCTCGGGCTGGGGGCGGTCCTCACCCGCACGGCGGTGCGCAAGGTCGTGGTGCAGGGTGGCTGAACGCCGCATGACCGATGTCCGCATGATCGAGGCACTGCCGATGTTCGCTGTCATCGCCGGCGCCTGGGTGCGGTCCGGCCTGACGTACCGCACCTCGTTCGTCGTGATGACCCTCGCCGGCATGGTCCTGACCTTCCTGGACTTCGTGATCATCCTGGTGATGTTCAGCCACCTGGACGCGCTGGGCGGTTTCACGCTCGCCCAGATCGCCGTGCTGTACGGCATGTCCGGGCTGGCGATTGGGGTCGCCGACCTGCTGCTGGGCAACGCGGAGACACTGGGCCAGCGGGTACGCGACGGCTCCCTGGACCAGATGCTGATCCGGCCGGTCCCCACCCTGGTGCAGGTGGCCGCAGACCGGTTCGCCCTGCGGCGGCTCGGCAGGGTCGTCCAGGCGACCGCGGTGCTGGGATGGGGGCTCGCCTCGGCACCGGTCGACTGGTCCCCGCTGCGGGTGCTTGTGCTGGTGGCCGCAGCGGTGTCCGGTGCGCTGATCTTCGCCAGCGTGTTCGTGATGGGCGGGGCGTTCCAGGTCTTCGCCGGTGACGCGTCGGAGGTGGCCAACGCGTTCACCTACGGCGGCAACACCCTCACGCAGTACCCCCTGACGATCTATCCGCTCGAGGTGGTACGTGCCGTCACGTTCGTCGTGCCGTTGGCCTTCGTCAACTGGTACCCGGCGCTGTACGTCCTCGGCGTGGACGACCCGTTCGCGCTGCCCGCCGTGTTCCAGGTGGCGTCACCGGTGGTCGCAGCGCTCTTCGTGGGCGTCGCCGCACTGACCTGGCGCGGTGCACTGCGCCACTACCGCAGCACCGGGAGCTGAACCTCGATGCCGATCATCGACGTGCGTGACCTGAGCCGGTCGTTCGTGGTGCGCGAGCGCCGCGGCGTGCTGCGCCGCGAGCGCCGCGACGTGCAGGCCGTGGACGGCATCACGTTCGCGGTCGAGCCGGGCGAGGCGGTCGGCTACATCGGGCCCAACGGCGCCGGCAAGTCGACCACCGTGAAGATGCTGACCGGCATCCTGGTGCCGTCCTCGGGACACCTGCGGGTGGCGGGGCTCGACCCGTCCCGCAGACGCACCGAACTGGCCCGTCGCATCGGGGTGGTGTTCGGGCAACGCACCGGTCTGTGGTGGGACCTCCCGCTGCGCGACTCCTTCGAGCTGTTGCGGCGCATCTACCGAATCCCCGCCGCGACGTACGAGCGCAACGTGTCGACGTACGTGCAGCTGCTCGAGATCGGCGACCTGCTCGGCCAGCCGGTGCGCCAGCTCTCGCTCGGCCAGCGCATGCGGGGCGACATCGTGGCGGCACTGCTGCACGACCCGCAGATCCTGTACCTCGACGAGCCGACCATCGGACTGGACGTCGGCAGCAAGCAGCGCCTGCGGGCGTCCCTGCGCCAGCTGAACACCGACCGGGGCACCACGATCCTGCTCACGACCCACGACCTCGTCGACATCGAACAGGTGTGCCGCCGGGTCATGGTGATCGATCGCGGTCGGCTCGCCTTCGACGGCGGGTTCGGCGCCCTGCACGCCGCGGGGCGGGCCACCAGGACGGTCGTCGTCGACTTCCACGAACCGGTGGCCGCCGTCGACGTACCCGGGGCGCACGTCATCCGGGTCGCCGGTGCCCGCCAGTGGCTCACCGTGCCGGCGGGCAGTCCCACCGGTCCGGTGATCGCCGCCCTCGCTGCACGTCACGAGATCGCCGACCTGTCGATCCGGGAGCCCGCCATCGAGGACGTCCTGCCACAGCTGTACGCCCGACGAGGCGCGTGAGGCAGAATCAGGGCGATGGGTGACATCCGTACGGACGTGCTCGGGGAACCCTTCACCGCGGAGACGATCACCCTGCCGGACGACGCCGAGGGCCCGGTCGTCGCCACCTTGGTGCACCGGCCGGCCGGCCAGCCGAGCGGCACGGCGGTGCTCTACGTCCACGGGTTCTGCGACTACTTCTTCCAGCTGCACGTCGCGGAGTTCTTCACCGACCTCGGCTACGACTTCTACGCTCTCGATCTACGCAAGCACGGCCGCTCGCTGCTGTTGCACCAGACGCCGAACTTCTGCCTCGACCTCGCCGAGTACTTCGCCGAGCTCGACGCCGCGCACCAGCGCATCACTGCACGCGACGACCACGCTGGGGTCATCGTCGTCGCGCACTCGACCGGAGGGCTGATCGCCCCGTTGTGGGCACACGAGCGACAACGCGCGGGTCGCGGAGTCGCCGACGCGTTCGTGCTGAACGGTCCGTGGTTGGACCTCCGGGGCTCCTTGCTGCTGCGTACGGTCGGCACCCGCGCCATCGACGAGCTCGGTGCGCGCCTCCCGTACCGAGTGATCCCCCGCAGCACCTCCGAGGTGTACGTCGAGTCGCTGCACGCCCAACGTCGTGGGGAATGGGAGTTCGACACCGCGTGGAAACCGCCGTCGAGCTTCCCGGTGCGCGCGGGCTGGCTGCGCGCGGTGCGTCGCGGTCACCGCACGCTGCACCGCGGGATCGACACCGGTGCTCCCGTGCTCGTGCTGGCGTCGACCCGCACCACCTTGACCGAGACCTGGAGCGAGGACGTACGCCGCTGCGACGTCGTGCTCGACGTGCAACAGATCGCCCGGTGGTCGCACACGCTCGGACCTCGCGTCACGATCGCCCGCATCGACGGCGCGATGCACGATGCGTACCTCTCGGCCAAGGACGTCCGCGAGGAGGCGTTCGAGGTGACCCGTCGCTGGATCGAGTCGGTCCTTGACTGACACGATGCCGCCATGACTCTGGCGACCGGTTCCTTGACGCTGCTGCCTGCCGCCGAGCACCCCGACCTGCTCGCACCAGCCGTCGCCCACGCCGTCTCGAGCATTGACGACGCGTGGGTGGCCGAGATCGACCCGGCCCTCGCCGACACCGCCGCGATGTCGGACGCGTACGGCGTGAGCCTCGAGGTGTCGGCGAACTGCGTGGTCGTCGCCGGCACTCGCGCCGGTGTCACCCGTCACGCCGCCTGCGTCGTGCTCGCTACCACGAGGGCCGACGTCAACGGCCTGGTCCGCCGGCGACTCGACGTGCGCAAGGCGTCATTCGCACGGATGGACGATGCGGTGAGCATGACCGCGATGGAGTACGGCGGGATCACGCCGCTCGGACTGCCCGAGGACTGGCTGCTGCTTGTCGATGACGCGGTGGTGGCATCGGCACAGGTCATCGTCGGCAGCGGGGTACGACGGTCCAAGGTGCTGCTGCCCGGCGCTGCCCTCGCGACTCTCCCGCGAGCCGAAGTCGTCGAGCGTCTCGGCCGCTGAAGCGTACGTCCCGACAATGCACGGACGAGCGCACCAGAAGGCGCGGACGGGCGTACGAGAAAGCTCGGATAGGCGTGGTCAGGGGTTGGTGGAGGGAGCGCGGGTGAGGGTGTACGTCACCAGGTCCAGGTGGGTGATCCCCCCGTCCCGGTCGCGGAGGACCCGCATCTGCTCGCCGGCGAAGTAGTGGTCCAGGCCGCGCCAGGTGTCGGCCGACTCGCGCACCAGGCGGGTGCGACGCCCGGGATTCGTGTGGTCGATGACCAGGTGCCGGTCGCGGATGGCGAACGTCATCGGCGTGTTGCCCCAGAACCAGGTGCCCAGCAGCTCGGCGGCGCCCCCGACCTCGGGCTCCGGCGACCACTCCCGGGGCAGCGGCGGCTCCAGATCCTCGAGCCGGTCCAGCAACGTGAGGGCGAGCTCCGGGGTGGCGCCGATCGTCGCGTTGGCGAGCGTGATGCCCGCCGTGCCGCGCACCGGGTCGACGGCGAAGCCGGCCAGGAAGCCGGGCATCGAGCCCGAGTGGCCGACCAGGGTCCGCTCACCGCGGCCGTACAGGCGGACCCCGAGACCCTGCACCTTCTCGGTCCCGGCGCCGGGCTCACCGACGGCAGGAGTGCACATCTCCGCGACGGTCGAGGGCGCCAGCACCGCCGGGTCGGGGTCGATCCAGAACGCCGCGTAGCGTGCCAGGTCCTGCACGGTGCTCCACAGCTGGCCGGCTGCCGCCATGGCACCGGTGTCGCTGTGCGGCTCGGGGGTCAACGTCCCGGCGTACGGCTGTACCGACCAGCCCTGCGCGTGGGGAGCCTGCGGCCGGTACGTCGTGCGAGTCATGCCCAGCGGCGCCAGCACCCGCTCGGTGACGGTCTCGGTCCAGCTGGTGCCGCGCAGCCGGGCCAGGAGCTCGCCCAGCAGCCCGAAGCCGAGGTTCGTGTAGTGATGCCGCCGGCCCGCCGGGTGCACCAGCTCCTGCTCGAGGACCTGCCCGACCAGCATCTGGAAGTCGCCGCCGTCGTGACGCTCCCACCATGGCCCGGCCGGCTCGGCCGGCAGCCCCGCTGCGTGGACGAGCAGGTCGCGCACGCGCGCCGACGCGAAGGGCACGTCGCCGAGGTGCGCACCGACTGGGTCACCGAGGTCCAGCAACCCCTCGTCGCGGCACTGCAGGACCGCCACCGCCGTGACCATCTTGGTGATCGAGCCGATGCGGTACTGCACCTCGGGACCGGGCCGGAGGTCGCCGTCGGAGCCGACGGCGGTGCCCCGGGCACCGGTCCACACCAGCCTCCCCTCGCGCACCACACCGGCCACCAGCGAGGGTTGCCGCGTCACCGACTGGACATCTGCCAGGTCACCGTGCAGTGCGCGTGCCGTCGACTCGAGCAGTCCGCCCACGGCCCATGGCAGGTTGTCACTGCCCACGGGATCCCGACGAACTCCCCATGGCAGGTTGTCACTGCCCACGGGTTGCAACCCATGGTTGGTGAGGTTTACCAGGGGACCCTGGTAAACCGCAGCCGCGGCCGCCCCTCACTCGAACGCCTCGATCGGCGGGCAGGAGCACGCCAGGTTGCGGTCGCCGTAGGCCTGGTCGACGCGGGCGACGGGCGGGAAGTACTTGTCGGTGTAGACACCGTTCGGGAAGGCCCCCAGCGACCGGTCGTACGGGCGGTCCCACTCCTGCGACAGGGCCCGGGCGGTGTGCGGTGCCCGCCGCAGCGGCGACTGCTCGAGCGGCCACCGGCCCGATGCCACCTGCTCGATCTCGCCGTGGATCGCGATCATCGCGTCGCAGAAGCGGTCGATCTCGGCGAGGTCCTCGGACTCGGTCGGCTCGACCATGAAGGTGCCGGCGACCGGGAAGCTCATTGTCGGCGCGTGGAAGCCGTAGTCGATCAGTCGCTTGGCGACGTCGTCGACCGTGACGCCGGTCCGCCTGGTGACCTGGCGCAGGTCGAGGATGCACTCGTGCGCCACCAGGTCGTGGCGTCCGCGGTAGAGAACCGGGAAGTGCTCGCTGAGCCGGCGGGCGACGTGGTTGGCCGAGAGCACCGCGACCGAGGTGGCCTCGGCCAGTCCTGCCGCCCCCATCAGCGCGACGTACGCCCAGCTGATCGGCAGGATCCCGGCCGAGCCGTACGGAGCCGCGCTGATCGCTCCTACTCCCTGGCGACGTTCGGGGTCCGGGTGCAGCGGGTGGCTGGGCAGGTGCGGCACGAGGTGTGCGGCCACCCCGATCGGGCCGACGCCCGGACCACCGCCGCCGTGCGGGATGCAGAAGGTCTTGTGCAGGTTCAGGTGGGAGACGTCGCCGCCGAACTGACCGGGTCTGGCGTGGCCGAGCAGCGCGTTGAGGTTCGCGCCGTCGACGTACACCTGGCCACCGTGCTCGTGCACGATCTGGCACAGGTCGGTGATCGTGTCCTCGTAGACGCCGTGGGTTGATGGGTAGGTCACCATGATCGCGGCCAGGTCGTCGGCATGCTCCCCGCACCGCGCGGTGAGGTCCTCGAGATCGACACCGCCGCGTGCGTCGGCCTTCACGACGACGACCCGCATGCCCGCCATGACGGCCGAGGCCGCGTTGGTGCCGTGGGCCGAGCTCGGGATGAGGCAGACGTCGCGGGCGGCGTCACCGTTGGCCCGGTGGTAGGCGCGGATCGCCAGCAGCCCGGCGAGCTCGCCCTGGGACCCGGCGTTGGGCTGGATGGACACCGCGGCATAGCCGGTGACCTCCGCGAGCCACGACTCCAGCTCCTCGATCAGCTCGATCATGCCGCTCGCGTCGGCCGCAGGGACGAAGGGGTGCAGGTCGGCGAACTCCGGCCACGACACCGGTTCCATCTCGGTGGTGGCGTTGAGCTTCATCGTGCAGGACCCGAGCGGGATCATTCCACGGTCCAGCGCGTAGTCGCGGTCGGAGAGCCGGCGCAGGTATCGCACCATCTGGGTCTCGGAGCGGTGCGTGGAAAAGACCGGGTGCGTCATGACGTCGGTGCGGCGCAGGGCCGCCTGCGGCAGCGCGTCCGCAGTGGAAGCGGCGACCGCGCGGACGTCGAGCTCGTCGACTCCGAAGGCCGCCCACACGGTCGCGACGTGCTCCTCGCAGGTGACTTCCGACGTCGAGACGCCCACGTGGTCGGCGTCGATGCCGCGTAGGTGGATGCCGGTGGCGCGCGCAGCGCCAACGACGTCGTCGGCGCGACCGGGGACCCGGGCCACCACGGTGTCGAAGAACTCGCCGTGGAGCACCTCGACGCCGCCCTTGACGAGTCCGGCGGCCAGGGTGGCTGCGTGCCGGTGCACCCGCTTCGCGATCTGCGTGAGTCCTTGCGGCCCGTGGTAGACGGCGTACATCGACGCCACCACCGCCAGCAGCACCTGGGCGGTGCAGATGTTGGACGTGGCGCGGTCGCGCCGGATGTGCTGCTCACGGGTCTGCAGCGCCAGGCGGTACGCCGGGCGGCCCTCGGCGTCCTTGGACACGCCGACCAACCGGCCGGGCAGGTGCCGCTCGAGACCCTGGCGTACCGCCATGAAGGCGGCGTGCGGACCACCGTAGAACATGGGTACGCCGAAGCGCTGGGTGGAACCGACCACCACGTCGACGCCCTGGCTGCCTGGCGACTCCAGCAGCGTCAGCGCGAGCGGATCGGCGACCGCGACCACCTGGCCCCCGGCCTGCTGCACCCGCGCAACGAGGGGAGCCAGCACCGGGATGCGGCCGGAGGCACCGGGGTACGCGACGAGCAGCCCACCGGACAGGTCGCCGCCGGCGAGGGGCTCGTCGAGGTCGGCGACGTGCACCTCGATGCCGAGCGCCTCCGCGCGGGTGCGCAGCACGGCCAGTGTCTGGGGGGCGACGTCCGCATCGACGGTGAACGGTCTGCCGAGCGCACCTCGCGTCGCGCGGCGCAGCAGGGTCATCGCCTCGGCTGCGGCGGTGCCTTCGTCGAGCAGCGAGGCGTTGGCGGTGTCCAGTCCCGACAGATCGGCGACCATGGTCTGGAAGTTGATGAGCGCCTCGAGCCTGCCCTGGGAGATCTCCGGCTGGTAGGGCGTGTAAGCCGTGTACCAGCCCGGGTCCTCGAGCACGTTGCGTCGGATCACCGCCGGCGTCACGGTCGGGTGGTAGCCGAGTCCGATCATCGACACACCCGGGTTGTTGCGCGCGGCCTTGGCCCGCAGTCGCGCGATGATGTCGGGCTCGCCCCCGGCATCGGGCAACCCCAGCGCACTCACGCCGCGGATCCCGGCCGGCACCGCAGCGGTCATGAGCGCGTCGAGGGTGTCGTACCCGAGCCCCTCGAGCATGCGGGCCTGCTCGTCGGCGTCGGGGCCGACGTGGCGAGCGGTGAAGGGCGTAGCGATCGGTGCGGCGTGGGTCATCTGCTCAGGCTCCTGGGTCAGCGGTCGTCGTCCGCTCCCCCTCTGTCACGCACTGGCCCCTGCGGCCCGGTGCTGCTTCAGAGTTGCCTGGCTCGCACGGTTCTGAAGCCTGAGAGGTTCCGGGGAGGATTGCCCCTTCGGCGCTGCAGGGCCCACCGAAGGCGGGCCGGAGCAGACTCTCGCGTGCGTGTCGACAGCGAGGACGACTTTACACCGTGCCCAGCCGGGGCGCCGTGCCGCGGACCCTCAGCCGGTGGCGCGTGCCCGGCGTCGCGCGGCGAGCTCGTCGCCCGCGGCATCGGCGTCGGCGCAGACTGCTCGCTCGGTGGGCAGCGTCGACAACGAGCCCTCGATCTCGCGCCACACGCCACCGATCGCGATGCCGAAGACCCCCTGCCCGCCTTGCAGCAGGTCGATGACCTCGTCCGCCGAGCGGCACTCGTACACGCTGGCCCCGTCGCTCATCAGGGTCACCCGGGTCAGGTCGTCGGTGCCGCGTTCACGCAGGTGCACGATGGCGGTGCGGATCTGCTGCAACGAGACGCCCGCGTCGAGCAGGCGCTTGATGATCTTCAGCAGGAGCACGTCGCGGAACGAGTACAGCCGCTGGGTCCCCGAACCGGTGGCTCCACGCACGCTCGGTTCCACCAGACCGGTACGGGCCCAGTAGTCGAGCTGGCGGTAGGTCACGCCCGCTGCGGAGCATGCGGTCGGGCCGCGAAAGCCCACGTCGTCGGGCATCGGCGCGAGGTCGTCGTCGAAGAGCAGGCCCTGGGTGCCGGCTTCGCGTGACTCCCGGTCGGCGTCGGCGCAGGAGCCCCGTCCAGCCTTGCTGTCACCGTTGCCGCTCATGTGCATGACGCCGCCTCACGATCGCTGTTCGCCGTACCCGATGTGGTTCCGTACGTCTGTCGCAGATTGACAACGGTGGAACTACACGAGCGGACTTCTTGCCTCACGGTAGGTGCGCGACCACGCCCCGGTCAACGACCGTCGTCACGTTCCGGCGCGTGTCGGCAACCCTCTACCTTAGGTTGAGGGTTGGGCTCCGGCCCGGGTCAGGAGACCTCGTCGAAGTCCTCGGGCGTCACCTGGTCGAGGAACTCACGGAACTTCTCGACCTGCTGTTCGTCCTCGTCGGCCACGGCGATCCCGGTCTCCTCGAGCACCTCCTCGGAGCACACGATCCTGCTGCCGGTGCGCAGGGCGAGCGCGATCGAGTCCGACGGGCGGGCATCCACCTCGATGCCGCTGGCGAAGACCAGGGTCGCGAAAAACACACCGTCAGTCACGCTGGTGATGCGGACCTCGGTCAGCTCCTCCCCGAAGGAGGACACCAGCTCACGGAGCAGGTCATGGGTGAGCGGGCGCGGGGGAACCACGCCCTGCTGGGCGAAGGCGATGGCGGTGGCCTCCACCGCACCGATCCAGATCGGCAGGTAGCGGGTCCCCTCCACCTCGCGCAGCAGGACCAGTGGTTGGTTGGCGGGCATCTCGACCCGGACTCCGACGACATCGAGCTCATGCACACCTCCACCGTAGCCCTCGTCAGCCGCCGCCGCGCAGTCCCCGCTTCACCAAGGTGGTGTGCAACCGCACCGACAGCGCCGCGAGCTGGCGCACGGTCTCGTCCGCCCGGGCCCTCGCGCCGGGCTCACGTGAGCGCGAGACCGGCGCCACGACCTGCTCGAAGAGCCCGATCTCTCGGTCGGCAGCCGTCTTGAACGCCCGCAGGTGCCGTGGCTCCACGCCGAAGCCGGCGAGCTCGCCGGCAGTCTTGGCAACGATGAGTGCGGCGCCGTCGTACATCCCCTGCGAAGTACGCGAGGTGACCAGACCGAACTGCTCCAGCTGGCTGAGCAGCCCCGCGTCGATCTCGGCGGACTCGCAGAGCTCCTCGCGGGTGAGCCGGAGTTCACGCCCGTCCGGACCGAAGGCGTCGGCCGGGGGGTACCCGTCGTCGGCCAGCACCACCCGCGGTGGACGCGGCGTGCCGCCCTCCCCCGGCTGCAGCCCGCGGTCGAGGTCGGCGAGCTCGGCCCGGATCCGCTTGAGCGGGTAGTAGCTGTCCCGCTGGCGCAGGAGGATGTAGCGCAGCCGCTCGACGTCGGCGGGACTGAACTTGCGGTAGCCCGACGGCGTGCGCGACGGCTCCACGAGGCCCTCGGACTCGAGGTAGCGGATCTTGGAGATGGTGACATCGGGGAAATCCGGGCGCAGCGCTGCGAGCACGTCACCGATGCTCAGGCGCGCACGGGCAGACGCCGATGCCGTCACCGCGCGGGACCTCCGGGGACGTTGTGGCTCGGGAAGTAGACCAGGCGGTACTTGCCGATCTGGACCTCGTCACCACCGGACAGCACGATCTCGTCAACCCGGTCACGGTTGACGTAGGTGCCGTTGAGACTGCCCGCGTCGCTGACCACGTAACCACCGTCCACCCGCCGGAAGCTGGCGTGACGACGCGACACGGTGACGTCGTCGAGGAAGATGTCGCTGTCGGGATGGCGCCCGGCCGAGACCTCCGGCGTGTCGAGGAGGAACCGCGAGCCGGCGCTCGGCCCGCGTTGCACGATGAGCAGCGCGCTGTCGGCAGGCAGTGCATCGAGCGCGGCGGTGTCCTGGGCGGTGAGCTCTCCCTCCTCGGCGTCCGCATCGTGCCCGTGCCCGGGGAACTGGATGCTCGCCGTGGTCTCCGAGGGCGCTTCCGGCTGCTCCGCCACCAGGGGGTGGCCGCACTGCGAGCAGAACCGTGCGCTGCTCGGGTTCTCGTGCCCACACTCGGTACAGAACGGCATGGCGTCTCTCCTTGAGCGGCGGATGGGCAGGGCGTCGGTCTCAGGATAGCGAGGCACGCTGCCAAACCCTCGAGTGCCGGTAGAGGTTGATGGTGGAGGTGCAGGTTACTCGCTGACGAGGGCCTCGTACGCCGCCCTGTCCAGGAGGGCGTCAACGGCGTTCGGGTCGACCAGCGTGACCTTGATCAGCCACCCCTCCCCGTACGGGTCGGAGTTGACCGTCTCGGGATTCTGCTCCAGCGACTCGTTGCGCTCCACCACCACGCCGGGCACCGGCGCGAAGAGGTCGCTCACCGACTTCGTCGACTCCAGCTCCCCGATGCTGGCTCCGGGGTCGATGGTGTCCCCCACGGCAGGCAGGCCGACGTACACGATGTCGCCGAGCTGCTCCTGGGCGTAGTCGGTGATGCCGATGACCGCCGTGTCGCCCTCGATCCGCAGCCACTCGTGCTCGGCCGTGTACTTCAGGTCCTCTGGGTTCACCGGGATGCTCCTTCGACGAGTGCGGTCAGTCGGCCCAATCAGTCAGCCGGACGAGCGTAGTCAGGATCGCGACTCACCGACAGGGCGGTCACCTCGACCTCGTCGACCAGCTCCACCTCGACAGTCCCGCCGACGGTGGCCACGATGTCCTCGAGCCCACCGGGGAACGAGGTCGCGACGGCGAGGGTCGAAGCGTCGCCGATGGCGTCGATGGCGTACGGCGGGGACACCTGGATACCGTCGGCGGTGATGCCCTCCCCGTCGTCGGCGAAGAACGTCTGAGCCACCACGCGGACCTGGTCGTTGATCTCCAGCGCTTCCGCGCCGGCGTCGCGAAGCTCCTCGATCACGTTGAGCATCACCGAGGCACCGACCTGCCCGGTGGGGTCGTCGACCGTGATGCGAACCCCGGGTCCGGTCGCCCCCACGGCCCCGGACAAGATCGCCAGTGTGTCGGCCTCTTGCCGTGCCTCCTCGAGCGCCGCCTGGGTCTGCGTGCTGCTGTCGAGGAGCTCCCTGCGGGTCGCCTCCAGCTCGAGGATCTGGGACTGCGCCCGCTGGTTGGCGGTGTCGAGGGAGTCCAACAGCTGGACCAGGTCACCACGCCGTGTCCCGGCGTAGGTGTCGTCCGCGGAATTCGAGCGCAGCTGGACCGTCGTCGCGAAGCCGAGCAGGGCCAGCAGCAGTGCCACCACGACCTGTGCCCGGTCGTAGCGGGAACGGTGACCAGGCGGCGGCAGGACCGGTGCGTCGTCATGGGTCTCAGGCATGCAGCAGGTGCCTCCTGATCGCGGCGACGTTGGAGAAGATCCGGATCCCGAGCACGACCACCACGCCCGTGGACAGCTGGTTGCCCACCCCGAGCTGGTCGCCGAGGTAGACGATCAGCGCCGCGATCACCACGTTGGAGACGAAGGAGATGACGAACACCTTGTCGTCGAAAATGCCGTCGAGGTACGCCCGCAGCGCACCGAACGTGGCGTCGAGGGCGGCGACCACGGCGATCGGCAGGTACGGCTGCAGGGCGACAGGCACGCTGGGCTGGAACAGCAGCCCCAGCAGGAGCCCGGCCAGCAGGCCGACCACGGCGATCATCGAACCTCCCCCTCCTGCACCGCACTGCGCAGGCGCAACCGCCCTGCCGGCACGCCGGGCAGCGTCAGGTCGTCGGTGGACTCCATGTCGAAGCTGATGCTGTAGTTGGACTCCAGCTGGAACCAGGACTGTCCGGCGGCCGTCTCGCTGAACCGTGCCTCCAGCGTGTGCGGGTCGCCGATCGCGGTCACGGTGTAGGGCGGGGTGAGCGGACGGTAGTTCACGGTGATCGCCTGCCCGGCGACCCGGATCGCCGAGGTGGATCCCAGCCGTTGCCCGTTGATCGAGATCGCCTCGGCCCCTGCCTGCCAGAGCCCGTTGGCCAGCACCTGCAGGTCGCGGTCGAGCACGGTCCCGCCCTCCGTCGTGGCGTCGTCCGCGTCGTCCACGACGATGCGGACGCCGGGGCCCTCGACGGGGCCGGAGCCGGTGAGGATGCGGGAACGCTCGACGGTGACGAGCAGGCTGTCCCCGCTCGCGCCGGCCGAGCTCACGTCGCCCTGCAAGGCCATGACCTCGTCCTGGAGCCCCTCGAGTGTGCTCGTCGACCGGCTGATCGACACGCGACGCTCCTCGATCTGCTCGATGACCGCACTGCGCTCACGCGCCTCGGTGGGTTCACGGCTCTGTGCCTGCAGTGCGGCCACGCTGATCATCAGCCCCAGCACGACCGCCACCGCGACCCCCCATCCGGGCCGTCGGCGGTGATCGTCGGGTGCTGCCTGCCGGCGTGCCGCGACGCGCGCATAGTCGGCATCGACGGCGGCGTCCGACAGTCGGCTCAGCAGGTCCCGGGCCGGCGGTGGCTGCGTCGGCGGCTCGCGGCCGCCGGTACCGGGCCGATCGCTCATCGCGACCCCCTCACGTGTCGTCGACGCTCACCGGCGACTGACCCGCGACCGGGGCGGTACGGGCGAGCAGGATGCGGACCTGCCACGCGTACAACAGACCGGCCCACCAGTACAGACCGACGCCCCAGGTCGCGAACGCCCAGCCGAACACGTGGGCCAGGTCGGCCACCGCGCCGTCGCCGTCACCGAGGAGCAGCAGCGGGAACGCGTACAGCAGGGCGGCGGTGGCCGCCTTGCCGAGGAAGTGCACCGGCAGCGCGCTGTAGCCACGGGTGCGCAGGAACGGCACCAGGCAGAACAAGAACACGTCGCGCAGCGGCAGGATGACTGCCAGCCACAGCGGGATGATGTCGCGCAGCGCCAGGCCGATGACGACGGACAGGATGTAGAGCCGGTCGGCCACCGGGTCGAGGATCTGTCCCAGCTTCGAGGTCTGGTTCAGCGTCCGGGCCAGCTTGCCGTCGAGGTAGTCGGTGATCCCGGCGACCAGCAGGACGACGAGGGCCAGCACGTCGGCCTCGGGGCCGAGGACCAACCACAAGAAGAGCGGCACGCCGCACAGGCGCGCGACGCTCAACAGGTTCGGGATCGTCCACACGCGGTCCCCCGGAACCGCATCGGATTCGCCGGACACGCAAGCCTCCTCGCACCACGGCGGCTGCTGCCACCGAGGCTCAGGCTACCGGCCTGCCTGGTGCCGGCGACGTCGACTGAGTGATGATGGGGCGATGAGCGAGACGTCACGTGGGTCCGGACACCTCATGACCCTCGCCCAACGAGGCGGGCACGACCAGGCGGTGGCGATCGCGTCTGCCACCCTGGAGGATCCGGGGGTGCGGGGTCCGGACCGGATTGCCCTGTTGTACGTGTTGGCCACCGCACATCTGTTCGCCGGACGCTGGGATGCCGCGCTGGCCGCTGCGACCGACTGCGACCAGACCGCGGCTGCCATGGGTTCCGGCGGTTGGCGCTCGAACGCGCTGGCCCTGCGTGCGATGGTCCAACAACGGCGCGACGATCCTGCGGCCTGCCTCGACGACATCATCGAGGCCGAGGTGCTGCTGGAGTCCTGTGCGGACGCGGGGCTGCGCAACTGGACGCACTCAGGACTGGGCACCGGGTACACCATGCTGCAGCTGTTCGAGCTCGCCCTGCCACACTTCGAGGCCGCGCTGGCGATAGCCGAGCAGCCGGTCGACTACCCGGACGGCAAGATCGTCGACTACCACAACCTCGCCGACCTGCACCTGCGCTGGGCCAGCGAGCTGGAGCGGGTCGGCCTGGAGCAGCCGGATCGTGAGCGGGAGCACCGCTGCCACCTGGACGACGCGATGTCGTGGATCACACAGGGTCGGGCGCTCACCGACGCCGTGCCGCCCTCTTCCTGGCGGGCCGCCTTCGACCGGATGGGCGCCCAGGTGCGATCCAGCACCGACCCTCGTGCGGCGATCACGGAGCTCAGCGCGCTGCGGGAGAGCTGCCGCGGCTCCGGGGCCAGCGACGACGAGATCCAGGCCACGGTGCACCTCGCGCGCGCCCAACGCCTGCTCGGGCGGCACGAGGAGGCGCTGAGCACGGCGGGCGAGGCGGTCCGGCTGGTCACCGAGAACCCGGCTGCGGAGCCGATCACGTCGCTGGACGCCCACCACCAGCTTCACCTGGCGCAACGGGCTGCGGACCTGCCGGGTTCGACCGCCGTCGACCCGTACGTCCGGATGTGCACCGACCTGCTGTGGGCCCAGCGCACCCGCTCGGTCGAAGGGGTGCGGGCTCGCCGTGACTACGCCGTGCTGCAGCTGATGCACGCCGAGTCCAGCCGGTTGGCACGCGAGGACGCGCTCACCGGCCTGGGCAACCGGCGCGCGCTCGACGAGTGGCTGCTGGCCCACCCGCGGGGTCCGGCCACCCTTGTCATGGTCGACCTCGACGCCTTCAAGGACGTCAACGACAGGCACGGCCACGTCGTGGGCGACGTGGTGCTGAACCGCGTCGCCGCGGCCCTGACGCAGGCGGCTCGCCAGGAGGATCTACTGGTCCGCTTCGGTGGCGACGAGTTCCTCATCGCCATGTCCGGCCCGGTGAGCGACCTCGCCCTCGTCCGTGCCAGAATGAGCCGGGCGGTGTCCGAGCTCGAGCTGGGCGACGTCAGCAAGGGGCTGCGCGTGCAGGCGAGCGTCGGCAGTGCCTCGACCGCCGGCGGCGAGTCCACCGCGGCGCTGCTCAGCGCCGCGGACGCGACCATGTTCGCGGCCAAGCGGCTGGACGTCGGCTACGCCTGACCGGATCGCCGTACGGCGAGCACGCAGTCGCGGCACAGCCCGCCACCGGGCGCGAGGTAGAACAGGCAGCAGGTGCTACGACGGAACTCCCGCCGGTCGTAGCCGCCGGTGCCCGCCAGCAGCGGGGTCGCAACCAGCGCCGAGACGATGTCGCGGCAACGATCCTCCAGCTCCGGCCGGAAGGCGCCGATGACCGTGCCGGCACCGGCCAGCGCTGAGGCCACGTTGCCCCACAGGATCTGCTCCGCGACGCCGGCGACATCCAGCGTCGCCCGGAGCAGCGTCGCGACCGAACCGCGCAGGACGAGTCCGAGCAGCGTCTGTACGGTCTCCTCCACACCGACGACCTCTCCCACGTCCAGGTGCGGTACGGCGAAAGGCGCCGCGTCGGTGTCCGACGCCGACCACCAGGTCCGGTGCGCCGACAGGTCCGGGACCAGGGCGGCGAGGACCGCGCCGGCCAGCGCCGGGGAGACCAGCCGCGCGGTCAGCCCGAGCTGCACCGCGGAGGCGGCGACGCGTTCGGGCACCCCGTCGGCGCCGGCCGAGATGCTTGCGTGTGCCGTGGCCACCCGGGCCCGCAAGGGCGCGTCCTGCACTTTCAGGTCGGCGAGGGACCGCCACCCCGTCAGCGCCGTGACGGCGCCCGTCTCGAGGGCGAAGTACGGACCGATTCGTTCGAGGTCGAGCCAGGTGGCCATGTCAACCGCCGCGCAGCTCCTCCAGCGCCTCGGCGAGCCGGTCCAGACCCCAGGTCAGGTCCTCTTCGCTGATCACCAGCGGCGGGGAGAGCCGCAGCGTGGACCCGTGGGTGTCCTTGGCCAGGACTCCACGGCGCATCAACGCCTCGCAGCACTGCCGCCCGGTGCCCAGGCGTGTGTCGAGGTCGATGCCGGCCCACAGCCCCACGACACGGGCACCGGTGATGCCACGTCCGATCAGCGCGCCGAGGCGCTCGCGCAGGATCGGCTCCAACGCTCGGGTCCGGGCCTGGTACTCACCGGTCGCGAGCATCTCCACCACCGCCCGGCCGACCGCGGTCGCCAACGGGTTGCCACCGAACGTGCTGCCGTGGGTGCCCGGGGTGAAGACACCGAGCACGTCGGCGTCGGCCACCACCGCCGAGAGCGGGAGGATGCCTCCACCGAGGGCCTTGCCGAGGACGTAGACGTCGGGCACGACGTCCTCGCGGTCGCAGGCGAACGTGGTGCCCGCGCGACCGAGGCCCGACTGGATCTCGTCGGCGATCATCAGCACGTTGGAGGCGGTGCAGGTCTCACGGACGGCGCGCAGGTATCCGTGCGGCGGGACGACGACGCCCGCCTCGCCCTGGATCGGCTCGAGCAGGACGGCGACGGTGTCCGCGTCGATGACCGACCTCAGCGCGTCCACGTCGCCGTACGGGACGCAACGAAAGCCCGGGGTGTACGGGCCGTACTCGTCGTGGGCCTCGGCGTCGCCGGAGAAGCTGATGATGCTGATCGTGCGGCCGTGGAAGTTCCCGTCCATCACCACGATCGTGGCCCGCCCCTCGGTGACGCCCTTGACCTGGTGGCCCCACTTGCGGGCGAGCTTGAGCGCGGTCTCGACCGCCTCGGCCCCGGAGTTCATCGGCAGCACCATGTCCTTGCCGGCCAGCGACGCGAGCTCCGCACAGAAGGGCCCGAGCTGGTCGTGATGGAAGGCGCGGCTGGTCAGGGTGACGCGCTGCAGCTGGTCGGTTGCGGCGGCGACGAGTGCCGGGTGGCGATGTCCGAAGTTCAGGGCAGAGTAGCCGGCCAGACAGTCGAGGTAGCGCTCGCCGGTGTCGGTGGTGATCCACGCGCCCTCGGCGCTCGCGGCAACGACCGGCAGCGGGTGGTAGTTGTGTGCCCCGTGCTCGTTCTCGAGCTCCAAGGGGGATGTGGCGGTGGTCGTCATCGACGAATGCCTCCTTCGGCGGGTCGTCAGGCGAGTGCTGCCTGGGTGAGGGGGGCCGACGGATCGGCGCCCACCTCCAGCGGCGACGCCGGCCGTCCGGCACGGACCAGCAGGTCGCCCACTGCGGCGATCATCGCACCGTTGTCGGTGCACAGCGCCGGCCGGGGGACGCGAAGGCCCACCCCCGCCTCTGCACAGCGGGCAGCGGCCACCTCGCTCAGCCTGCGATTGGCCGCGACGCCGCCCACCACGAGCAGTGTCCGGGCGCCCACGTGGGCGCACGCGGCCAGCGACTTGGTGACCAGCGAGTCGACCACGGCCTCCTGGAACGAGGCGGCGACGTCGGCGACCGTACGAGTATCCAACGGGTGCGCCAGCGCTTCGACGTGCCGGGCGATCGCGGTCTTCAGCCCGGAGAACGAGAACGAGAAGCGCTGTTCGCCCTTGCGGTTGGTCAATGCCCGGGGGAACCGGATGGCATCGGGGTCGCCGCTGCGGGCGGCGGCGTCGACGCTGGGTCCTCCGGGGTAGGGCAGCTCCAGCAACCTGGCGACCTTGTCGAAGGCCTCCCCCGCGGCGTCGTCGAGGGTGTCACCGAGGTGCACGATCGGGTCGCGCGCCAGGTCGTCGACCTGCACCAGCGAGGTGTGCCCGCCGGAGACGATGAGCGCGACGCACCGACGGGGCAGCGGGCCGTGCTCGAGCAGGTCGGCGGCGACGTGGCCCGCCGCGTGGTGCACGGCGTACAACGGGACTCCGGTGGCCAGGCACAACGCCTTGGCGGCGGCGACACCGACGTGCAGGGCGCTGGCCAGGCCCGGCCCGGCGGTCACCGCGACCGCGCCGACGTCGGCCAGCGTGCGGTCGGCGTCGTCGAGCGCAGCCTGGAGCACCGCCGGCAACGCCTCCAGGTGTGCGCGCGCGGCGATCTCGGGCACGACGCCTCCGAAGCGGGCGTGCTCGGCCATACTCGAGGCGAGCGCCTGACCGAGCAGCTCGCCGTCGCGCACGATGCCGATACCGGTCTCGTCGCACGACGTCTCGATGCCGAGGACGGTCGTCACGTCGGGAGCGTCACGTCGAGGCTGTCACGTCAGCCGACGATCGTGCCGGGGTTGAGGTGCCGGCCAGGGTCCACCGCGGCGAAGACACCCTGCAGCATGGCGACACCCGGCTCGGAGATGTCCTCGGCAAGCCAGCGGGCGTGCTCGGTGCCGACCGCGTGGTGGTGGGACAAAGTCGCCACCCGGTCCATGAACGACTGCTGGACGGCCACCTTCACCGCGTCGTACTGCGCGATCGCGTCGGCGCCGTGCTGGAAGGCGAACGTGAAGTACAGGCAGGCACCGGAGTGGTACGAGTGCGACAGGTGGCACATGATCCATCCCTCGACCCCGATCCGCTCGAACGCCTGCTCGGCCGCGCGGACCGTGTGCCGGTAGAGCGGCAGCAGCTCCGACCAGGCGGCCGCGGTCTCCGAGACGTCCGCGACGGCACCCCGGTCGAGCAGGAAGTCGCGGATGTAGGGCGTGTCGAACTTCTTCTGGTCGTAGAGCTCCCCGGGCCTCTTGCCGATACCCAGCCCGCCGTGCTTCTTGACGATCGCCTTGACGGCCTTGCGCTGGGCGGCGACGTGCGTACTTGCGCCCTCGTACCCGATGAAGGACAGGCACATGCTCGACAGGTCCCACCCCCTGCGGACCAGCACCCTCTGCAGGGCCGAGCTCTTCACGCCCTGCACACCGGTGCTCTGCTTGCGGGTGGCGAAGGAGAAGGCGGTCTCACGGGCATCGGAGACCCGGGTGACCGAGGGGGCGGCATCGCTCTCGGAGATCTCGCGCATCGTCTCCAGGCCCTGCTCCCAGGTCGGGAACAGGTAGCCGAGGATCACTCGCTGTCGAGGGATCCGGTGCACCTGCACCGTCACTTCGGTGATCACACCGAGCCGGCCCTCGCTGCCGAGGATCATCTCGCGGACGCTCGGGCCGGTGGACGTGCTCGGCACGGGACGTGTCACCAGCGTCCCCCCGGGCTGCACGACCCGGACCGCGCGGGTGATGTCGGCGATGTCGCCGTACTTGTCCGACTGCATGCCCGAGGACCGGGTCGCGACCCAGCCTCCGAGGCTCGAGTGCGTGAAGCTGTCCGGAAAGTGTCCGAGGGTCCAGCCCCGGCCGCCGAGCTGCTCCTCGATGGCCGGGCCGAGCGCGCCGGCCTGGATCCGGGCCAGGCCGGACTGCTCGTCGACGTCCAGCACGCGGTTCATGCGCCCGGTGTCCAGCGACACGATCGGGCGCGTCTCCCCCACCGGTGCCTCCAGGCTGCCGGCGATGTTGCTGCCACCCCCGAACGGGATCAGCACGCCATCTGCGGCGACGACCGCGTCGAGGACGGCACACACCTCCTGCTCGTCGGCCGGGTAGACCACCACGTCGGGTACGCGAGGCAGGGCTCCGGTGCGCAGCCGCAGCAGGTCGCGCAGGCTCTTGCCGCAGGTGTGCACGATGCGCTCCATCGCGTCGACGTGCACGTGGTCGGGACCGGCCGCCTTCTGCAGCGACGTCAGCAGGTTCTCGGGCACCTGCGAGCCGGGGACGTCGAGGTCGGCGAAGTTCTTGGGCGGTCGACCAGGCCGGTCGATGTCGAGACCCACGTTCGCCAGGACGAACGGAGCCAGGGCGGGCTTGTCCCGGTGGTCGAACGCGACGCCCTCGACCCCCCACCCCCACCACTTCATGTGCGAGACATGCTCCGCGCCCTGCATCGCCGACCTGCTCTCCTTGCTCGTACGCGTGCTCACGACGCCCGGTTGCCGCGGCCGTGGCGCCCCTCCTGAGGCTGCGGCGGCTCCACCAGCGCGCGGACCGCCTCGGACAATCGGGCCGTCAGCGCCACGGCCGACTCTCCCGGCAGTGGCTGCAGGGGCGCACCGAAGGCGACCTGCACCCGTGGTCGCCCTCCTACCGGCCAGTTCCTGCCACGGGGCATCGCGTCGTAGGCGCCTCGCAGCCCCATCGGCAGGATCGGTACGCCACGGCTCAGGGCGAGCGCCGCGGCGCCCGGCTTGAACCGATGCATCTGCCCGTCCTTGGAGCGGGTGCCCTCGGGGAAGACCAGCAACGGGATCCCCTCGTCGAGCAGCTCGGCGGCGACACCGGGCCGGGCCCGACCGCCCTGCCGGTCGACCGGGAAGGCGTTGAACACGACACCGGTGACGGCGGCCCGCCACCGGGCGTCGAAGAAGTAGTCGGCCGCCGCACCGACGGCGGTCCGGATCCCGAGCCGCCACGGCAGCGCGCACAGGACCAGCGGGGCGTCGAGGTGGCTGGAGTGGTTGGCGGCTACCACGAAGGGCCCGTCGAGGTCACGCAGGTGCTCGTGGCCGGTGACCTCGACCGAGGTGACCGACCAGACCAGTGGCTTGAGCAGCAGCCGCTGCGCCACGAACCGGGCCGGCTTCCACGACCAGGGGGCCGACCCGCTCATGCCCAGACCGGTCGGTGCCCTGCTGCCGTCGTCCTCTGTCTGCCCGTTCACCCGGGTGAGTCTAGGGTCACCACATGCCGACAGTCCTCATCACCGGCGGCAGTGTCGGGATCGGTGCCGCGTTCGCCCGATCACTGGCCTCCCGCGGGGACGACCTGGTCCTCGTGGCACGTGACGCCGGTCGGCTCGAGGAGTCCGCGGTGTCATTGCGCCGGCGGCACGGCGTTCTCGTGGACACGCTCGTCGCCGATCTGGGCGACCGCGCCGAGGTCCAACGCGTCGCAGACCGCCTCTCCGACCCCACCCGGCCGGTCGATCTGCTGGTCAACAACGCCGGTTTCGGCGTCGCGACCCGGCTCACCGACGCGGACCTGTCGCAGATCGAGCGAGGCCTCGACGTCATGTGCCGTGCCGTCTTGGTGCTCGGCGGGGCCGCCGGCGCCGCGATGCGCGAGCGCGGCCACGGGGCGATCGTCAACGTGTCCAGCGTCGCCGGCTTCGCGACGATGGGCGGCTACTCCGCGATCAAGGCGTGGGTCACCAGCTACACCGAGGGTCTGGCCAACGAGCTGTCCGGCACCGGTGTGACCGCCACCGCGCTGTGCCCGGGCTTCGTGCGCACCGAGTTCCACCGGCGTGCCGGCATCAACATGTCGACGTTCCCCGAGATCGGCTGGCTGGACGTCGACGAGGTGGTCGCCACCTGCCTGCGTGACGTCGCACGCGGTCGTGTCGTGTCCATCCCGACCCGGCGCTATTGGGCGGTCAGCATGCTGGCCCGGCACGCCCCACGCCCGCTGGTGCGCCGGGTGTCACGGGCGATCTCCAGCGCCCGGCAGCACTGACGACACCCCCGGTGATAGGCCCGGCTATCTGTGCGACGAGGTGTCCCACGGCTTACCCCTGGCCCTCGACCTCTGGCGATCAGATGTTCGCGTGGCCGCCGGTCAGGTTTGGGGGTCGTCGACGAAGCCAAGCCTGCGGTTCATCGCTATGGCGGCAGAGTTGCGCGGGTGGTGGAGAGTTCGCAACCACCGCATCTCGACCGAGCGCACGAAGTCGATCGCCAGGAGCTTCACCGCCAGGGACAACCCACGACCTCGGTGGCTGGCCAGGACGCCGGTCATCTCGCTGAACGCGTAGCCCTCGGCCCACCGGAGCGAGGTGGTCGCCATGCCCACCCACGTACCGTCGTGGACGGCGACAACGACGCCCCTGGGATCGTAGATCGGGCTCTCGATCCTTTCGGCGGCGTACTGGTCGAAGGTGTAGAACTCCCCGCGTCCGGGGATGTCGGCCGAGCACGTCTTGTTCAGTTCGTAGAGCGCTCGCCGGTCCGCTGGCGTGTCCCCGAGCTCCGCCATCGTGGTGAAGCCGACGCCCGCGCGCCGGCTTCGCTCCAGGTGCGGCACGAACGGCGTGTCGTCGCACGCGTCCACGTCGAGCCTGAGCCGCACCCAGGCGACAGCCGTGAACCCCTCGGCCTCCTGCGACGCCCAGTCCTTCGGCCTGACAGTAGTCCTCGCTAACGTCGCAGGCATGCTCGCAACCACCTCGTCGTCCCTAGCAGCTTGGTACGCCGGCGTATTCGGCATCGAAAGGGGCGAAGTGTGGCAAAGCGTCACGGCTCACCAGCACACGAAGCTGGGTGACTACGAGGGATACTTCGTCGCCTGGCAAGGCAACGGTGCACACGTCTCCCTCCCGGCCCATGCCAGCCTCGGGGTCACGCGGTTCCTATTAGGCGCGCCGATCGACGCCGTGCAGAGCTCCGGCTTCTGGCAAGAGTTCGCCGCGGCTCGCGGGCTCTCGGTCATCGGACCGAGCACCCATACCTACCTCGATGCCGACCCCGGTCCCGTCGCCGGGGTCATCACCGTCGACACGTCCGCACTCGCCCCGCTGCAAGCACTGGTCGACGAAGAGGATTGGGCCGAGTCCGGGTGGAAAGTCGAGGCGGCGCCCACCTTCGCGCTTTACGAAGGCGAGATGCTGGTCGCCGCGTCGAACCTCAACGACTTCGATGACCTGCCTCGCGACATCGGCGTGCTCGTGGCGCCGGACTGGCGTGGTCGTGGCCTGGCGGAGGTGCTCGGCCAGCATGCCGCGTCGTACGCCGTCCGCGAGCACGGCTTCGCGCGCTGGTGCGCCAGGAACACCAAGTGGCGTCGCTCGCGGCAGCAGACCGACTAGGGTTCGAGCCGTTCTGTACCCAGTTGGCCGTGCGCTGACCTGCGCGATTCGGGTGATCGACACCGGCCCCGACGTCGGCCCGGGTCTCGCGGATGGCGGCAGCATCGTCACGCACTACCTGCGCGCGCTTGGCCACGTGTTCCAGCTCACGACCCCCTCAGCCCTGGCTGGCTTCCTGCGCGACGCGCTCCAGCCGACTCCGATAGTCGTCCCACCACGCCTGGTCGCCTGGCGCCAGGTTGTCGTTGCCGTCTCGCAGCCCCGCGGCACCGTCGATGAGCTCCCGGACGATATCCGCGTGACCGGCATGCCGATGCGTCTCAGCGATCATGTGCACCAGGATCCGGTGCAGCGTCACCTCGCTCCGGTCATCCGGCCACCACGGCACATGGCCGATTGCGTCCAGCGCCAACGCGTCGATGGTCGCGTCCGAGTGCGTCCACGCCCGTTGGTACAGCCCAACGATCTGCTCGCGCGTCTCGTCGGAGGTGGCCCACATGTCCGCGTTGGGTTCGGCGTCGTCCTCGAACCAGGGCAGCGGCTCGTCGTTCTGCCGGCGGAAGGTGTCGCCGAAGTATTCCAGCTCAACGCTGGCGACGTGTTTGATGAGCCCCAACAGATTCGTGCCGGTCGCTGTCAGTGGGCGGCGGATGTCGTACTCCGACAGTCCGTCGAGCTTCCACAGCAGGGCCTCACGAGCGGCCTGCAGGTAACGGTGAAGGTCCGCCTTGGGATCCGATCCGGTCATGCCGGACAGCCTGCCACCCGCTCGCCATTTGCGATCACCGCACCGGCCCGGTGCTAGGCTCCTGCTGCGCCGGACCGCTCCGGCGTACAACTGCACACGAGCACCCGTGCGGGGGAAGCCGGTCGAAACCCGGCGCTGACCCGCAACCGTGGACGGCCGAGATCCCTGATCGGCCGTGAGCCGGACTGCCTGTGCGGGTGCGAGCGGCTCCACCACTGTCGAGGTTCGCAGGTCCGGAGTCGGGTCGACATCCGCCCTGGGACCGCTCACGAAAGGTTCCACCGATGACTACCCGTACCCCTGTGCGCCTGGCCGCCTCGCTCGCGGCTCTGACCCTCGGACTCAGTCTGGCACCCGCTGCCGGCGCGGCCCCCTCCGACCAGCGATCCACTCCCCGCTCGGCGCTCGCCACCGACTGGCAGGCCGACGAGCTCACCAACGGCGCCATGGTGAACGAGCAGTTCGACTTCGTCGACTACGGCCTCACCATCGACACCTTGTTCTCGCTGGCCGCAGACGGCCGCAAGCTGCGCTACATCAACCGCATCGGTACCCGGTTGGAGCGCAACGCCGATGCGTACACCACCTTCGACGGCACCCGGTTCGCCGGCGCCAGCGCCAAGCTGCTGGTCGCCGCCAAGGTGCTGCGCGAGCCGGTCCGTGACTTCGGTGGCCGCAACAGCCGGCTCGACGTGCTGCGCCTGGTGGCCGGCGAGCGGGCCGGGTCCGAGGAGGGCCGCATCCGCGACAGCTCGGCACGCGGTGGCGGCAGCGACTTCAGCAACAACATCGGCCAGTCGCTCGGCGTCATCGGGCTGTCTCGCACCGGCGGCGTCCCGAAGCCGGTGGTGACGTACCTGCTGCGCCAGCAGTGTTCCGACGGTGGCTTCCGGCAGGACCCGGTCATCGGTCGCAGCTGCGTGCGCTCGGGGGGCAGCAGCAACGTCGACACCACGGCGCTGGCCCTGCAGGCACTGGTCACCGCCAAGGAGAAGGGTGGTGTCCGGGTGCGCGCCGAGCGCCTCGTACGCGCGACCCGGTACCTGGCCCGGCAGCAGAAGGACAACGGCTCGTTCACGCTCGGCCGGGCGCAGGGTCCCTCCAACGCGAACAGCACCGGCTTGGCCGCGCAGGCGCTGAAGGTCGCTGGTCGGCCGTGTCTGGCCGAGGCGGCGCGGCCCTGGATGCGAACCCTGCAGATCGTGCGGGGCAAGGCGGGTGACGGTCCGGCCCGCCGCGACCTCGGGGCCATCGCGTTCACGCGCCGCGCGCTGAGCGTGGCGCTGGTGACGGGGGTCACCACCGCCACCCGCGATGAGTTCCGCCGGGCCACTGCGCAAGGGGTGTTCGCGTTCGTCCCGACCGGGCTCGACGAACTCGCCGTGCCGCGCTGACCAGCCGCACGACGCTCGCCTTAGCCGTACGACGCTCGCCGCGCTGCCCGTCGCAGCGCGGCGAGCACTGCCGGTCCGAGCACCAGGATCGCCACCGCGTTGGTGATGGCCCGACCGGTGTCCCACCCCGCCGTGGACGTCAGCAGCGTGTAGACGCCGAAGCGGTGCAGGTTCTCCAGCAGGCCCCCGCCGGGCAGGTACGAGAGCGGGCCGCCGTAGTACTCGACGTCCACACCGGCGAGGAACGGCCAGGAGTAGAGGTTCAGCAGCATCCCGAACAGGTACGCGACGACGATGCCGTAGCCGACCAGCATGGCGATCTCGGCCCGACCGCTCACTCGTCTGGGCAGTAGGCCGGCCCCCATCCCGATCCACGCCGAGGCGAGCATCTGGAACGGCAGCCACGGCCCGACCCCGGCGGTGATTAGCGCCGAGGTGAACAGCGACGTGCAGCCGAGCACGAAGCCGAAGCCGGGGCCGTACACGCGGCCGGCCAGCACCAGCAGGAAGAAGACCGTCTCGAGGCCCGCCGTGCCCGCGCCCAACGGCCGCAGTGCAGCGTTGATCGCGGACAGGACGCCGAGCATCGCCAGCGCCTTGGAGTCGATGCCCCCCTCGGACAGCTCGGCCAGCACCACCAGCACGAGCACCGGCATCACCGCCATGAACACGAACGGTGCGTCCGCGGAGCGCTGGGCCGAGTCCGGGGTCACGCTCGCGAACAGCGGCCACACGAACATTGCCAGCCCGGCGACCGAGGCGAGCATCAGGACCAGCGCGGAGCGAGGTCCGACGCGCACTGTGGACCGGCCCCCGGTACGAGGTGCGGACAGGACCGTCATCGCGTCACCTCGGCGCCGGACAGTGCCCGCTCGACGTCGCCGACGGTGAGCCAGGGCCCGGCGCCCAGGATGCGTGCCACCTGCGGGGCGAAGGCCGGCGACCCGGACAGCACGTGGACGGTTGTCCCGTCCGCGACGATCTCGCCCTCGGACATGACGACCACCCGGTCGGCGACCTCGGCGACCAGCTCGACGTCGTGGCTGGCGAGCACGATGCTGTGCCCCTGCGCTGCGAGCTCGTCGACGATCCGGGCGAAGGCGGCCTTGGCGGCGTAGTCCAGTCCGCGGGTCGGCTCGTCGAGCAGCATCACCCGCGGCGCGGCGACCAGCTGGACCGCGAGCACGAGCGCGAGCCGCTGGCCCTCCGACAGGTCGCGAGGGTGCTGTTGGGGGTCGACGTCGGCCACCATGCGTTCCAGCACCGAGGCGGTGGTGCCGACCACCCGGCCGGACTCCCGGTCGGCACTTGCGCACTCGCCCTCGACGGTCTCCAGGTAGAGCAGGTCCGACGCGCTCTGCGGCACCAGTCCGACCCGCCGTCGCGCCGCACGAGCATCCAGCTCGGCCGGGTCCACGCCCCCGACGTCCACGCGTCCGGCGAAGCGGGGACCGGACCCCTGCAGGGCCCACAGCAGCGACGACTTGCCCGAGCCGTTGCGCCCCATCAGCGCCAGCACTTGCCCAGCGCGCAGGGTCAGGGAGACGTCGCGTACGGCCGTGACGTGCCCGTGACGCACGATCATCCCGGTCGCTTCCAGCGCCGTGGAACCCGCGGGCCGGGACGGTCGCGCGGTCGCCCTGACCGCGTGCAGCCGCTCGCGCAGCGGCGCC
>JALZKQ010000108.1 GCA_030859165.1 Actinomycetota bacterium
CCGCTAGCCGGCCGGCGTCGGGCCATCCGAGGCCGGCGTGGTCGGTCGCGGCGGCGAGCAGCATCCAGGGCTGGAACACGCCGCGCCGCAGCGTGCGCAGCCGCTCGTGCATCTCGACCGCGCGCATCTCCTCGAACATGTCGACCACCGCGTGCTGGTCGCTGCCCAGGGACAGCGCGACGCCCGCGGCCACCAGCTGCGCGGCCGGACCGATCCCGTCGGCGAGGTCGCGCTCGGTGGTCGGGCACAGGCACACGCGGGCACCCGAGGCCGCGATCGAGGCCACGTCGGGGCCGGACACGTGCGTGGCGTGCACGAGCGATGTCGTCGGGCCCAGCACGCCGTGCTCGGCGAGCAGCTGCACCGGCGTACGACCGTGCACCGCCAGGCAGGCCTCGTTCTCGGCCGGCTGCTCGGACACGTGCACGTGCAGCGGCCGGCCGGCCGCGACCTCCGCTACCCGTTCCAGCGCGCTCGGTGGCACCGCTCGCACCGAGTGGGCGGCGACCCCGATCCGCAGCCCCGGAGCATCCGACAGACCGGAGACCCGCACCGCCCAGGCGTCGGCGTCCGCGTCGGCGAACCGGCGCTGCGGGGCGGTGAGGGCGAGCGGCCCGGAGGGGTCGTCCCGGTGCGCGAGGGGGACCCCCGTGGCCATAGGTTCGGCATGGGGGACCCCCTCGCCGACGCCGCCGGTGAGGTAGCAGGTGTCGAGCAGGGTCAACCGGATCCCCGCGTCGCGCGCGGCCTGGGCGAGTGCGTGCCCCATGATGTTCGGCTCGGCGTACGGCGCGCCGCCCGGCTGGTGGTGCAGGTAGTGGAACTCCGCCACGGTGGTGACGCCGGCCAGTGCCATCTCCGCGTACGCGGCGCGGGCCAGGGTGAGGTAACGATCGGGGTCCAGGCGCGCCGCGACGTCGTACATCGCCTCGCGCCAGGTCCAGAACGAGCCGCCTTCCTGGGTACGCCCGCGCAGCGCCCGGTGGAAGGCGTGGCTGTGCGCGTTGGCGAGCCCGGGCAGCCCGAGGCCCGGCAACCGCACTGCCCCACCACCCGGGTCGTCGGACACGATGCGCACCCACCGGCCGGCACGGGCGCTCAGCGTGACGTCGCGGGCCACGCCCGAGGGCAACCAGGCGTACGGGAGGTGGTACCGCTGGTCGGACACCTCAGGGTTCACCCACGGCCTCACGCATGGGGATCCGCACGCCGTGCCGCTCGGCGGTGGCTACGGCCTCGTCGTAACCGGCGTCGACGTGTCGGATCACCCCGCTGCCCGGGTCGTTGGTCAGCACCCGCTGCGCCTTGTCGGCTGCCAGCGCGGTGCCGTCGACGACGACCACCTGCCCGGCGTGGATCGAGCGGCCGATGCCGACGCCGCCGCCGTGGTGGATCGAGACCCAGGTAGCACCCGAGGCGACGTTGAGCATCGCGTTGAGCAACGGCCAGTCGGCGATGGCGTCGGAGCCGTCGAGCATCGCCTCGGTCTCGCGGTAGGGCGAGGCCACCGACCCGCAGTCGAGGTGGTCGCGCCCGATCGCCAGTGGCGCCGCCAGCTCGCCGGAGGCCACCATGTCGTTGAACCGCACGCCGGCCTGGTGCCGCTCCCCCATCCCGAGCCAGCAGATCCGCGCCGGCAACCCCTGGAACGAGACCCGTTGCTGCGCGGCCCGGATCCAGCGTTGCAGGTGGTCGTCGTCGGGGAACAGGTCCAGCACCGCCCGGTCGGTGGCGGCGATGTCGGCAGGGTCTCCGGACAGCGCCGCCCAGCGGAACGGACCCTTGCCCTCGCAGAACAGCGGGCGGATGTAGGCGGGCACGAAGCCCGGATAGTCGAAGGCCCGGAGAAGGCCGCCCTCGCGGGCCTCGGCGCGCAGGGAGTTCCCGTAGTCGAAGACCTCGGCCCCCGCGTCGGCGAAGCCGACCATCGCCTCGCAGTGCCGGGCCATGGACTCCCGGGCAGCCGCCGTGAACCCCTCCGGGTCCTGCGTGCGCCGGGGCACCCAGTCGTCGAAGTCCACGCCGGCCGGCAGGTACATGAGCGGGTCGTGCGCGGAGGTCTGGTCGGTGACGACGTCGATGTCGACACCCTGCGCGAGCAGCTGCGGGAACACCGCGGCCGCGTTGCCGAGCAGCCCGACCGACAGCGCAGCACGATCCCGCTTGGCCCGCTCGAGCAGTGCCATCGCCTCGCCGAGGGAGTCGGCGCGTACGTCGAGGTAGCCGTGCTCGATCCGCCGCTGGATCCTGCTCGCGTCGACCTCGACGCACAGGCAGGCGCCACCGTTGAGCGTGATGGCGAGGGGCTGCGCCCCGCCCATGCCGCCCAGCCCGGCGGTCAGCGTGACGGTGCCCGCGAGCGTCCCTGCGTACCTCTTCGCGGCCACCGCGGCGAACGTCTCGTACGTGCCCTGCAGGATCCCCTGGGTGCCGATGTAGATCCACGAACCGGCTGTCATCTGGCCGTACATCGTCAGGCCGGCCTGCTCGAGCCGACGGAACTCCGGCCAGCTCGCCCAGTCGCCGACCAGGTTGGAGTTGGCGATCAGCACCCGCGGCGCCCACTCGTGGGTACGCATGACGCCGACCGGCCGACCCGACTGCACCAGCAGCGTCTCGTCGGCCTCCAGGTCGCGCAGCGTGCGTACCAGTGCGTGGTAGCTGGGCCAGTCGCGTGCCGCCCTGCCCGAGCCGCCGTAGACGATCAGCTCCTCGGGGTGCTCGGCGACCTGCGGGTCCAGGTTGTTCATCAGCATCCGCAGCGGCGCCTCTGTCTGCCAGCTCTTCGCGGACAGGGTGCTGCCGGTGGCGGCCCGGACGACGGGCGCGGCAGTCGACGAAACGGTCAGAGGGTCGGTCACTCCCGGTTGCATGGCTCGAGGATGCCATCCCGGCCCGGCCCGAGGTGCAGGACAGGGGCGGGCGTTGAGCGCTCGGCTCAGGTGGGCGGCGGCTGCACGACGTGCGTGACCGGCAGCCCGCTCAGGTTCCGCACCTGGGTGGGCAGGTCGCGGCGCAGCCATCGCGAGCGGCCCAACGGCAGGGTCGAGACGATGATCTCGTCCGGCTCCTGGCCGGTCAGGCTCAGCCGGACCGCCTCGAGCGGCTCGGGGTCGCCGACCTCTCCGTCGGCCCCGCCACCGATCTCGCTGATGTCTGCCAACGCCCGGCTGAGGCGTTGCGAGGCCAGGGCGTGCGCGCGCTCGGCCGCTTGGGGAGTGGAGTCCGTCGGCGAGGGCGTCGCCGGAACCACGACGTGGAAGTGGCACTCACCGGCGTCGATGCGTTCCTTGACCGCGTCGAGCAGAGGTTCCCCTGCGAGGGTCTGGTTGGCCACGACCAGGACGTTTCGCACTCCGACCACCACTCAAGGGCTCGACCACGGTTGGGCCGCCCAGGCTAGGGCGCAGGCCTCGCTCGAGCAACGGACCCAGGTCGAACACCAGGTGACCTCTTGGTGCTGGAGGGTCAGCGTCGTTGCGACCACTAGGGTCGATGCGTGAGCCAAGCACCTGCCTGCGCGCTGCGACGGGTCGTCGCCTTCGACGTCAACGAGACGCTGTCGGACATGTCGCCGATGGCGGCCAAGGAGCGACCGTGAGACCGGCCATCGGACACCGCGTGTTCCTCCACATCGGTCTGCACAAGAGCGGGACGACGTTCCTGCAGAACGTCTGCCGCGCCAACCGCGACGGCCTGGCAGCCCAAGGCATCCACTTCCCTGGCGGCAAGGGCCGACCGAACCACACGTTCGCGGTCTACGACCTGTTCGGTCGTCGGCCGCGGGGCAGCGAGGACGACCGGATCTCCGGCCAGTGGGACGCGATCACCCACGACATCCTCGAGAGCTCCTCGCCGACCTCGCTGATCAGCGAGGAGGCGCTCTCCCTGGCGAGCCCGGCGCAGGCGCGCAAGGCCGTGCGCTCCTTCGCCGACGCCGAGGTCCATGTCGTCGTCACCGCCCGTGACCTGGGGAGGGTCGCGCTGTCGGCGTGGCAGGAGGACATCAAGACCGACCAGACCTGGATCTGGCGTGCGTACGCGGACGCGCTCGCCGATCATGGGGCTCGCGGGCAGTCGCCGGCGCGCGGTTTCTGGCTGCGCCAGGACCTGCCGGCCGTGCTCGCCATCTGGGCCGGCGTGGTACCCAGCGAACGCGTGCACGTCGTGACCGTGCCCCCGCCGGGGGCCGATGCCGCGATCCTGCTGCAGCGCATGGGCGAGGTCGTCGGGTTCGACGGTTCGTCGCTGGGCGAGCCAGGCCGGTGGGACAACACCTCGATGGGCGTGGCCGGCACAGAGGTGCTGCGCCGCATGAACGTCCACCTGCACCGCCGGCTCAACCAACGGCAGTACCACGACGTCGTCGAGACCGTGCTCGCTCCCATCCTGGCCCGTGACCCGGCGGCGATCCGGTTGTCGGTCCCCGAGTCGGACCGACACTGGATCGACCGCGAGGCGGCCAGCATCATCGTGTCGGTACGCGAGGCCGGCTACCACGTCGTCGGCGACCTCGAGGACCTGCGGCCCGTGTACGTCGAGGGCGGACGGGCGCCCGACGCGGTCGACACCGGCGAGCTGCTCGACGCCGCGGTGCTGGCGCTGGCCGGACTGACCGAGCGTTTCGCCCTGGCCAAGTGGAGCCGGCGCAAGGACTCGGCCAGAATCACCGACGCCCCGACCGCGGCACGCGCCGGCAGCGCTGTCCGGGCGACCTGGTTCAAGGGCAAGCGTGCCGCGGTCAACCTCGCCGACCGCAACCAGGTGGCCGCCGGAGGGCTGGGAGCCTTCCTGCGCGCTCGCAACTCACTGGCCCGCCGTCGCGCCGAGCGCTAGAGCCGCACGTCACCGATGGACGGGTCACAGCTGGCTCTGCACACCGGCCAGCAGCTGACGCGCGATGACGATGCGCTGCACCTGGTTGGTGCCCTCGTAGATCTGGGTGACCTTGGCGTCGCGCATCATCCGCTCGACGGGGTAGTCGCGCGTGAAGCCGTATCCCCCGAGCACCTGCACCGCGTCGACGGTCACGGCCATTGCGGTGTCGGACGCGAACGCCTTGGCCGCCGCCCCGAAGAAGGTCAGGTCCGCCGCGTCCCGCTCGGAGCGACCGGCGGCCGCGTAGGTCAGCTGGCGGGCGGCCTCGATCTTCATGCCCATGTCGGCGAGCATGAACTGCAGGCCTTGGAAGTCGCTGATCGACTTGCCGAACTGCCGGCGCCCCTGGGCGTACGCGAGGGCGAAGTCGAGCGCACCCTGTGCGATGCCGACAGCCTGCGCCGCGATGGTGACCCGGGTGTGGTCGAGGGTTCTCATCGCGGTGGCGTAGCCGGTGCCCTCGTTGCCGATCATCCGGTCTGCGGGGATGCGGACGTCGTCGAGGTAGACCTCGCGCGTCGGTGACCCCTTGATGCCCAGCTTCTTCTCCGCCGCCCCGAAGGACACACCCTCGTCGGCCTTCTCGACGACGAACGCCGAGATGCCGCTGCGCTGCCGGTCCGGGTCGGTGACCGCGAGCACCGTGTAGTAGTCGGAGACACCGGCGTTGGTGATCCAGCGCTTGACGCCGTTGAGGACGTAGTCGTCGCCGTCGCGCACGGCGCGGGTCCTCATCGCCCCGGCGTCGCTGCCGGCCTCCGGCTCGGACAGGCAGTACGAGAACATCGACTGCCCACGCGCCACCTGCGGCAGGTAGCGGTCCATGAGGTCGTGCGAGCCGGCCACCAGCAGCGGCATGGTGCCGAGCTTGTTCACCGCTGGGATGAGGGAGCTCGACGCGCACGCACGGGCGACCTCCTCGATGACCAGGCAGGTCGCGAGAGCATCGGCGCCGGCACCGCCGTACTCCTGCGGGATGTGCGGCGCGTGGAAGTCCGCGGCGGCCAGGGCGTCGTAGGCGACCTTGGGGAACTCGGCGGCCTCGTCCACCTCGGCAGCGTGCGGAGCGACCTTTGCGTCGCAGACCGCGCGTACCGCCTTGCGGATCGCCAGGTGCTCCTCGGACAGGGCGAACATCGGCTGCTCGGGCGTGCTCATCGCGATGGCTCCTCGGTCACGGGCCGGACATCGCGCTCATGCTACTCCGGAGTAACCGCGGGCCGCGCCCGCCGCTCAGCCGATGTCGACCAGACCGACCGGGCGGGTCCGGATGCTGCGCTCGTCGCTGCCCGCCCTGCCCGTGATGCGCACCCAGCGGTACGCGGTGTTGTTGCCGGTCCTCGACTCGTGCAGGCGGTGATCCGGGTTCGCGGTGACCTCGATGTAGTACACGCCAGGCTCGAGGTCGCGCACGTTGAACGACTGGCCCGGCTGGAACTGGGCGTACGTGTCACCGGACCCGGCGTCCAGCACCTCCCGGACGCCCAGCGAGCCGTAGTTGCCGCAGGCGCTGTGCAGGTCGGTGTTGTAGGGGTTCCAGTTGGCCCCGGCGACGGTGTAGTCGATCGCGTCGGTGTTGGCGAGGCAGAAGGCCTCCTTGCGGCTGCGGACGATCGCCACCTTGTCGGCGTCGAGCAGGCGGTAGCGTGCGAAGTCGGTGAAGTGCCAGTGGGAGTGCCCGTCGCGGGCGTCCCACTCCATGGTGCCGGTCCGCATCGAGCCGGACGGATTGCCCGCGGCGTCGTAGAAGTACTGGTAGGCGTCCATCACGTCCTGGCCGTGCCGACGGAAACCGTCGACGACCAGCGGTGACGGACCTGCGTTCCAGACATTCGCGGAGAAGGCCAGCCAGTGCCCGCGCTGGACGCGCAGACCGAATGCCGGCAGCGACCTCAGGTCCGGCAGCACGGCTTCGTCGGGCACCGCAGCGAGCGGTGTGGGAGCGACGGGTCGCGGCTGTGGTGACACCTGCGGTGCGCTCGGCACAGTGGCTCCGAACGGGTCCCGCGGGTCGAACCCAGTCGCTCGGCAACCTTCACAAGAGCCGCCAGCCTGCACGACGCGTACCGAGATCGTCGTCGACGCGGCCGCGTCGGGGATCTCGAGCAGCTCCCGGTAGCGGCCGCCGATCCGCACCGTGGCGGAGTAACGACCCGGGTCGAGCTCCACGCCGCGGCCGCTCTCGGCGACCGGCACTCCCCAACCGGCCTGGATGCCGTGGACGGAGCCGAGCGCGAGCCGGTGGTAGGCGTAGCAGCTCGAGGGGTACGGCGACACCGTCGGCGCCCCCGGACGCACCCGGACACCACCCCCGTAGGAGCACAGTGCGGACTTGACCGAGGTGACAAGCGCCCCGGCGGTGTCGCGGATGTCGATGCGGACGATTCCGCGCAGGCCACCGAACCCGTTGACCGTGCCGTCGGGGAGCGCGATGTCACCGCTCGCCCGCAGGATACGGGCCCGTACCGGTGTGCGGTACGACGTACGGGTGGCGTGCGCCTCGAACGGCTCGTCGCCGGCGACGAGATACGCACCGATGTCCAGCTGGACCCGCTTGCCGTACTTCTCGATCACGACGCTGCGGGCGGCCCGACGCACCTTCAGCGCCGGACGAGTGCCGTCGGTGACGCCGGTGACCGTGGTGGTGACGGGTGTGGTGGGCGAGGCGGTGGTGGTGGGCGAGGCGGTGGTGGACGAGGCCGTGGCGGTCGTGGCGGCGGCACCGAGAACGGCAGCGGCGAGCACGAGGCGGGCGGTGCGGTGCATGACGTCTCCCGGGCTGTGTGCAATGGCGATGTGCTACTCCTGACAACTGGACGCGCGAGCGCACCGTTCGGTTGCCTGCGGGGCAGAACTGACCGTGGGGAGGATCGGCTGCATGCACATCACCAATGTCCAGCAGTGGGTGGGGTCCGTCCTGGTGTTCATGGTCGGCATGGTCCCGGCCACTGCACTGGCCGCGCCCTACCTGTTCTGAGCCGGTGGCTCGCCGGCCCGGTGGCCCCTGACCGCCGCACCCTTGGCCCGGGCGGCATCGGCGAGCGCGGCCTGGTAGTCCTCCATCTGCCCCCGCAGGCCGGCGTCGGAAGCCGCGAGGATGCGGATGGCCAGCAGGCCGGCGTTGCGGGCGTTGCCGATCGCGACCGTGGCGACCGGGACCCCGGAGGGCATCTGCACGATGGACAGCAGCGAGTCCAGGCCGTCGAGGTGTGCGAGCGGCACCGGAACACCGATCACCGGCAGCGCCGTGACCGCGGCGAGCATGCCGGGCAGGTGGGCCGCTCCCCCGGCACCGGCGACGACGACCTGCAGGCCCCGGCCGGCGGCCCCGCGCCCGTAGGCGAGCATCTCGTCGGGCATCCGGTGCGCGGACACCACGTCGGTCTCGTAGGCCACACCGAACTCCTCGCACGCGGTCGCAGCCGCCCGCATGGTCGGCCAGTCGGAGTCCGAGCCCATGACGATGCCGACGCGGGGTGGGGCTGTCTCATCCACTGTCGTCCCCCAGGGAGCCGTCGAACCAGTGGGCCGCGTGCCGCGCCCGCTCGCGGACGTCCTCGAGGTCCGTGCCGTACGTGGTCACGTGACCCACCTTGCGGCCAGGCAGCACCGTCTTGCCGTACAGGTGCACCCGCGCTCCGGGGTCGCGCGCCAGCACATGGGGCAAGCCGTCGTGCAGCCGCCCGACCCTACCGCCCAGGATGTTGACCATCACCGTCCACGGTGCTCGGGCCGAAGGGTCGCCGAGCGGCAGGTCGAGGACGGCACGCAGGTGGTTCTCGAACTGGCTGGTGACCGCGCCGTCGATGCTCCAGTGGCCGGTGTTGTGCGGGCGCATGGCCAGCTCGTTGACCAGCACCCGACCGTCGACGGTCTCGAAGAGCTCGACCGCCAGGATGCCGGTGACGCCGAGCTTGTCGGCGATGCGCATGCCGATCCACTGGGCGTGCACGGCCAGGTCCGGGTCGAGTCCCGGAGCCGGGGCGGTCACCTCGACGCAGATGCCGGCACGCTGTACCGACTCCACCACCGGGTACGCGGCCTGCTGACCGGACGGCGAACGGGCAACCACGGCGGAGAGCTCGCGGACGAAGTCGACCTTTTCCTCGACCAGCAGCGTGGCTGCGTCGGTGACGGCCAGCACCTCGGCCGCCTCGTCGGCCGAACCGATCATCCACACACCCTTGCCGTCGTACCCGCCCCGGGTCGTCTTGAGCACGACCGGGTAGCCGCCGACCGAGTCCGCGAACACGTCGAGGTCGGCCGCGCCGGTCACCACCGCGTGACGCGGACAGGGAATACCGAGCTCGGTGAGGCGGGCGCGCATGACGGTCTTGTCCTGGGCATGGACCAGCGCATCGGGCCCCGGCCCGCATGCGGTGCCCGCCGCCTGCAGCGCGCGCAGATGGCCGGTAGGCACGTGCTCGTGGTCGAACGTGACGACCGCGCAGCCCTGCACGGCCGCACGCAGTGCGTCGAGGTCGCCGTGCTCACCGACCAGGGGGTCGCGCACGACCTGGGCGGCCGAGGCCTGCGGATCCTCGGCGAGCAGCCGCAGACTGACGTCGAGCCCGATCGCCGCCTGCTGCATCATCCGGGCGAGCTGGCCCCCGCCGATCACCGCGATCGTCGGGGACCCGTCATGATCCATGGCTGGGGCGTCTGGCACAGGCGTCAGGCTATCGGCGGATGACGGGCCCGACCGGATCGGCCCCACGACCCCGTCGCGAGTGTTCACCGACGACCGGGGTCGGGATACAGCACGACGTACGCTGCCCACGGGTCACCGTCCGGATCGGGGTCGCGCTCGGCGTACTCGCTGAGCAGGTCGCTGAGCCGGAGGTCGAGCTCCTCGCGGCGCTCGACCGACAGTCGCAGCCCGAGGCGCGACGCGCGCACCTCCTCGACGGGGACCGCGGCGACCTCCTCGAGGAAGGCGCTCAGCATGCTGTCGCCGGCCGGCGGCGTGTCGAGGTACCAGGACTTGCGGGTGGCCAGGTACGGGACCTCGCGTGCGTTGCGGCTGCCCCGCCGCTCCGGCTGCGCCGCGAGGAAGCCGGTCGCGACGAGCGTGCGTACGTGGTGCAGCACCGTCGCCGCGTTCCGGTCGAGTCGCTGGGCGATCTCCTTGTTGCTGAGCGGCTCGTCCAGGGTGAGCCGCAGGATCCGCAGCCGCAGCCCGGACGCCAGCGCCCGCGCCTCGGCGTCGTCGGCCGGTCGGCGGCTCCACCGTCGGCCCTCCACGCCCGACGGAGCCGGCCCGAACGGCGGGGGCTCGCGGACGTCGTCCTGCCCGCCGACTGTCACAGGGCGACTGTACCGATCGCTCACCGCACGGGTCATCGTAGAGGGACTAGTGATTGACAATAGCCAATCACTAGTCCAGGCTGGCTGCCGTGACTCCCCCGGATGCGACGGCGCGTCCACCGACGGAGTCTGAGTCGCCGAGACGCACCGCTGCCTCGCGCTGGCGCCGTGCCCGAGCGTCCTGGCGCTCCAGCCTCGCCTACCACCACGACTTCAGGCAGCTGTGGGCCGGCGACGCGGTCAGCCAGCTCGGCGTCCAGCTGGTCGGCCTGGCGATGCCGGTGGTCGCGGTGCAGGTGCTTGCCGCCGGCGCCTTCGAGATGGGGCTGCTCGCCACCTTCGAGATGCTGGCTTTCCTGGTGATCGGGCTCCCGGCCGGAGCTTGGGTGGACCGCTGGCGCAAGAAGCAGGTGCTGATCGTCGGCGACGCCGTGCGCGCCCTGCTGCTGCTCACGCTACCGGCGGCGTACCTGGCGGACGCCCTGACGCTCACCCAGCTCTACCTCGTGGCCCTCGGGGTCGGGGCGGCAACCGTCTTCTTCGATGTCGCCTACCAGTCGTACCTGCCCGACCTCGTGCCCCCCGAGCAGATCAGCGAGGGCAACGCCAAGCTGCAGGCGGTGCAGTCGGTGGCACAGGTCGCCGGCCCGGCGCTCGGTGGCGGTCTGATCCGGGTGATCGGCGCCATTCACAATCGCGGTCACCGCCGCCTGCATGCTCGCCTCGGTCGCGTTCGTCTGGCGGATCCGCCACCTCGAGTCACCACCTACGCGCGCCGACCGGCGGCCGCTGCAGACCGAGATCGGCGAGGGCCTGTCGTTCGTGTGGAACAACCCGCTGCTCGTCCGGATCACCGCCAGCACCGCGACCAGTAACCTCTTCTCCTCGATGTCGGGTGCGCTGCTGGTGCTCTACGTGCTGCGCGACCTCGAGCTCACCGAGGCAACCGTCGGGCTCATCTTTTCCACCGGCGCGGTCGGCGGCCTGTGCGCCGCTGTCGCCACCACGCGGATCTCACGCCGGGTGGGTGAGGGCAGGACCATCCCGTTGGCCGCGCTCGCCGGCGTCCCGTTCGCGGCACTCACACCGCTGGCAGCCGTGCTGCCTGCCCTGCCGGCCCTGCTCGTCGGGTCCTTCGGGCTGTTCTTCACGGTGGTGGTCTACAACGTCACCCAGGTCAGCTTCCGGCAACGCCTCTGCCCCCGGCCGCTGCTCGGCAGGATGAACGCGTCGATCCGGTTCGTGGTCTGGGGGACGATGCCGATCGGTGGCTTCCTCGGCGGCGTGCTCGGCTCGCAGCTCGGGCTCGTGCCGACCCTCTGGGTGGCCGTCGCCGGCAGCGGGCTCGCCGTGCTGCCGGTGCTGCTGTCGCCGCTGATCACGATGCGCGAGCTCCCTGGGGCGCTCGACCAGCACGACCCAGGTCGGCGGGCGTGACGCGCCATCCCGCTGCAGGCTGGCATGCTCTGTTGCCCCACGGACCCGAGCGCTCGTGGGGCTCCATCACCGAGCGGTCGGTACGCCAGGAGCCGAGGCTCAGGAGGTCGAGCGCCGGCGGACCGCGACCGGCTCGACGACACCGAAGCCGCGCAGCGGACGGGCATCGAGCGACCGCTGGTCGAAGTCCTCCGGGGGCAGCGCCGCCGCGGTCACGTGGTCGGTGATGACCCGGTTGCGGCGCGCGACGGTGGTCAACCGGGAGGCGAGGTTCACCGGCGGGCCGTAGACGTCACCGAGGCGGTTGATGACCGTGCCGGTGGCCAGTCCGACCCGTACGTCGGGCAGCGTCGTGTCCGGCCCGATCTCCTCGACGATGTCCAGCGCGATGCCGACGCCGGCGCTCGCCGACTCCGCCACGAACAGCACCGAGTCCCCCAGGGTCTTGATCGTGCGACCACCGGCGGCGGTGATCACGTCGGTGCACCGTGACTCGAAGGCCTCGACGAGCTCACCGAGCGCGTCGTCGCCGATCCCGTTGCTCAGCTGGGTGAAGCTGACCAGGTCGGCGAACCCGACGGTGAGCTCGGCGGCCAGGAGGTCCTCCTCGGCGGCACCGAGGGTCTCGACCCGCGCCACGGCGGCCGCGAGATGCCGGCGCCAGGCGTAGACCATCAGCTCCTCGAACACCGGCGCGACCCCTTGCGCCATCGACACGGCGGACTCCAGGCGGCTGCCGGCGGTGCGCCGGGTCTGACCCTCGACGTACTCCGCCAGCGTGGAGACCTGCCAGTCCGCGAGCCGGGCCATCGTGTTGCCCAGGGCCCGTGTCAGCCTGGTGGCCGTCTCCAGGTCGACGGCTCCGCTCTCGACCGCCTGCTGAACCAGGCGCAGGGCGTTCATGTCTGCCGCGGTGAAGGCAACGGCTTGACCGGAGTCGGGGAAGCCGAGCGCCCGCCACAGCCGGCGCGCCTCCTCGAGGGTGACACCGGCACCGTCGGCGACCTGCTGGCTGGTCAGCGCCGGGCGCTCGCGCAGCAACGCACCTTCGAGATCCTCCCGATCCGCCGCTGCCTGATCGGGGGGAGCCTGGTCGTGCCCGCCGATCATGTGCGCGGGGCAGGTCCAGCGAGACCGGGTGCCCCGTCGTCGTCGGAGCCGTCCTGCACGTTGTGCACGAGGTCGGACAAGGTGCGATGGACCTCTTCGACGCGCGGCACGTCGTGCAGCGTGAGCCCGGCCTGCTCACTGGCCGCGAAGACCATCAGCGTCCCGCAGCCGAGGAACCGGTCGATCAGGTTCTTCTCGAAGGACACGTCGTTGATGCGGATCAGCGGGATCACCCGTCCGGAGCGGGTGAAGACACCTGTCTGCTCGATCAGGCGACGGTTCGTGACGCTGTACGTCGTGGTCAGCCACCGCACGAACGGTGCGACGACCCAGATCAGCACGATGAGCAGGGCGGCAACCAGGATGGCCCAGCCGAGGTAGCGACCGGTGTCGCCGTCCGGCCGCAACGCCCACACGAACCCGGCGGCCAGGCAGGTCACCAGCAGCACGACCGCCGGCAGGAACAGCGCCTTGATGTGCGTGCGGACGCTGAAGATCTCGTGCTCGCCCTCGGTGAGCAGCTTGCTGGAAACGGCCATGGACGAATCGTGTCACGAACCGGGACGCAGGTGTACGACCTCGCCCGCGCCGACGACGACGCGTCCACCCGCGGACTCCACCACCAGCCGTCCGAGCTCGTCGATGCCGGCGGCCTGCCCGGTCACCTCGCCGCCGCCCGGCAGCTCGGCCCGCACCCGGACCCCGATGCTCGAGCACGCGTCGGTGTAGGCCTCGCGCAGCCAGGGCTCCGGGTCCCCGGCAGCCTCGCGCCAGGTCGCGTACGCCTCGCCGAGCCGGAGCAGGAGGGCGACCAGCACCCGCTCGGGGTCGAGCTCGGTGGCGCCCTCGAGGAACAGCGAGGTCGCGTGCGCCACGGGCAGCTGCTCGGCGGTCATCGACACGTTGACCCCGACGCCGACGACCGCGGCCGGACCCGCGGGTCCGTCCACCCGCTCGAGCAGGATGCCGGCCAGCTTGCGTCCGCCGGCCAATACGTCGTTGGGCCACTTCAGATCTGCGTCCACCCCGGTGCTGCCCCGCAGCGCCGCGCGCACCGCGACGCCGGTGAGCAGTGGCAGCCACGGCCACCGACCGGCAGGGACGGCGCCGGGCCGCAGCAGCACCGACACCGCCAGACTCGAGCCGGGAGCGGCCACCCACCGGCGGTCCAGGCGTCCCCGTCCGGCGCTCTGGTGCCCGGTGGCGACGACTAGGCCCTCGGGGGCACCCTCCCGCGCCGCAGCGGCGACGTCGGCGCTCGTGCTCGGGGTGGAGGGCGGTACCACCAGCCGGCTCCAGGGCGTGCCCGGCTGCACGACCTGCGCGGAGATCCGGTCCGCGTCCATGTTGTGCTCCCTCGCGTGGTTGCCGGGCGTCCCCGCAACGGACCTATCCTCGCTGGGCGTCCCCGCAACGGACCTATCCTCGCTGGGCGTCCCTGCGACAAGGGTGCCGGTCGCTAGGGTGGCGCCCGTGAGCGAATCCGCAGCCGACAGCCCGGCCCGAACCGGGTCACCGACGTTCGAGACACCGCCGGACTCCATCGACATCCACACGACGGCAGGCAAGCTGGCCGACCTCGGGCGCCGGCTCGACGAGGCCGTGCACGCCGGTTCTGCGCGGGCGGTGGACAAGCAGCACGCCAAGGGCAAGCTGACCGCGCGCGAGCGCGTCGAGCGCCTGCTCGACGACGGCTCCTTCGTCGAGATCGACGAGCTCGCCCGCCACCGCAGCACCGCCTTCGGCCTGCAGGATCGTCGCCCGTACGGGGACGGCGTCGTCACCGGTTACGGCACCGTCGACGGCCGGATGGTCTGCGTCTTCGCCCAGGACTTCACCGTCTTCGGCGGCAGCCTCGGCGAGGTCTACGGCGAGAAGATCTGCAAGGTGATGGACCTCGCGGTCAAGACCGGATGCCCGATGGTCGGCATCAACGAGGGCGCCGGTGCGCGCATCCAGGAGGGGGTCGTCTCGCTCGGGCTGTACGGCGAGATCTTCCGCCGCAACGTGCACGCCTCCGGTGTCGTCCCCCAGATCTCGCTGATCATGGGCGCCTGCGCCGGTGGGCACGTCTACTCCCCCGCCGTCACTGACTTCACCGTGATGGTGGATGGCACGTCGCACATGTTCATCACCGGTCCCGACGTCATCAAGACCGTCACCGGCGAGGACGTCACGATGGAGGAGCTCGGGGGAGCCCGCACGCACAACACGAAGTCCGGCAACAGCCACTACGTGGCCTCCGACGAGGACGACGCCATCGCCTACGTGCGGGCGCTGCTGGGGTACCTGCCCAGCAACAACCTCGACGAGGCTCCCACCTACGACGAACCTGCCGACGACGAGCTCAGCGACACCGACCGGGCACTCGACTCGCTGGTCCCCGACTCGCCCAACCAGCCCTACGACATCCACGCCGCGATCGCAGCGGTCGTCGACGACGCCGAGTTCCTCGAGGTGCACGCGAAGTTCGCGCCCAACATCGTCGTCGGCTTCGGCCGGGTGGAGGGGCGCAGCGTTGGTGTCGTGGCCAACCAGCCCCTGCAGCTCGCCGGCACGCTGGACATCGACGCCAGCGAGAAGGCAGCCCGCTTCGTGCGGACGTGCGACGCCTTCAACCTGCCGGTCCTGACGTTCGTGGACGTCCCGGGCTTCCTGCCCGGCACCGACCAGGAGTGGAACGGCATCATCCGGCGCGGCGCGAAGCTCATCTACGCCTACGCCGAGGCCACTGTCCCGCTGGTCACCGTCATCACCCGCAAGGCGTACGGCGGGGCGTACGACGTGATGGGCTCCAAGCACCTCGGGGCTGACCTCAACATCGCCTGGCCGAGCGCGCAGATCGCGGTGATGGGCGCCCAGGGCGCGGTCAACATCCTCTACCGCAACGACATCAAGGCGGCCGCGGACCCCGACGCCAGGCGGGCCGAGCTGATCACCGAGTACGAGGACACGCTGGCCAACCCCTACGTCGCCGCCGAGCGCGGGTACATCGACGCCGTCATCGCGCCGCACGAGACCCGGCTCGAGGTGGTCCGCGCCCTGCGGCTGCTGCGCACCAAGCGGGAGACGCTGCCACCGAAGAAGCACGGGAACATCCCGCTGTGAGTGACGTCGAGGAGATCTCCGGCCCCCTGCTGCGGGTCGTCCGAGGCGAGCCGACGGACTCCGAGCTCGCTGCCCTGGTCGCCGTCGTGGCCGCCCGCTCCGCAGCCGACCGTGACCCATCCCCGGGAGTCGCGCGGCCGCCCAGCCGGTGGGCCGACCCCGCCCGGCGCCTGCGCCCGCAGCTACGGCC